>DAOLRO010000018.1:0-25696 GCA_035418665.1 Phycicoccus sp.
CTGCTCGTGCCCGAGGTCTTCGCGCGGATGACGCCCGAGGAGCGTTCTGCTGCTTCGTTGTTGGCGGCCGGACATCTGGAGCGAGTGGAGGACATCGAGGTCGACGGGCACCATGTGGCCGCGAGCCGCCTCGGCTACCGGATCACCGAGTCCTTCGCGACGACCTTCCTCGGCCGGATCTTCATGCACCCCGACGCGATCTTCACCGAGGCCATCCTGCGCCCGGAGACCCAAGACCTTCAGGTCTTCATCGACTCGGTCGACGTCATGGTCGAGACCCACGAGCGGGTCGCACGCGCCTACCTCAAGGACGGCACCGTCTCGACGGCCTGCCCACCGGTCAGAGCGCTTCTCGAGATCATGGCCGACGGACACTCCGCCGATGGGCTCACGCTGGAGTCACCGGAGTTCCGGGCGATGTTCACGCGCGAGTCGGTGCTCGCCAGCGATTGGTATGCCGCCCGGCTGGCTGCCGCTCAGGCGCAGGAGGTCGCGCGGACCGAGGCCGGGGTGAGCGCCCTGGAGGCGTTCCTGTCCGAGGACGGACGGTCGGGCGTGGGTCAGTCGGCCGACCATGAGCTGCTCACCCAGCGTCTCGCCGAGACCAAGGCGGCGCACGACGAGGCCGGCTCCACGGCATACCGGGAATCGTTGGTCGGCAGCCTCGGACGGCAACCCACCTTCCGCTGACGCCGGATTCCGGGTCTCTGGCGCTAACGTCTCCACATGCGAGTGCACATAGAGCTCGACGACGACGTTGTGCGGGAGGTAGACCGCCTCGCCCGGCCTGGGGAGCGCACGGCCTTCGTCCGCCGAGCCGTGCTTCGCGCCGTCGAGGACGCCCAGCGGGCAGCGGCCCTTCGCACAGCGGCGGGCAGCCTCTCCGACGAACAGTCTCGAGACTGGGATTCCGATCCGGCAGCCTGGGTCCGCACTCAGCGCCAGGTCAGTGCCAGGTCTGCTGGCTGACCTCCGCGACCAGGAGGACTGGGCCGGAGGTGAGTCGGGAGAGCGTGATGGCCTGGCTCACGGCAAACCGGTAGGGCGTTGCCGCGCCCAACTGAAGGTGGCCACCACCGCCGGTGGGGACGATCAGGTGGCACGACCGGAGGTAGCGGGCCGGCCAGAGTCGCAGCAGGTCGCCGGCGAGTGCGACGGCGCGCTTCTCGTAGAGGTAGAGCTGGGTGTAGCCCATCGGCATGTTCCAGGTGTCGAAGCGGTCCTTGCTGCTCTGCGCAGGGAGGCATCGACTGAGCGAGGAGTTCGTGCCGAGGAGGAGTCGGGTGTCGTCGTGGTCTAGGGCGAAGGGCAGGGGTTCGGTGTCCGGGACCTCACCGGCGATGCGGACATCGACGTCCAAGGTGGGCAGCGGGTCGGCCGCGTAGGCGGTCTTCTCGTCACAGGTGCTGATGTCGAACATTCACAGCTCCTCTCGGTCGGGGTGCTCGATGGCTCGGTAGGAGATCAGGCCAGCGACAAAGGTGAGCGCCGTGCCGAAGAAGACAGCCAGTGCTGTCAGCGCACTGCGCATGCTCAGGAGGGAGTCGGCGTGCAGCATGGCTGCTGTGGCGATGATGAAGATCAGACCGATCGGCGCGAGGATCATCGCCAGGATCGACACCTGAGAGGCCAGCGGGAACAGCGGACGATAGGCCCAGACGACGAGAGCCTGCAGCACGAGGAGGACCACGCCCACTGACCCGATGAAGAAGAGGAAGGCCATTGGCGGAGACTCGATCTGCCCTTGGGTGCGAGCGAGGATGAAGAGAACGGCGGCGTAGGCCAGGCCGAGCAGGAGCCACGGAAGGGCGAGGCGGCGGGTGGCCGTTGGCCGGGGCGGCATGGCCGTCCGGCCCGTGGTGGGGCGCCCTCGAGGTCGTTCCATCGGACCGATCCTAGTTCGGCCAGAACGTCGAAGAGTCATGTGTTTTCGCAATCGACCTCATTGCGCCTAGACACAATGAGGTCTATTGCGAAAACACACCACTCTTGGCTTCGACCCTCCCCTCAGGGTCGAAACTCGAAGGGGGCCGAGAGCAGGGACTCGTCGCGTGAGGATGGGCCGATGAGCAACTCGAAGCGGCCTGGCTCCACGATGCGCCGGCCGGCCGAATCGACGATGGAGCAGTCGGCGGCGGGCACCTCGAGTTCGACCACCCGCGACTCTCCGGGAGCCAACTCGACCTGACGGAAGACCTTGAGTTCCTTGTCCGCCCAACTCACCGAGGTGACATCGTCGCGGACATAGACCTGCACCGTCTCGATCGCCGGTCGAGTGCCCTTGTTGGAGACCGTGACTCGCGCCCGCACCACGTCACCGAGCGACACCGTCGGGGTGACGACGTGAACGTCGGAGTAGTCGACAGTGGTGTAGGACAGTCCCTCGCCGAAGGCAAAGGCAGTCCGCTGGGTGAGGTCGGCGTATCGGTTGCCGTGCTGTCCGCGGATCTGGTTGTAGTAGGTCGGCTGCTGACCGACATGCTCCGCGAAGGAGATCGGCAGGCGACCGACCGGCTCGATCTCGCCGAGCAGCAACTCCGCGATCGCGGTCCCACCCTCCATGCCCGGGTTGGCCACCCAGAGGATGGCGGCAGCCTCGCGCGCAGAGGGCGGCAGCACCAAGGGCTTGGAGGCCAACAACACCACGACCATGGGGGTGCCCGTGGCTGCGAGCATCCTCAAGGCGGCCATCGAGATCTTCGGCAGCAAGGGCTACGCGGGCGGCACCCTGGCCGAGATCGCGGATCACGTCGGCATCACCCACGCCGGGGTGCTCCATCACTTCGGGTCCAAGGACAACCTGCTGCTCGAGGTCCTCACCTATCGCGACGAGAGCGATGTGGCCGACCTCGACACCAAGCACATCCCCGATGGTGCGGAGTTCTTCGAGCACCTGGTGCGCACGGCCTTCCTCAACGCCCAGCGCGCCGGCCTCGTCCAGGCGTATGCCGTGCTGTCGGCTGAGTCGGTCACCGACGACCACCCGGCGCGGGACTACTTCGTCGCGCGCTATCGGACCCTGCGCGGTGAGGCCGAGCAGGCGCTCCGGGTGCTGTGTGCCGAGCGTGGCGTCAAGGAAACGGCGGCGATCGAGCACGCGGCCGCGGCGGTCCTCGCAGTCATGGACGGACTCCAGGTGCAGTGGCTGCTCGACCCGACGCGGGTCGAGTTGGGCGAGGCGAGCAAGTTCGCCATCGAAGCCATCGTGGCCGCAGCCCTGAACCCCTCCTGACCCGAGGCCTGAGCTCCTGGTCGGCGGGCAGTCAGCGGGTCGTCGGCGGGAAATCGGCGGGGAATCGGCGGACACCTGCAGCGGCGCGACGACGAGGAACGGGCTTGAATTCGCCGTTATTACTCATTGTGCGTAGACACAATGAGCAATAACGGCCACATCACACATCTCCTCTCCAGCACGATCAGGCATGTCCGCCCGAGGAGATTCAGCCATCGCGAGCGCGCTCGCGGGCTGACGCTCAGCCGCGGGCCATGTGGCGGGCACCACGGAGACCGAAGACGGTCGCCGGGCCGATCGTCGAGCCGGGACCGGGATAGGTGCGTCCCATGACGGAGGCGGAGTTGTTGCCCGCGGCGTAGAGCCCCTCGATGACGGACCCGTCCTCCCGCAGCGCCCGCGCGTCCGCGTCGGTGACCACGCCACCCTTGGTGCCGAGGTCGCCGATGACGATGCGATAGGCGTGGAAGGGCGCCTTCTCGAGGGGTCCGAGGTTGGGGTTCGGACGCACGAGGGGGTCGCCGTAGTAGCGGTCGTAGGCGGAGTTGCCGCGCCCGAAGTCACCGTCGACGCCACTGCGGGCGAAGCCGTTGAAGCGCTCGATGCTGGCTCGAAGGGTCTCGGCCGGCACGCCCATCCCGGCCGCGAGCGCCTCGATCGAGTCGGCACTCTGCACGATGCCCGCGGCCTTGAGCTTCTTGAGTGCCTTGGGGTCCATCGCGAAGGAGCGCAGGTAGCGGCGGGCGTGCCGGGCGTCCGTGATCATCCAGAAGGTGAGGGCGTCACCCTCGCCACCGTGCGCACGGGAGGCCGCTACTCGCTCGAGCATGTGGTGCCCGAGGTCGACATAGGACTCCGACTCGTTGGCGAAGCGTTCGCCAGTGCCGTCGACGATCATCGAATAGGGGAAGGACCGCTCCCCGACGAGAAACCCCGGGCCGGGGCCACCCGGCAGGCCTTCGAGGGAGGCTCCCCACCAGGCGTCATCCATGAGTTCGAGTGCTGCACCGATGTCGGCCGCCATCGCGATCGGACCGCCGAGGTTGCCCGGAGCACCACTGGGCGTGCCCTCGATCCCTTGCAACTCAAGGCGTTTGGCCTTGTTGTGGTCGAAGCCACCGCCGGCGAGCATGACCCCGCGGGTGGCGCCCACGCGCACGTCACGGCCACCCTTGCGCATGACGCTTCCAATGACTCGGCCATCACCGTCCTGGATCAGCGAGGTCGCCGGGGACTCCAGCCACAGGTCCGCACCCCCCTTGACCACGACCGCCTCGAGCATCGCGCTCGCGAAGCCGGCCCCGATGCCGGCCAACTTCTTGCCCTTGGCCAGACCCGCAGCCACTCGGCCGACCAGCTGGGCGCCTCGCACCATCCCGCCCGGTGTCGACCACGCGCGACCGAGCAGCCAGACGTCATCGGTCTTGATCGGCATCGCCGCGGGCGCCTGGCAGGACTCCCACCAGTCGCCGATCGCCTTGAGGTCGAAGGGCTCGACCTCGAGCCCGCGTCCGATCTTCCCGCCCGGCTTCTCGGGGTAGTAGTCGGCATAGTCCTTGGCACGCGCCCACTTCAGACCATGCTTGGCGGCGGTGTCGACGAGGTCCGCGACGCCGTCGACAAAAGCCTCCTTGCGCTCGCGGGTGCTCGCGCGCCCCGACTCGCCGATGGTCGCCTCCATGTAGGCGAGCGCCTCCTCGCGCGAGTCGCCTGCCCGGTCGGCTTGCATCAGCGGGTTGTTGGGGAGCCAGAGGCCGCCGCCGGACATCGCGGTGTTGCCGCCCCATTTCGGCGTGCTCTCCACCATGAGCACGCTCAGCCCCTCGTCCACCGCGCCGAGCGCCGTGGCCATCGCCGCCGCGCCCGAACCCACGACGACGACGTCATAGGTGTGGTCGAAGGTCTTCGTCGTCGCTGCCATGTTCGTCGTCGCTGCCATGTCCACTTCCCCGTTCGCTATCCGGACATCGTTGTCCGGTTATAGTCGCCAGTATGCCGTCCGCTTCCCTCCCGCACAACCGTGGCCCGGCCGCGGGGCCCGCCAACCGGGCCGCCCTGCTCGACGCTGCTCGCCGGCTCATGGCTGAGCAAGGGGTGCAGGTGCCGCTGTCGCGGATCGCCCAAGAGGCAGGGGTGGGTCAGGGCGTGCTCTATCGGCACTTCCCGACTCGGCTGTCGCTGGCGCTCGCAGTCTTCGAGGACAACTTCACCGAGCTCGAAGGCCTTGCAGCCCACGAGGATCCGCAGGCCTATCTCCGCTTCCGGGATCGGCTGATCGACATGATGATCGAGTCGATCGCCTTCATGGAGCTGGCCGTGGACGCACGCCACGAGATGCCGAACTACGAGGGCTTCGCCCGCCTGGCGGCCCTCGTCGAGCCGTCTCTGGAGCGGGCTCGAGCCGCGGGCCTGGTGCCGCAAGACCATGACCTCGAGTCCCTCGCTCTCGGCCTGCGCATGTCCTACGGCGTTCTCGTCACCGCTGCACCCGGCGAGGATGTGCGCCCTCTCGTGCGGCGCCTCATCTGCGGCGAGGCCGATCGCTGACCCAGCCCCACGGCATACGCGATGGTTGTTGGCCTACGCGACGCCCTGCCCACGGAAGGTCATCCGGTATTGCTGAGGCGTGACCCCGAGGGTCTGGCGGAAGTTCAGTCGCATCGCGGCCCCGGTGCCGAAGCCGGCCTCGGTCGCGATGCGGTCGACCGTGCGGTCGGAGGTCTCGAGCAACTCGCAGGCACGTTGGACGCGTTGCTCGAGGAGCCACTGCATCGGTGAGATGCCGGTCTCCTCGCGGAACTTGCGGGTGAAGGTGCGTCGGCTCACGGCGCAGGCTCGGGCCAGGGAGTCGAGGGTGATCACCTCGTCGAGGTGCTCGAGCGCCCAGGCGCGAGCGTGGCTCACGATCGAGGACTGCGGCGCAGGCACCGGGCGCTGGATGAACTGCGCCTGACCACCTTCTCGGTGAGGCGGGATGACCGTGCCGCGAGCAACATCATTGGCCACGATCGCCCCGTGGTCGGAGCGGATCATGTGGATGCAGAGGTCGAGCCCGGAGGCGACACCGGCTGAGGTGAGGACGCCGTCGGACTCGGTGAAGAGGACGTTCGGGTCGAGCGCGACCTGCGGAAACATCGCGTGGAAGGCGGGCGCGTTCTTCCAGTGCGTCGTCGCCGGCCGGCCATCGAGAATGCCTGCCGCGGCGAGGATGAAGGCGCCGGTGCAGATCGACGCAACCCGGGTCCCGGGGCGGATCAGAGCGAGCGCCGCGGCCATCTCATCGGTGAGCACGCCCTGCGTCTCCGGCGAGTAGTCGTCCTCCGAGGCCGGGATGATCACGGTGTCGGCGGTGGCGAGTACCTCGGGGCCGTGGGGTACCTGGAGCACGAAGTCGGCCTGGGCCACGACCGGCCCGGGCTGAAGCGCGGCGGTCAGCACGGCATACAAGGGTTCGCCCTCGGGAGAGCGCGCCTCACCGAAGAGGCGGTGCGGGATGCCGATCTCCATCGGGATGACGCCGTGGCGCACGAGGATGACGACGCGATGCAGAGCGGGAGCGGCCATGGCCCGATCCTTACACATCATGGCCCTCGGGCCACTGGTGAGAGGTCACCGCTCCGGGCGATTCTGGTGGGACCCGACCAGCCCCGAAGGAGCCCCGCATGATCCCGCTCGACCTCACCGCCGTCGACGTCACGGCCAAGGACTCCTTTCCGGGCGTCGTCGTCGCCGGAGACCCCGTGCTCTCGACCCGCACCGTCTGGACGAGCGAGGATGGCCTCCGCTCGCGCGGGGTCTTCGAGGCGACGCCGGGGACGTTCACCTGGTCCTTCGACTGGCACGAGTTCTTCGTCGTCCTCTCCGGTCGCGCCACCGTCGAGACCGCTGAGGGCACGTTCACCCTGACCCCGGGGACCGTCGGTGGCTTCCAGCCCGGCGACGAGACGCGCTGGACGATCGAGGAGACCTTCCGCAAGGCCTTCCACGAGGAGTTGGTCGGTCGTGACTGAGGCAGCACTGTTGGAGGGCCGCAGCCAGACCCTCGCGGCGCCACTCGTGGTGCTCGACAAGTTCACCGGCGCCACTCTGGCCGAGTTGCCCCAGCTGACGGCGGCCGACGCTGACGATCTGATCCGCGAGGGCCAGGCAGCCACCGCTGTCGCTGCCGCCCTGCCGCGCCACGAGCGGGCCCGCATCCTCGACGACGCCGCGCAGCGACTGAGCCAGCGCGAGGACGTCGCGGCGCGGCTCATCGTGGCCGAGGCCGGCAAGACCATCCGTCAGGCCCGTCGGGAGGTCGCGCGCGCCGTGAACACGCTGCGGCTCTCGGCCACGCAGGCGCGCAGCAACGTCGGTGAGGTCGTCCCTTTCGATGGGTATGCCGCGGGCGCCGGTCGGCAGGGCTGGTTCACCCGGGAGCCCCTCGGGTTGGTCTTGGCGATCACGCCCTACAACGACCCGCTCAACCTGGTCGCGCACAAGCTCGGCCCGGCGATCGCCGGCGGCAACGCGGTCATCCTCAAGCCGTCGCAACTGACCCCGCTGTCCGCCCGCTTCCTCGTCGACCTGCTGGTCGAGGCCGGGCTGCCCGAGCCGATCGTGACGGTGGCCCACGGTGACCGGCACCTCACCCAGGCGCTCGTCAGGGCACGCCAGGTGCGGATGGTTTCCTTCACGGGCGGCTTCGCGACCGGTGAGGCCATCGCCGCGAGCGCCGGGGTCAAGCGGCTGGAGATGGAGCTCGGCGGCAATGCCCCGGTGCTCGTGTTCGAGGACGCCGACCTCGACGCCGCCGTGACCGCGTGTGTCTCGGGAGCCTTCTGGGCCGCCGGGCAGAACTGCATCGGCGTCCAGCGCATCCTCGTGCACCGCTCGATCCAGCACGACTTCACGCTCGCGGTGGCCGACGCCACCCGCGTCCTGGTCGCTGGAGACCCGACCTCGGAGAGCACCGATGTGGGGCCGATGATCAGTGCGCAGGCCGCTGCGGCCGCACTGGCGACGGTCGACGCCGCCGTCGCGGAGGGGGCCCTGTTGCTCACCGGCGGACAGCGACGTGGCTCGGTGCTGTTGCCGACCGTCCTGGCCAAGGTGCCGACGACGGCTCGGCTGTGGCGGGAGGAGGCCTTCGCCCCGGTAGTGGCCATCGTGCCCTTCGACACCGAGGACGAGGCCGTCGCGATCGCCAATGACAGCGAGTTCGCCCTCCAGGCAGGGGTTTTCACCCAGGACATCGACCGGGCGCTGCGGGTGGCCTCTCGGATCGAGGCCGGCGGAGTGATGATCAACGACTCCTCGGACGTCCGTCTCGATGCGATGCCGTTCGGTGGCTCGAAGTACGGGTCGATGGGCCGCGAGGGCGTCCGCTTCGCCTACGAGGCAATGACCCAGCCCAAGGTCATCGCGATCACCCACCGTGCGTCCAGCACTCCTCCCACCGCAACCATTGCCACCACTGCCACTGAAGGGGCCAAACGATGAACGTCCTGTGGGTCATGGCGACGCCAGAACCGTTGTCGCTCACGGCCTCCCTGCACGCCGAGGGGGTGCGCGTCCTGCGCGAGCTCGGCCACGAGGTGCGCACGTCAGACCTCTATGCGATGAAGTGGAAGCCCGTCGCCGACCGCGACGACTTCGAGCAGCAGATCGACGGCCACGCCCTGATGACGACCGCCTCCAAGGAGGCGTATTTCGGCGGCACTCTGTCGCCCGACATCGTGGCCGAGCACGAGAAGCTCGCGTGGGCCGACACGGTGATCTTCTCGTTCCCGCTGTGGTGGTACGGGATGCCGGCGATCCTCAAGGGCTGGTTCGACCGGGTCTTCGTCCAGGGCTACGCCTATGACGTGAGCGACCCGCAGGACCCGAAGCGCAAATTGCGTTACGGCGAGGGCAATCTCGCGGGCAAGCGGGCCCTGGTCCTGCTGTCGTGCGGCAGCAACGAGTTCGCGGTCGGTCCGCGCGGAGTGAGCGGCGACCTCGTCGAGGTCCTCTTCCCGCTGCTGCACGGGACGCTGTTCTACACCGGGCTCGAGGTGCTGCCGCCCGTCTGCATCCACGAGGCCGACGAGATGACCGAGACGCGCTACGCGGCGGCGGTCGAGACCGTCAACTCGGCACTGGCCGCCATCGAGACCACCGCGCCGATCCCCTACCGCTACCAGTACCGCGGCGACTACACCCGCGGCCTCCTCCGCGACGACATCGCGCCCGGCGAAACGGGCCTGAGCATTCACGTCAACGCCTGACCACGGCATACACCCAAAGACCCACACCGAAAGGCAACCCATGTATCAACCGATCGAGTTCCGCGACAACGACCCGGTGCGCGCCTACGAGCACATCACCCGCAATCCGTTCGGGATCCTCGTGGCCAACAACGTGACTGCGGAAGGTGCCCGGATGAGTGCGACGCACCTGCCCTTCCTGCTCGACGACGAGGACTCGCCGACCGGGCTGGTCACGCACTACGCGATCCGCAACAAGGGTCTCGGCGCGCTCCGTGACGGCGATGAGGTGCTGGCGATCTTCCCCGGGCCACACGCGCACGTCTCGCCGACCTGGTACAAGGTCGAGCAGTCGGCGCCGACGTGGAACTACACGGCGGTCCACCTCACCGGAATCTTCCGACGCACCGACCCGGACCGGCTGCACGAGATCCTCGATCGGACGGTGCGGCGCTTCGAGGGCGACTCGCCGCAGTCGTGGCCGCTGAGCACCATCCCCGAGGAGAAGCAGCGCTCGATGATGCGGGCCATCGTCGGCTTCCACATCGAGACGGTCAGCATCGAGGGTGGCTACAAGCTCAGCCAGAACAAGTTGGGCGAGGACGTCCAGGCCATCGAGCACACCCTGCGCCACCTGGGTCGACCGGGCGATGTCGAGGTCGCTGATGAGATGGTGCGCGCGGGGCTGGGTGGTCGCACCAAGCCGTCGAGCACCGACCCGAACACGTGGATGGGTCCGCTCAAGGAGCCGGTGACGACGGGGAGGTAGAGCCTCAACGGTCGCGGCACGGCAAGTGGCCACATGGGCAAGAGGCCAAGTGGGCAGCGACCCCGGGGGGAGGAGCCCTGAGTTCCGTCGTTATATCTCATTGTGCGTAGGTACAAAGAGGTATATCGAGTCGTCAGGCCCCACTCGCCCCCGACGAAGAATGCTTGGTGCTAACTTCTACACATGCGAATGCACATAGAGCTCGACGATGAGGTCGTGCGCGAGGTTGATCGCCTCGCCGGACCTCGCGAGCGCACGGCTTTTGTGCGCCGCGCCGTGCTCCGTGCACTCGAGGATGCTCAGCGCGCGACAGCCTTGCGCTCCGCGGCGGGCAGCCTGAGGTCCCCTGCGCCGGAGGACACCCCACATGAATGGGATGCCGACCCCGCCGGTTGGGTGCGTGCTCAACGTCGCAGCGACGACCGCCGGGCCGGCTGACTCGTGCTCCTTGCGCTCGACACGACCGTCCTCATCGACCATCTGCGTGGGCGGCCGGTGATCCACCGGATCGATCAACTCCTCGACCGAGGCGTGACGCTGGCGACGACGGCGATCAACGTAGAGGAGATCGTGCGCGGGCTCCGCGACGGCGAGCACACCGCAGCCGAGGGGCTGTTCGCTGGACTCGCGGTCCTGCCGATCACGGCCGACGCGGCTTGGCGCGCGGGGGAATGGCGGCGCCAGTTCGCCGCGCGTGGAGTGACCCTGTGGCAGGCCGACTGCCTCATCGGGGCCACCGCCCTGACCCATGGCGCCGATCTGGCGACGGGCAACCCCAAGGACTTCCCGATGGAGGAGCTCGTCGTTCAGCACTGGCCCGTGGGCGAATAGGCCGCACGCGTGCGTCTCAGGGAGATGCGGTTGGTCGTGGTCTGTCGCCCTTCGGCCAGCGCTGTGCCTACGAGGTTGCGAAGAAGGTGTGCCGCACGCTCCCGCGTGCGAGGTCGCGGAGCATCGCCGGCAGCCGCTCCTCCTCGTAAACGCCGGGTTCGGTGGCCAGCCAGTCCTGGGCGTCCGGGCACGCAGAGCGCACGGCTTCCTTGACCAACTGACCGCCGCGGTCGTGGTCGGCGCTGAGCAACACCTCGACTCCGGCGGAGTGCAGTGCCCTGAGCAAGGACAGTGCCGCGAGGGACGGCCGACCATAGGTGCAGACGAGTGGATGGGAGTCCGCTCCGAGGCGATCGGCGACTGTCTCGATGACAGAAGGGTTCTCGCAGACGAAGACTCGCGTGATGCCGTCGGGGACCTCGATGTCACCGGCGAGCATCCGAGCCGTGAGCCACACCGGCTCCCCCGCGAGATCGGCGAGCGCCGGCAAGCCGGGCGCACCACCCAGCGGCAGGTTGAGGACCAGCACCGTCGACGAGACGCGGTCGCAGGCGACGCCGACTCCCTCCCATGCCGCGCGCCAGTCCTCGCTGCTCCTGACGTCGAGGACGGGCTCGGCCCCCAAGTGCCCGACGGCCCGGGCAGCCGCTCGCCCCAGGGCCATTGACTGGTCGAGGGCGTGCGCATCACCGAAGGCGTCCGCGGCGAGGACGGACAGGAAGGCGCCCTCGTGGGCACCCAGGAGGTCGATCACGCACGCGAGTTGCGACGCACGCAGCGCCCTCTCCCCGGTCCCGGCCGGTGGAAGTGAGCTACTGGTGATGGCTGCCACGAGGCTGTCCACGTCGATCGACAGGTCGCTGACGGGCGCGCGTGCGGCTCGGCGCACTAGCGCGGAGCTAAGGGTGTCGCGGGCGTTGTCCTCCTCTGCTGCTCGTGCCTGCCGCGCCTCGGCCCGAGCCGAGACGCGGTCGTGGATCGGTCCGCCAACGGCGACCAACACCTCCTCGAGGGACACACCTCGTCGGGCGAGGGCGCTGCGCAGCAGGGCAAGGGGGACGCGGCGCCCACTGACCTCCCACTCCATACCGAGGAGGGCACCGACGCCGCGACGTTCGGAGTCGTCGAGATCGAGGGTCAGCGATCCGGTCGCGCCGAGGTGACCCCGCTCGGCCCTGCGACGAGCCTCCGCGAGCACCTTCGCGACACCGGGACGAGCGGTCCAGGACAACACAATTGGATCCAGACCCGGCGAGCTGTGTCCGCGTGACTCAGCCGCCATCGGCACCGCTCTCTCGGTCGGCGAACAGGCTCGGTGCGTCAGCCGAGCCGGCCAGCGCGCCGACCACGCCGAGGCGGTCGGTCGCCGGCTCCAGCGGAGTCAGGTCACCACCGGCCCACAACTCGACGGCAAGGTCAGCACCGGGCAGCGGGTCCTCGGCGCGAATGACCTGATAGATCGCGGCCACCGGCACCGACACTGAGTTGAGCAGTCGGCCCGGGCCGACGACGAGGACATCGAGGTCGAACTCCCCGAGCAGCCCCAGCACGGTCCCTCGGTTGGTCGTGTCGAGTCCGTCGAAGGCCTCGTCCAGCCAGAAAGGGCGCGGCGCAGTCGGCATCGACTCATAGAGCGCCGTCAGCGTGGCGACGAACGGGAGCATCAACATGACGACGCGCGCACCGCCGGAGAGGTGGGCGTAGTTCTGGGAGGTCAAGGGCGTCCAGTGCCCGCCGTCGCCGGTCTTCTTCTGCAGGGTGACCGAGAACCAACGTCGATAGTCGAGCGCTTCGGCCAGCAGGTTGCGCCACTCCCCGGCTCCCGTCTCCGAGTGACGGCGCGCCTCCTCGATGCGGCTGCGCAAGAAGTCGCGCACCCGGTCGGCAACGTCCGGGTCAAGGATGGCGTCACCACCTTCGAGGGCGGACAGGACGGCCTCGGTGGCACCGGCCGCCGGCGCGAGATGGATGCGCAGGCGAGTCCGGGTCGTGCCCGTCGGATGGCGCCCGAGGACGTCATTGATCCGGCCGGTGAGTCGACGCAACTCGGTAAGCCGGTCACGCAGATGCTCGATGAAGGTCGAGCCGAGCAACTCGGTCAGGGTGCCCTGCACGGACTCGTCATAGGCTCCGGCGAGCTCGTCATGGATCTCCTGCAGACGCAGCAACGCCTGCCGAGGCGGGTGCTCCCGGCCACTGGCCTCGAGGACGACCGCGACACTGACCGGGTCGTGGGACAGATCCATCGCCGTGGTCCGGCCACCGGCCTCGAGACTCACACGCAGGGTGTCCAACCGCTCGGTCAGCCGTTGCACCGACGTGCGCACGACGTCCGCTTGGGTCGCGGGGTCGCTGGCCCAGCCACGCGGGTCGGGCACTCGCTCGCGCAGGGCGGCCACCTGGTCGCGTGTGGCTTCGATGGTCCGTTGATCCGACTCGGGCAGGTCGACACCCGCCTGATCGGCCAGTCCGGCATCGACGAGTCGCCAGAACTCCGCGAAAGCGCTGTCCCGTTCGCCTTGTCGCACGGCCCGGTCTGCCTCGGCCTGCCCCAGCACCGATTTAGCGCTGCCTCGAGCTTCAACCGCTTCACTCTTCTCCACACCCAACGCCGTGGCCCGGCTCGTGGCGGCCCGCTCGTCCTCGGCCAAACGGTCGGCCCGCACGAGGATCTCGGCGTCGTCATCGTCAATCGCTCCACGCAGTGCGCTCTCGGTCGCCTCGGCCTGGGACAACTCGCGAGTCGCCTCTGTCTGCTTCGCCCGGCTCGCCTCGAGAGTCGCCCTCGCGCCTTCGCGCCGGCGAGTCGTTGTGGCGGCGACGCCGACCGCGTCAGCGTGGCGCCGTCCGGTCACCTCGATGGTGTCCAGATCCCGCACCACCTCGGTGAGGGCGTTCCCGACCAGCAGTCTCTCCGCGTGCTCGATCGGCAGCGAGTGCTCCCGGGCATGCTCGAGCAGCGTCGCTCGCGCCGAATCGGCCTCTGCTCGGCGGGTGACGGCGGCTGCCTCGGCCTCGTCCGCGACGGTCGCCTGCCGCTCTGCCGCCATGTCCAGGGTGGAGGCCGTCGTGAGCAGTCTCACCAGGTCTGCGTCCTTGGGCACTTGCGCCAAGGAGTCACGCAAGCGGGTCTCGGCGCTCGTCGCCGCCTCGATCACCGCGCGCTCTCCCGCGAGGGCGTCGTCGAGGCCGGCGACCTGCGCGGACAGGTCGTCGATCCGTCGCTGGCGGGCCGCCTGCCGCGCTGACTCACCGATGAGTTCGGCGGTCGCATGGAGTGCCTCGGCGCGTCCGGTCGCCATCGGTGTCATCCAGGACCCGTCACCAGCCATGGCGTATGCCGTCCGCTCACCGTGGCCGTCGACGTCACCGCTGTTGCCCGGCAGCCGATCGGGAATTGCGTTCTCGTGCCACGAAATCCGATCGAGGGCAGTCTGGACCACGAGGGCTCGCGCTCGCTGCTGGGCGTCAGTGGAGTAGGTGGCTGCGGCACTGACGGCGAGCACGTCCCCGAGGGAGGGACCCGCTACGGGAGCGAGGCTGGGGGCGAGGAAGTTGTCGGCCAGTTCAGCCACCCCGACAGTCCCGGCCGGCCCCGCGTCCCCATCCGCGATCAAGCCCGAGGCCAGCACCCACGCATCGAGGATGCCCATGGCCGCCAGCGCGGCCTCGACCCGGGCCAGGACGTCGTCCGCAACGCCCGGCCTCGGGTCGACCAGTCGCCAGAACGGCGCGCCGGCACGGCCGCTGCGAGCGGACCGCTTCCACAGGGTGGGTTCGGCCACGATCGGCTCAGGGGCGGTGCGCAGTCGTTCGATCTCGGCGACGGCCAAGCTGCGCTCGGTGTCGAGGTGATCGCGTCGGGCTTCGGCCGCACGACGGCGGTGGGCGTGTGCTTCGAGCCGCGGAGCGAACCACTCGACACGCACGGTCTCGGCGAGGAGAGCAGGCGCCGCGGCATCGGTTGGCAGCCCCGCAACCCAGCGGTCGACGTCGCCCGCCGTCGGTTGCTCCTCGTGGTCGACGGCATCGGCCCACGCCGCCAGAGCCGTTGCGAGACGGCCCCGCTCGTCCTCGGCCTTGGTCCAGGCTTCCTCCGCCGCCTGCACAGCGACCCTCGCCGCGACGCGGAGCGCCGAGGCGCGTTCCTCGGCCTGGACGGCTTTGCCCTCCACGCCATGGTGAGCACGCTCGAGCACGTCGAGTCGCTGCAGGGCCTGGATCCGGCCGGTGGCCGCGCGTCGCAGTCGCGTCCAATCGCGCTCTGCGGCAAGGTCTCTCGCCGACGACAAGCCCGCAGGACTCGCGTGGCCGGCGAGAGCCAGCGTGAGGTCCTCGAGTTCTCGGGCCAGGGCCTCGACGTGCTGGAGTTGCGCGGTGAGTTCGTCATTGGCCACCGCGAGATCCTGCTCGTGACGCGTGACCCGCGCGGTGACCTCAGCCACGACCGATCGGGCTCGAGTCGACCGCTCGATGGCACGGTCGAGATTCTGGGCTCGACCTCGAGCGTCCCGATACGCGCGCGACTGCAGGTGCGCCTCTCGCTGGTCACGCGCCTGCTCGGCGGCGAGCGTGGACTCGTTGATGGCGTCGTCAAGTCTCTTGACATCGGCCTCGGCGGTGGCGAGCGCTTCGGTGCTCTCACGAACCTTGCGGGTGACGCCGTCGAAGGCGGTCCGGGCCGCCGCAGCCGCGTCGGCACCCTGCCGCAGGCGGGCTCGGGCGTAGGGCATCCAGGCCTGATTGACAAAGGCGCGCAGCGCCTCGACGTTGTCCTTGGCGATGGTGAGGTCGCGTCGCGCCCGATCGAGTTGATCCCAGCCGTCGGCGAGTGCCTGGATCTCGCTGTTCTCCAGGCCGGGGAGTGCATCACGGAGTTTCTCGGTGACGAAGCTCGCGTTGAGGGACTCGCCCAGTTTGGGCGTTCGCGCGACTCGCAGCATCTTCCCGATGCTCTCGAGTTGCCCGACGTCGGCGCCCAACAGCTGCCCGGCCACTTGACTGCGATAGGTGCCCGCGCTGGGGTGCGGGAAGGTGAATTGACCCGGCACGTCGGCCAAGGACTCCCTGATCTCCTTGGGGGAGCGCACCGCGCGACTCACGACCAGGTCCAAGCCGGCCCGAACGCGCGCGGTGCCGTGGGCTGTACACCAGTGCGGGGTGAGGGTTGCGCTCGCTCGTCTCGCCTCGGCATACCCAAGCGTGGTGTAATACTCAGGCTCGCCATCGGCGCTCAGCCGGGCGTATTCGACCCACAGCCAGCCGCGACTCGACGTGGACGAGGAGTCGCGCCGGTCGCCGTCGAGCGTGGTCGGCTCGACGTAGTAGCGGAACTGCTTGCCCGACCCGCCGAGGGTGTCGATGTTGCTCGTCGACGTGTCACCGAGCCACGGGATCAACGTGGTCAGGGCCATGAGTGAGGACTTGCCGGTCTCGTTACGGCCGGTGAGTTGCACCCAGCCGTCTGCATACCAGTACTCGGCCTCCTCGAACTCCCAGAGGTTGACCACCCCGGCCCGCAGGACCTGCCAGCGATCGCTGCGCGTCGGCATGGGCAGGCCACCGTCGATGACCGCCTCACGCCAGCGGGTCAGCTCGTCATTCCCGTAGGCCGGGTGCGGACGTGCGTCGTCAGTCACCGGGCACCTCGGGAGTCAGCTCTTGGGCTTCGTGGACGGGTTGGGAATGCAGGACGGCGTCACGGTATCGCCCGGCGAAGGCGAGCACCCGCCAATCGCCGTCGGCGGTCATGCGCAGTAGTCCGGCCTCCCGCAGCTCGCGCTCCGCGGACGCTCGGACTGCGTCGGGGCCGACCCGCAGCGCGGTGGTGAGACGGTCGCCAAGACGGGCATGGACGTCCGCAGCCGCCTCATCCACGTCAGCGGAGGCCCACGGAATCATGCTCGTCGCACCGCCGGTTGCCCGGCCGTGTGCGCTCGCGGCATCGAGCAGGGCGAGGGCAACCCACGAATCGGCAGTCGCCGCAGGGAAATTCGCGGTCGACGCCTTCGACCACGGCCCATCTGGCGGGAGGATGAGGACGACGCCCTCGGCACGCAGTTCGGCGGTAGCACCGGTCATTTCGATCGCCCGGCGGAGGAGGGTTTGACGCTGAGAGCGCCAGTAGTCTGCATCCTCCGGGGTGAGGTCGCTGAGCAGGAGGCCTTGGGTCTCGACCAAACGGCGGAGGAGACGTTCGCTCCGGGTGTCACGCAGGGTGGCGCGGTCATCGACATCGCCCACCCACGGCATACGGGATTGGCGGGAATCGGCCGGGTCGACAAGGAGGACGAGAGCGTCACGGTCGATGCGATAGCCGGCACCTGGACCGGTGCCGCGGTCCTCCCATTCGCGGACCAGTTCATCGCGGGTGGTGCGACGCTCGAGGACGCCGAAGCGGCCGAGCCAGCTGAGGGCGCGCACGAGCGAGCGGCGTTCGGCGTGACGCTCCGGGTCGTAGGCGAGGTGGACGTCGGCGAGGGCGTCGCGGGCGGCGTCGGAGAGACCTTGGAGGGTCACGGTGTCGCTCGAGATGTCCTCGAGGCAACTGGCGACGAGCAGGGCGAGGACGAGTTCGCGACGGGGTGGATGAGGACCGGCCGGAGCGGCGACCTCGCCCATGATCGGGAGGCGGCGGAGCCGGTGGACGCCACCGATGGAGACGAGGCGATAGCCCAGGCGGGTGGCCCATTGGCTGAGGCCGGCATGGTGGCGCACGACCAATCGGTGCAGCTCGGGCGTCGCGGTCGCCGTGACCAGTGGCTCGGTGAGCAGGCCGACGAAGGCCTCCTGCCGCTCGGTGAGGTCAAAGGTGGCGCGGCCGGCTCCGGTGACCGTCACGAGAGGACCTCGATGATGCAGTCCTCGACGACGAGGCGACCGGCGGGGATCCGGATGATCGCGGAGGCGCGCGGCTGGACCGCTGAAAAGCGCGCCTCCCAGCGACCGTCTCGGGAGGCAGCGACGCGGGTGTCCCAGTCTTTGCCGGGGAGGATGCGCGCGGTCGCCAGCAAGTCGAGCAGGAGGTCGGCCTGGTCCTCGTCGAGGGCGGGCCAGGTGGACAGGGCCGTGCCGGACCGCGCGGCCAGGGCCTGCTCGGCGGCCGCGGTGCGCATCCGGTCGCGTGCGGCACGCGCCTTGGCCGCGGCCCGCTGCTTGGCCGTGTCGGGGATGAGCGGGGAGCGGCCGGTCAGGGCTCGCGCACCAGCAGTGCGCAGCCGACGCTCCACCGGTGCCGGGTCAGCGGTCCAGAAGGAGGTGTCGGCCGGGTTGGCGACCTCCTCAGTCTGCAGGCCCAGGTGGCGGGCGCTGAAGAGGCCGGTGGCCGAGCACCAGAGGGCCCAGGCGTCCTCGTCGGTCTGGGCAGCGTCGAGGCGGGAGATGAGGTCGATCAACTCGGCGCGGCGCGAGATCGTGCCGCCGATGGCGAGCAGCGTGCGGTGGCTCCGGACGAGCGGGACGACCGCGTCGCGCATCTGCCGTCGCAGCCGCCGCGCTTGGGAGTGCGGGCCGGAGAACCACGTCTCGAGCACCCGGACGGCATCGTGGATCTCGGTCGCGACAGCCAGCACGGACTGCTCGGTGGCGTCTTCGGGGAGCCGGTGGACCGCCAACTGTCGCCAGGTCTCGGGGTCACCGGCCAGCAGGCTCTGTGCCGCATCGCTGATCGTGCTCGAGTGCACGTCGACCCCGGCGCCCCACATGTCGACATAGTCGGTGACGGTCTGGCGCAGGCGCCGGATCTTGTCCTCGTCGGGAACTCCCCCGATCGTCGCGGCGAGGCGCGACTGCCAGACGCTCGCGGTCTGGGCCATGTCGGCCAGGGTCGTCTGGACGAGGGCGATGCTGGCGGCGGCGTCGGCGAAGCGTCGCTCACGGATGGCCTCGAGCGTCAGGGCTGCCTGGGTGGCGAGGATCGGTGGGGCGAGGACGGCAGTGCTGGACGTGGTCTGGTCGTCAGCCTCGACGGCTCGGGCGAGCCGATTGACCGCCGCGCCGCGCTCAGTGAGTTGGAAGCGCTCGCGATTGCGCAGGAAGTCCTCGTCCGTGCGCGCTTCGTCCTGCCAGGACTCGAAGGTTCGCCACGTCACGAGTTGGCGCAGGCGTGCATCGAGCACCGGTTCCAAGTCGGCGAACAGGCTCGCCGGGATCCGGTCGGCCAAGAGTGACGGCAACTCGGAGCGGGAAACACCGGTCAGGCTGTGACCCTGCTCGTCGGCGACGACATCGACGATGAGACGGAAGTGCGCCGCATTGCCCACGACGAGATAGGTGGCCTCGGTCAGCCGGCCCCGGACGTGCGCAAGACTCCACCGCAGGTCGTCGGCATCGACGTCCTGCAACCCCTGATCTGGGTCAGTGGAAGTCACGCGCTCAGCCTAGGGCGAAGGGGCGACAGCGGAATCTGACCTCTCTCGAACGGGACCAAAGTCAGGAAGCTGTTTGGTTCCGACGTAATAGGTTCGCGGCGGCATCGGAGATCTGACCTTTGCTGAGCATCAGGTCGATGAGCGCCAGCTCGGACTGCGGCGGGTGTCGACGCCGACGTGACATCTCGCGCAGGGCGACTGCTGCCAGATCGGGTTTCGTCGTCACCGCCCACGAGAGGAACTCGTCTGGCCGTTGGACGCGGATGCCCGCAGGCATCCGCTCCAGCGGATAGTCCTTCACGTTGTCGGTCACGATGACGTCAGCCGTGCCCACGATGGCCGCCGCCACCACATGTTCGTCACCCTCGTCCGGAAGCCCAACGGGTCGGACTGCGTTGACAAGCGCCGGCTCTTCGATGACGAAGTTGGCAGCCAGGGTGATCGCGAGCCTTGCCGCTCTGCGATCCGCCTCAGCCTCGGTGACGCCCCGGTCGGACAGCTTGCGCCGTTCGACGTATTGGATCTCGAAGAGCAGGTCCTCGCTGATCACCACTCGGAAGACACCAACAGCAGCCATGGACAGTAGGAAGTCTCGGCGCACGCCTGAGTACAGAACGCACGTGTCGAGGACCGCTGCCAGCATGCCGCCATCCTGATCGCTGCCTCTGACACCGCCCACCTACGCCAACGGTTTGCGCTTCCGCTCCGCGTTGGCGCGGCGAGCTGACTTCAGGAGCTGTTCGAGATCGGTCGGCTCGATGCTGACCTCGTCAAGGTCTGCCGACGTCGCCGCGATCGCCTCCAGTTGGCGGTCCCGTCGACGACGCCGATAGGCCACGACATCCGCCAGGAGGAGGGTGCGTCGCGTACTGGTGCGCTCGCACGGGATCTCGCCCGCATCGATGATCTTGACCAAGGTTGGGCGGCTGACCCCCAAGAGGTCAGCTGCCTGTTGGGTCGTCAAACGCTGCGCATGGGGGGTGACGGTCACGGCATGCCCAGCACGCATGGCTTCGATGGCCTGGACCAGAAGCGCGTGGACCTGCTCGGGAAGCACCACACGATCACGAGGGCCCGCCAATGCGGAATTGGCACCTGCCCTGGTCAGCAATGCGTCGAGAGCCGCCAGAGCCTGCGGATCGGCAGGGACGTAGGTGTGGACCTCGAGTGCATTCACGGCCTCGCCTCCTCTCTGTATTCGCAAGAATCGTAATTGAATTTCGTTACGTTCTCAATGAGTAAGCCTGCCGTCAGGTCACGTGGTCGAGGGGCGGCGGCGGGAGCGCAGAGTGTGGGGCAGCACCGCGAGGGCGCCGAGGAGGGCGACCGCTCCGCCGGCCTGCATCAACCAGACCGGCAAGGACCGTGGGATCCCGAGGTGGGTGACCAGGCCGAGGATCTTCGAGAGGCCCAGGGGCAGGACGGCCATCTGGTTGTTGATCGTCGTCAGTGCGTTCTCCAGGCCCACCCCGGCCATGAGCCCGCCGAGGGCGAGCAGCGGCAACCCGAACCCCAACAGAGGGACGCCCAGGGCGGCGAGGCGGGACACGGCATACGCATGCCTGAAGGTCAGCCCGACGACGACGAGACTCCACAGCAGGAGGCCGATGCCGACCGTGACATAGACGGTGCGCCACGACTCGTCGGTCCAGAAGCGGAGCCAATAGCCGCCCGGCCCCGACACCGACAGCGCGCCGGCGAGCCAGAGGGTGCGCAGGGTGAGGACGCCGCCGAGCCCGGCCCACAGGGCGGTCGCGTCGGCGCCGGGGCGGAGGAGGGCGAGGGCGAGTCGCGCGGTGATCGCCAGGATCGCGAGACTTCCCAAGGTGACGAGCAGGTATGCCGTGGACGCACCCGAGCTGAAGGCAAGGCGGCTGCCGAGGATGGCGAGGACGGGGACGATGAGCGTGGCGAGGCGCTGCCATCGGGGGGTGGCTGTCTCTGTTGGTGCCATGTCGGCCCGGAGGCGCCACGGCAGGAAAGCCCCACGCCGCAACGGTTTCACGACGATCAGGACGAGTGCGCAGAGGGCGAGAAGGAGGCGTCCGGCGGTCATCGTCCAGACGGCGCGCTCGACGTGGACGAGGCCGGCGTCGGCGACGAAGAAGTTGTAGGGCGGGAGGTCGAGGTTGCCGCCCCAGCGCTTGGTGTGGGCTGCGGACGCTGCGCGGTAGGCGGCGACGTCGGACTGCCACTGGTCGCTGCTCGCACCCTCCACGCCGTCGAGCCACTCGTAGTAGTGGAGGAAGGCGGTGCGATAGGTCTGCAGGGTGGTGAAGAGGTCGACCTCGTAGTCGAGGGAGGCGGCGAGCTCGTCGTAGAGCTTGGGGTCGGTGAAGGTCGCGCGATCCACCGAGGCGAGGGTGGCCCGCATCTGGGTGGCGCTGGTGACGGCGCGACGGCCTTCGTCGATGGCTTCGTCGACGCGGCCCTTGGTCGCGAGGTAGACCGCGGAGAGGCCGGCGGCGTCACCAGAAACGATGTCCCACTTGAAGATCCACATCATAGGTGGGGGTTCGAGGCCGAGGGCGAAGACGGCCTTCTCGGCGTAGGGGCGGATGTAGAGGCCGTCGAGGACGGCCTGGCGTGACTGGCTCAGGATCTCCGCGACCGCGTCAATGCTGGCCGGGTCGCTGGTGAGGGTTTGCCGGATCCAGTCGCAGTTGACCTGCGCGAGGTCGACGTCCGGGTCCCACGCAAGCCGGCCCGCGGCATACACATTCAAGTCATAGAGCTGCCAGAAGCCGGACTTGAGGTAGAGCGACATCGGTCCGGCGCGCCAGGGGCCGCCGTCCTGGGTCCACATCCAGAGGCCGGAGATGTTGGGGTTCGCGGCGCGGAAGTGTTGCAGCGCAGCCTGATGCGTCGGCCCCATGTCGTCGGGGATGGAGCTGAACGCCTCGAACTCGCGGCGCCCCTGCATCTCGACGATGCGCGGTTGCGTGCCCTGGGTGAGGGTCGGGTTGAGCGGGAGGAAGGAGTCGAAGTCGCCGGTGGTGAACTTGGTCGAGACGACGAGGTTGGGCAGGTCGAGGTCGCCGAGGACGCGCTCGTAGGTCTGCGGGTTGGTGTGCATGTCGCCGACGTCGCCGATGCCGACCGACCAGGTGCGGAAGTAGATCGTCTTGTCGTGCCTGGCTGCTGCGGCGGAGGCGGTGCGCAACATGGTCTGCACGCCTTGGGTGTCGGTGACCTTGAGCGCGGAGTAGTAGTCCCAGTTCTTCGCGTTGTAGATCGCGCCGGCCTCGCCGATGCGGATCATCATGCCGCTGGCCCAAGGGAAGCTCGTGAAGAGTTCGTCGATGGCGTGCTCGTAGACCTCCCAGAGGCGCGGGTCGTTGGCGTCGATGCTGCCGAATTTCGTTGTGAGGTAACGCTCGAGCCGAGTGGAGAGGGCGAGCATGTCTGTCTTGAAGACGACGTCGAGGCCCTGGTCGTGGGCGTATCGCCAGAGCGGGCCGATGCGTTCGCGCATGGCGGTCTGTCTGGCGCGCTCGGGCGAGTCCGCGGGGTAGACCTCGGTGCCGGTGCCGAGGGTGTCGAAGGAGACGTATTCGAGAAAGCCGGGGACGAAGATCCCGTTGTAGCCGTAGGCGACTCCGCGATCGACGAACTCATGCCAGTCCTTGGTGGTCTGTGCGAGGGCGGCTTCGTCGAGCCAGGGGGCGTGGTCGAGGACGACGCTCGCGAGCGCACCTGAGGTGTGGGCATAGTCGTCCTGCTTTGCGTATGCCGTGGGGTCGGGGACGACGCCCACCGCACCGGTGTCGAGGAAGCGGTGCGCCAGTGCTGGTTGACGGGGCTGGCCGTCGGCGAGGGCGGTCCAGTCGTTGCCGGAGCGAAGGGAGTCGGCGAGGTGGTGCAGGCCGTTGACGATGCCGCGAGTGCTGCCCTTGAGGAGGACGGTGGTCGGGTTGGTCTGGGTGAGCGTGAAGCCCTCGTCGGTGTCCTTGGTGGTGGTGCTCGGGCTGGCGCTGGCGCCCGGGGCCTGGGCTGGGGCTGGAGCTGGGGTCTCGACCGGCTCCAGGAGGAGGGAGCGGGTGACGGCGGTGCGTTCGCGGCCGCGGTTGGCCTCCCGGACGGCCTCGAGCGCTCGGGTCAGGACGGACGGTCCCGTGGTGTCGAGGACGATGCCTTCGACGGAGAGCGAGTCCACGGGTGCTGGCTTGGTCGCCGGGGTGACCGTGGTCGTCGGCTCGGGCGGGAGGGCCTTGTCCTCGAAGCGAATTGCGAGCTGTCCGTTGAGGATGCCAGCGAAGATATGCCCCGCGAGCAGGCAGCCGACGGCCAGGACGACGGCGATGAGCGGGGCGACGATGCCTCTACGGCGCATACCCATCGACCCTAGCGACCCGTGAGCACCACGTCAGCGATCGCGATCCGAGCACCCGGATCAGTATCCGCATGCATCAGGTCTACTCAGGCTTGGTCATCCACGAGTTCCCTTGAGGAAACGTCAGTGAGAGTCCACAGGAGAAGATGAACGAGCAGAGATCCTCGCTAGGTTCAGAAGGCAGCAGCAGCGAGCCCTTCACGTCGTCGAAGAAGCGGAGATAGTCGAGCAACTGTCCGACCCCGAGCCGGACCGTCGCACGATCGATGTTGCTCTTCGCCTCGTACAGGACACCGTTCGTTTCGTCGTAGGTGTCTGTCACCAGCGGGTTTTTTTCGTTGTCCGGATAGAGCAGAACGCGACGAACCTCGTGCCCTTGATGGGTGAGCCAGCTCTCAAAACCCTGACGAAGCACAGACTCTGATCTGCGCGCGTTCGCTCCCACAGTCGGTGCCGTCTCGAATTCGACGACCCTGCAGGCTTCGGGAGAAACCAACACCACCCGGTGCCCGACCGGAGCATCCAGTGCTGAAGGCTGGAACTTTAGAGCCGCCCCGTCGTCCCGATCGGCAGCGGGCGGCTGCCCCGCCTCCCTCACTGCCCGGGTTGACTGACGGCTGGCACGCTCGCCCTCGTCGACTGCCACAGTGCGGGAGGAGTCAAGGTCATCAGACTCCGGAAGGTCACCCGGCGTGGAGGCAACCCCGCTGTAGCAGGACCACAATTCCGCAAGGTCGGTCTCTGGCGCACCCGCAGCCTTCAACCGGACGAAGCACGAGACAATCAGCGATCCAGTGGGCTTCCCGACGGCGAAGCAGTCGCTAGGTAGCACATCGTTACGCACGAACCTGACGACGTTCCTGCACGTCGGACTGTTCGTTTCGCGACACGGAAAGAGGCCTCCCCTCATCCAGCCATGGTGAGTGAGGGCAAGGACCAGGGCCAACATCGGCTCGTCATTTCCTGCCCATGCCTTGAGTTCCTTAAGTGGTGCCCTTGTAAGCATCAGGTGTGGGGCCGCGATATCGAAGCTCGGCACCATCGGCGCTAAGAGCCTGTTCTGCGTCAGATCGCTGCACTACTTCCTCCCAAGGGTGCTGATTGCCACAGGCGGCGGACGTCGGTAACGCCCATCATGGTCGGCAGCGCCGACGAAGTCGTTGACGATGAGGGTGCGGCTTGCAAGGCGTTCCAGTGCCGCAAGAGTCTCGTCCGTGATTGAGGGGTCTCTGTTGCAGACGGTGACGAACTCGAACTGGCCCGGTGTGAAGGTCCGCTCCTCGATGACCTGCTCGATCGTCATCGGATAGACCGCGCCGGCGCCTGGGTACTTGCGCACCAACATGTTGAGCATCGTTTGGCTGGGGTCTACTCCGGCATAGCGGTCGGGTGTGGTCACGCCGAGATCGAGGATTCGCCCTGTGCCGCAGCCGACATCGAGGACTGAGGGCGGGTAGTGGCCGCGCAACGGCTTCACGAGCTCTGCCCACTGGTGTCGCTCCTCAGGGGTCACCGGGTGTGCCATGTCGTAGCCGGAAGCCACCGCGTCGTATGCCGTGGCGATCCCTGAGCGGGTCGAGGGTGCGTTCTGGACGCCGTAGAGCCGGTCCGTGGTCGCCTGGTTGATGAGGGCGGTGGCATCCAGATCGTCGTCCATGATCCACCACTTGAAGCGGCCGTCCGGGCTGATGAGGTAGATGCTCGTCATCGAGTAGAACTTGGCCGGCTCACCGAATGTGTGGATGACATGGGCCGCTCGGACGTAGTCCTCTGGGGTCAGACCCTTGGTTCGTGGGTGGACCACGTAGCTGTGCGGCGCGCTCTCGGCATACGTCTTGGCGAAGGTCCACTCGAGGCGCGCCGCGAGGTCCACCCACCAATGGAGGTCGTCAATCGTCGTGTGCCGTGCCATCCCGTCAGTCTTCCTGGCACCAC
>DAOLRO010000019.1:0-25691 GCA_035418665.1 Phycicoccus sp.
CACAAGGCCAATGGCTCGGTGGGGGCATCGGCACCATTGGGCAAAGAGCAGATGCGCACGGACGTCCGTGAGCGAGGCGACCTGGTCGATGACGACGCGCAGGGCGGCAGCGTCGTCGGGTGCTCCCTCGAAGTCAGCGCGCAGGTCGGCATCGAGCCGGCTGGGATCGACCCGGTATGCCGTGACCAGACTCTCGATGATGCCGCGCTCGTCCGCTTGGACGGCCAGGCGGTCGTCGGCGCGCATGACGAAGTGGGCCGCGACGGCCTTGAGCATGGCGCACTCGGCGCGTGCTGTGTCCGGCACGACGAGGTCGGCGCCATAGCGGGTGAGCGGACCGGGTCCATACGCGGCACGGGTCGCCTGCTCGACCTCGACGACGAAGCGTCCGATGAGGCGCGAGGTCATGTCCTTGAGCCCAGCCAGGGCGCGCCGCGAGCCGTCATGGGTCATCGGCACGGTGTCAGTGGCGAGGACCCGCTCCAGACCCGCAGCCAACTCACCTTCGGTGAGGTCCACGGCATACGTGCCCTGGGCGACAGCGAGGACTTCGGCAACGGACGCGGCATCCCGCAGCGCGCGCGGGTCCAATCGACCCGAGGCAATCGCGTCCTCGACGTCATGCACCGAGTAGGCGACGTCGTCGGACCAGTCCATGACCTGGGCCTCGAAGGACTTGCGGCCGCTCGGAGCGCTGTCCCGGAACCAGTCGAACACCTCGGCGTCGTCGGCATAGGCGCCGAATTTCCTTGTCTCGTAGGGCCCCTCGCCCCGTAGCCAGGGATACTTGGTCGCGGCATCGAGGCTGGCACGGGTGAGATTGAGTCCCGCAGGGCGCCCATCGGGGCGACTGCGCTTGGCCTCGAGTCGGGTGAGGATCCGCAAGGTCTGGGCATTGCCCTCGAAGCCACCGATGTCGGCGGCGACCAGGTCGAGGGCGGTCTCGCCGTTGTGACCGAAGGGTGGATGACCGAGATCGTGGGCCAGACAAGCGGTGTCCACGACATCGGCATTGCAGCCCAGTGCCGCCCCGAACTCCCGACCGATCTGGGCCACTTCCAGAGAGTGGGTGAGCCGGTTGCGGACGAAGTCATCGTCCCCCGGAGCCAGAACCTGAGTCTTGGCGGACAACCTACGCAGCGCGGCTGAGTGGAGCAGCCGCGCCCGATCCCGCGCGAAGTCATCACGGTCCGCCCGCTTGTGCGCCGGGTCCTCGGCGACCCAGCGCTCACGGTCGCGGACGGCATACGCGTCCTTGGTGCTTGCCGTCATGGGGAGGCGACGAAAATGGCATCCCCACCGGTGCCGTTGGCGGTGGACGGGCTGGCGCCAAGCTCTGCGAGGTTGGGCACCGAGGGATGGGCCTTCCCCATCGGACCGGCAGCCATCGCCTTGAGCAGGTTGACCGTGACGGCGCGTGCGAAGGCCTGGCCCGCCGCGTCGCCCGCATTGCCGCCGACGACGTTGGCCCAGTTGATCGTGCCGACGGCGAAGACCCCGGCGCCCGAGGGAGCCGAGTAGTAGGTCGCGTCATGGAAGGACCGGCCTTGGCCGCAGGCGACCTCGCCGTGGGCGACGACCTGGAGATTGGGGGGTGAACCGGCGACCGGATAGGCCCGGTTGGACTCGACCCCGATGAGATTGGAGAAGGACGTCCCCTTCGTCACACCCGTGCCCTCGTAGAGGAAGAAGTCGGGCGTGTGCACGACCCAGGGGCCGGACACCGGATAGCACTCATACATCTGGCCGGTCAGCGAGACCTCGGGGTTGGGGTGCGGCGCCTGGCGCCAGAGCCCGGTGGTCGTGGGGTCGTTCTTGACCGGGTCGGCACCGGCGGACTGCTTGTAGCCGACGACGACGCGGTTGTCGGACTCGAAGCGCACCCGCCAATAGATCTCGTTGCCGCCGAGGAAGGCGACATTCGTGCCCGCATCCCTCGCCACCGTGACCGCCTCGCGCATCGGCACGGACCAGTATTCGTCGTGTCCACCCGACACCACTCCGAGAGCCCCGGCGAGGATGCCGGGCCGCTCGAGATCCTCGGAGTTGAGATAAGCAACAGGTATGCCGTGTTGCTCGGCCAGTTGGACGTAGGGCAACTCGTCGAGGATGAAGTGCAGCGCGTTGTTCTCGTAGGGGCGGTCGAAACTGACCCGGACGCTCTTGGGCTGGCCGTTGGCGCCGACGTAGAGCGAGAAGCCGCCGAAGGTGTTGTAGGCCTGCCAGGTCGTCGTCGGGTTGACCACGACGACCCGGTCCTTGGTGTCGGTGGCCCTCATGGTGAGGGGCACATAGCGACCCTTGCCCTGCGAGCGCAGCGCCAGCAGATAGCTGCCCTCGGGCCAGCCCGTCGTGTCGAGCTCAAGGGTCTTGCTCCAGCCAGCGACCACCATCCGGCCCTCGTCGAGTCGCGGCTGAGGCTGCTGCGTCGCCGGGAACTCGGCCGAGGCCCAGACCTGGCGGCCGCCGACGCCGGCGTAGTACCCGATTCGATAGGCCGTCACGGTGAAGGGCGCGGCTGCGCGGACATGCAGTCCGACCCGATCACCCGGGACTGCGCTGGCGACCGAGGTGTAGCCCGTCAGGGCCGACTCAGCGGCGACCTGGTCCTCGGGGATGCGCCACAGGGGGTCGCCCGGCTTGGCGTTCTCAGCGACGATCAGCTCGGCATGCGTCGGCGGCTTGGGCGTCGGCGACGACGACGGGGAGCGACCGGTGTCGGCGCCAGCGTTGGGAGTCGTGTGCACGGACGCATCGCCGGAGTCGCTGGAGCAGCCCGCTGCGCCGCCCAGGGCAGCGGCCAGGGCGCCACCGACGACGAGTCGGCGCCGCACGTGCGTGTCCATCAACTCACTCCCTTGGGGAACTGGCGTCCGCCACAGCACGCGCGGCCGCTGCCGCCCGCGCCACCCACCCCGGCTGGTCGCCGTAGCGCTGGCTCTTGATCATCATCCCGCTCGCCGAGTCCTCGATGAGCGAGGTGAGCCGCGACTCACGGGTCTTGTCCTGCTTGGCACTCAGCACCCAGTGCGTGCAGATCTTGCGATAGCCGGGTGTGGCCGCCGCCCAGAAGGCTGCGGCACTGGGATTGGCAGCGAGCCGCACGGCATACGCCTCGGGAAGGGCGAGGTCACCCTGTTCGAAGGAGTAAGTGCCCGTGCGGTCCTCCCGACGACCTTCGTATGCCGTGAGTCCGGCGGGCGTCATCCGCCCCTCTGCCTTGAGTCGCTCCACGGCTTCGACATTGATCCGGCTCCACGTGCTGCCCTTGCGCCGGGGTGTCCAGCGCTGGCGGCGGCTGTCCTCGTCGATGCCCTCGGACTTGCTGTCGATCCAGCCGAAGCACAGTGCCTCTGGCACCGCATCCTCCCAAGTGAGCCCGCGAGGCCTCACGTGCTTCTTGTGCAGGCCCATCCAGATCTCGGGGGCGCTGTCGTGGTGGGCCTCGAGCCAAGCGCGCCACTCCGCCCCGTCGGCGAAGAAGACCGCGGGCCGTTCGACGCTGCCGCCGAGCGTCCCCGGGCCCGACGCTGCGCTGCCGCTCGCCGGCCGGGTCACGAGCGTGCCCTTCGTGCCGACGCCGATGCCTGCGTGGCGGCCGCAGCTGGAGCCAGCGGGAGCAGTCCAGCTCCGCGCGTCGCCTCGAAGATGAGGCTGGTCTCGGCGTGCACGACCCCCGGACGGTTCGCCAGATGGTCCAGAACGAAGTTGCGCAGAGCGTCGGAGCCAGGGGCGGCCACGTGGACGAGGAAGTCGGTGCCGCCACTGGTGTTGTAGAGCGCCAGGACACCCGGCACCCGGGCCACCTCGTCGCGGAAGGCCTCGACCTGCGTGCGCACGTGTCCGCTGAAGCGGATCGCGACCATCGCCTCCACCGCGAACCCCACACTCGCCGCGTCGATGTCGGCGACGAAGCCGCGCACGATGCCTCGGTCGGCGAGGGAGCGGACCCGGCCGGCACACGTCGACTCAGCCAGGCCAAGGTCACGCGCCAGGGCCGCGACCGAGCGCCGCCCGTCGACCTGAAGCAGGCGCAGCAGTTCAAGATCCACGTCGTCGAGCGAGGGCGGCTGCACCGGTGGTGGACCCGGCGGGAGCCCGCGTCGGGGTTGCGGATTCCTCGGCACGCGGACAAGCGTAACCGTTCGCACTCACGGAAGGACACGGCATACCGGCAGGTGATTCGAGGATTCCACGGGACTGTGGCGTTCTCACCGGGGAATCCGCTGCAATGGAGGGACAGGGCAGCGGAGCAATGGCGCTCCCCACCGGAGAGGACTCGGTCATGACGACTGTCGACACACGTGCCGTTCACGCCGGCCGAGAGGACCTGCGTGACCTCGGGGTCCACGTGCCCCCGATCGACCTGTCGAGCACCTACCCGATCGGGTCGGTGGAGACCGGCGGGAAGGCCTACGAACAACTCGCGACCGGGCAGCGCCCCGAGGGCGTCGACACGCTCGTCTACCAGCGGTTGTGGAATCCCAATGTCGACCGCTTCGAGCGCGCCATCGCCGACCTGGAGGGCGCTCAGGAGTCGGTCGCCTTCGCCTCCGGCATGGCGGCCCTGAGCGCCACCCTGCTGGCCACCGTCGCCTCCGGGCGTCCGCACATCGTGGCCGTCCGACCGCTCTATGGCGGGACCGACCACGTCCTGGCGACCGGTTTGCTCGGCACGCGCGTGACCTGGGCGAGGGCAGACACGGTCGCTGCGGCGATCACTCCGGAGACCGGACTGGTCGTCCTCGAGACCCCGGCCAATCCGACGCTCGATCTCGTCGACATCGCGGCGGTCGTGGCCCAGGCAGGCGAGGTGCCCGTTCTCGTCGACAACACCTTCGCCACGCCCGTGCTGCAGAACCCGATCCGGCAGGGCGCCACGCTCGTGCTCCATTCGGCGACCAAGTCGCTGGGTGGTCACGGCGACCTGCTGGGCGGGATCGTGGCCACGACCGGTGAATGGGCCGTGCGCCTGCGCCAGATCCGGGCCCTCACCGGGGGGTTACTGCACCCGATGGCGGCCTACGAGTTCCACCGTGGCCTGCAGACGCTGCCGGTGCGTGTGCGCGCCGCCCAGGCCGGCGCGGAGAAGGTCGCGGCGTGGCTCAGCGCCCACCCGGCCGTGGCGAAGGTCCACTACCCGGGGCTCGACGACCCCGCCGGCCTCGTGGGTCGTCAGATGCGCGGACCCGGCGCCATGATGGCCTTCGCGGTGCGGGGTGGGTTCGAGGCCGCCGCACGAGTCGCTGCCTCCTGCGAACTCATCACCCACGCGGTGTCCCTCGGTGGGGTCGACTCGCTCATCCAGCACCCGGCTGCTCTGACCCACCGCCCGGTCGCGGCCGAGGCCAAGCCGCACTCGGATGTGCTGCGCCTGTCGATCGGTCTCGAGGATCCCGAGGACATCGTCGACGACCTCGCGCAGGCTCTCTCGCGGGCGATGCGCTGATCCGCAGGCAGTGGTCGCGCGTCCGTCAGGGCTCAGCCGCCGGAGACGTCGAGCTCGGCCTGCGCGACGACCGCGCGTTGCCCCTCGGACAGGTCCTGCGAGTCGAGCCAACCCTCGGGCAGCGCCACCACGCGCGGCGAACCGGCACGGCCCCGCTGACCCTCGGCAGCCTCCCCCGGCCAGGGTGCGTCGAGGTCCATCGAGCCGATCAGGTCGTCGAGCGCCTGCAACGAGTCCACGAGCGCCAGTTGGTTTCGCACGGCTGAGCCGGCCGGGAAGCCCTTGAGATACCAGGCGATGTGCTTGCGGATGTCGCGACAGCCCTTGATCTCGTCCTCGTAGAACTCGACGAGCAATTCAGCATGGCGCCGCAGCGTCGCCGTCACCGTCCGCAAGTCGGGCCGCACCCGCACATCGGAGCCCGCGAAGGCAGCAGCCAGATCGGTGAAGAGCCACGGCCGCCCGAGGCACCCGCGCCCCACGACGACGCCGTCACAGCCGGTTTCGGCCACCATGCGCAGCGCGTCCTCGGCGGACCAGATGTCCCCGTTGCCGAGCACCGGCACCGAGGTGACCACCTCCTTGAGCCGCGTGATCTTCGACCAGTCGGCCTGACCCGAATAGGCCTGGGAGGCCGTCCGGGCGTGCAGCGCCACCGCTGCCGCACCCTCACCCTCGGCGATCCGTCCGGCCTCGAGGTAGGTCACGTGCGAGTCGTCGATCCCCACCCGCATCTTCACGGTGACGGGCACGGCATACGGACTCGCCTCACGGACGACGGCCGCAATGATCGACCGAAAGAGTTCGGTCTTCCACGGCAGCGCCGCTCCCCCGCCCTTGCGCGTCACCTTCGGGACCGGACAACCGAAGTTCAGGTCGATGTGGTCGGCGCGGTCCTCCGTGACCAGCAGCCGAGCAGCCTGGCCGGCGGTCACCGGGTCGACCGAATAGAGCTGCACCGACCGCGGCTGCTCCTCGGGACCGTGCGAGATCAGGCGCATCGTCGCCTCGTTGCGCTCGACAAGAGCCCGCGAGGTCACCATCTCGTTGACATAGAGGCTCGTCGCGCCGCTGGCCCCACCAGCATCCAGTCCCGCAGCGCCGTACTCCCGACAGATCCGCCGGAACGCACGGTTGGTGATCCCCGCCATCGGGGCGAGCACGACGGGCGACTCGATGACGTGTCGACCGATGTGCAGCGGCGGCATCACCGGCGCCGTCGCGGTGGGTGTGAGCGTGGATGAGACAGTCATGGCGTCATCCATTGTCGGTCATGTCCGAGATTTCACCGCAGCCAAGACACCGTCGAGCACGGCCACCATCTCTGCTCGGTGGGTCATGGGGAAGATGTGGAGGGCGCGCGGGATGGTCACCACCTCGACGTGCGGACTGCTCCGAGCAGCCTCCTCGAACGCCCGCACGTGCACGCGCAACTGGTCGAACTGCCCGTTGACGAGCCAGATCGGGCAGGACACGTCGGCGAGCAGGTTCGGCCGCACCTCCGTCATCACCGCCTCCCAAGCGGCCTCGACCCCCATCAACCCGTAGCCCGCGTCATGCATCGCGGCCACGTGCTCGGGATCGGGCACCATCCGGCCGAGTTGCCGGTCCAGCAGCGACCCCATTCGGGCCGGCCCGATGCGCTGCCCCGCCTTCGCCAGCAGTCGGTATGCCGTGGCGCCCGGTCCGCGCGGGATCGCGCAGCTTCCCATCGCCACGAGTCCCGCCAAGGAGGTCGGGTGGCGAGCCGCCCAGGCCATCGCGAGATAACCGCCCAGGCTGTGTCCACCGAGGAGGACGAGGCGATCGTCCGTGACCGGGCCGACCGCCTCGTCGATCACCGCGAGCGCGCCGTCCCAGGTGAAGACCTCGTCGATGCGCGCCCCGTGGGCCGGGAGGTCCGGGGTGATGACCTCGACGTCGGGACCCAGCCCCACGGCATACCCATGCCATTGGGCAGCACTGAGTTGCGTGCCGTGCACGAGGACGAGGCGAACCGCGGATTGCACCCAGCCATCATTGCCCGCAGTGCTTGGATGTCGCCATGAGTGCACTGGTCGACGCCGCCACGCTCGCCGATGAGTTGGAGCGGGGTGAGACGTTGGTGGTCGACGTCCAGTACGCGTTGGGTGGGCCACCGAGTCGGGAGCTGTATGCCGTGGCGCACCTTCCCGGCGCACCTCAACTCTCCCTCGACGCGGCCTTGGCCGGACCTTCCGGCGACGGTGGACGGCACCCACTGCCCGATCCAGCAGTGCTGCAGGAAGCATTGCGGGAGTGCGGGATCGACGACGACTCGCGCGTGGTCGTCTATGACCAGGGCACGTCGTTGTCGGCATCACGCGCCTGGTGGACGCTGAGGTGGGCGGGCCTGGCGGACGTCCGCGTCCTGGACGGCGGTCTCGCGGCTTGGCAGCGCGCCAGCCTCCCTGTTGTGTCCGCGGCGACGACACCAGCAGGTGCCCCTGACGCGGACGCGAGGCGGGGCCCACGTGGGAGCGTCACTGTGCAGCCGGGCTCCTTGCCCGTGGTCGAGGTCGAGGACGTCCCACGGGCCGCACGCGAAGGAATCCTGCTCGACGTCCGTGCCCCGGAGCGCTATCGCGGTGAGGTCGAGCCGATCGATCCGGTCGCCGGCCACATCCCCGGCGCGATCAACCTGCCGATGAGCGCCCTCCAGCAGGCCGACGGACGGTTCCGCTCACCTGAGCACATCCGTGCGCTGGCCTTGGCCGCCGGGGTCGACGGCAGCAAGCGGGTGACGACCTCGTGCGGGTCGGGAGTGACGGCGGCCCAGATGGTGCTCGGGCTGAGCGAGGCCGGCATCGACGCCACTCCCTACATCGGGTCCTGGAGCGGCTGGATCACCGATCCGTCACGCCCCTTTGCGACCGGCCCCGAGCCCGGCTGACGCATCCACCCACCGCCCCACGCGCGGCTCGTCAGGGCGAGAGAGCGAAGTCTCCTGACCACCCACCCGGCACAGCCACGGGAGTCAACAACTCACTGACCCGCCTCACCTCGTGAGTGGCGGTGTCCCACACCATGATTCGATCCTGGCCGAGAGTCAGTGTCCGATAGAGCACCTGATCCTGCTCGGCCCAGCCCAGCGCCACGCAACACTGCCGGTCGGTCTCTCGGTTGTTGGCGGCCACCAAGATGGAGGCGACGGGGCTGAGGTCGACCGCCACGGCATACAGGCCCTCGGACCCACCACGCAGCAGGGACGCTGATGTGAAGGTGACCCCGGTGGCGGCCCAGCCTTCGATGTTGTCGACAGTGCCACCGCGCACACCCGAGACCGGCCCGGGCAAGTGACGCTCCGCCACCGCACGCCCGAGATAGTCGAGGTCCATGAGGGTGAGTTGCCCTTCGACCGTCCGAAACGCCCGCCGTCCCGAAGCCACCGGATCCTCCACAGCCGAGACCTCGCGCGTTTCGGGATTGAGCCTCCAAGTGGTCGTCGGGGAACTCGCCACGAACCACGTGCTCCCGCTCGCCCAGCCTCCCGTCCGGACGGCGTTGTCCTGCACTGGCAGCCGGGTCACCTCGCCACTACGGACATCGAGAAAGACCACCGACTCGGCCTGGACGAAGGCCAGCCGGTGCCGGTCATCGGCGATGGTCCGTGGCGAGAGCCGAGGCGGCTCGCCGACGCTGGGCTCGGACGGATAGTCGAGGGTGATCGTGTCGACCTGGATGTATGCCGGGTCGTGACCCGGGATGTAGAGGACCGGTGCGTAGTGAGTCCTGTCGATGTGCCTGAGGAAGACGGCACGGACCGATTCGGGCATCGGACCCGCGGCGCTCAACGTCATGAACTCGTCCGAGGGGGTGAAGCCCATCGAGCGCGGGATCGCCAGCCCCATCTCCGCACCGACGAGGAACGGAAGACTCGCCTCATCGACCGGCGCTGGGGCGAAATCGACCTGCACCCCGTCGATCCGCGTCAGCCCTCGGCGCGGACGAGTGTTGATCGTCGGGCCGGGGTCACTGCCGGGGGCAGGCGCCAGACCCGGCTCCGTGACAGGCGAACTGGTTGATGCAGCCGCCGGGTCGTTCGTTGGAGGGCCTGAGTCCTGCAGGGTCGCAACCAGACCGACGGCGGCCGCCACGGCCGCCAGCACCCCCGCGCCGATCAGTCGGCTCCGCCGGCGTCCCCGCGCGAGCCGCGCCTCTGCCGCCTGGAGCAAATCACCGTCGACGAGATCAGTGCTCTCGTGCTCGACCCACCGACGGAGCGCCTCACCGCCATTGACCGGCCACGGCAGCCACGCCAACTCCTTGTCGATCGCGGCCAATGCCCACCCCGAGGCATGGGCCGAGCCCACGAGATCGTCGGCCGCACGGGACGGCAGATCGTCGAACTCGACCAGCGCCACCGCCAGTCTTTCCCGTGTCGTGAGCCCTGCCAGCGCCCGCTCCACCGCGCCGGTGACGGCCTCGTCCTCGTCCTTGTCCTCGCCCTCCACCGCTGCTTCGGGAGCAAGACCCTCCGCCGACTCCGGCACTCCATCGAGCAGACGGGCGACGAGATCCTCACGGGTCAGCCGACCGGGCTGGGCGTCGGGATCGGAGCCCATGGACAACCACGAAGCCAAAGTCGCCACCACCGCGTCCCGCGCCCGGGCGGGATCACCGGTCGCCACGAGCGCAACGGCCCACAGGATCGGCTCGCGCCGCAGGCCAGCGGCGCGCACGTCACCGTCGGCCACACCCATGCTGGTCACGCTAGGCCCTCTCCCACCAACGAGTCAGCAGGCACGTCAGCCACGAGCAGCCAGAGCGAACTCGCCAATCCAACCGTCGTCCCACGCCTGACTCATGGCGGACAGGTCGGAGACGAGGAACTGGTCACCGGTGTGGACATCCCACGCGAGGAGCAGCGGCACTTCGGTGGTGCCACCCACGAAGAGCACTCGCCCCTCCGGTGCCCAACCGACGACTTGGCAGCACACGGCATACGGATTGTCGATCCCGGGCACCGAGAGCGCGACCGCATCGGTGAGCCGGTCGCCCACCGCGAAGACGGCTGACCCGACCCGCGGGTTCATGGGGTTCGGCGCGAGGATGGCTCCCGCGGCGCTCAATCCCTCGGCGCTCGTGGCCGTGGGCGTGCCGAAGCCTGCCACGACGCGCGATTGCTCGTGCTGGAAGGCCAGAACTCCCCGCTCGTCGAAGACCTTGAGTTGGTTGAGGCTGCCATCGGTGGTCAATCGAGTCCGATCCGGACTCGCCGGTGTGGCCGCGGGTTGGACGGCACTGGTGGCGACGTCGAGGCGCCGGTTGCCGATGTCCGACTCGACGATGACCTCGTCGGAGCCCCCCAGCCACCCGACGCTCGCCCGCTCGGTCGGGACGACCGAGAACCTCTTGATCGAGGCGTCACGCACATCGACGACCACGACATCCGAGCCCTCGACGAAGACGGCTCGGTGTCCGTCGTCGGAGATCGTCCGGGGACCGACTGTCTCGACCCCGGGCTGACGCGGGTGCAGTCCGAGGTCGGGCACCGTGACCCAAGGAACGCTCGCCCCCGGCAGGTAGAGGAGGACACGTCCGATGCCCTCGGTGATGCGCTCGACGAAGACCGCCAGGATCGGGGACCCACTCGCGGTGTCCGGCTCGAGAGCGGGCAGGTCACCTTCCGGAGGGGTCAGCGCCACCGGCAGCCCGAGTCGCTCCGGGTCAGGGAGGCGTGGCAGGCCACGGGCCTCCGAGGGAGTCGCACCCTCCATGAGGCGCACACCGTCCACCATGATGCCCTTCGCGAGCGGCCCGGAGACGCTGGGCGAGGGGCTGGGCGCCACCTGGATCGAGGACTCCCGCTGCACTGCGGCGATACCGAGCACGACGGCCAGGACTGCGGCCACCCCCGCCGCGGTGAACCAGCGGGTTCGGCGCCTTCGAGCCAGGACGAGGGCGAGGGCATCGGTGGCCGGTGACCGATCCAGGTATGCCGTGTCCGCCAGTCGGCGGATCGCTTCGGCTGCCGTCGGGGCCCAGGTCAGGGCCTCGAGTTCGTCGTCGACGCGCGCGAGGGCGCTCTCCACGACATCGTGTGCACTGCGCCGATCGATGTCCGAGCCCGAGAGCTGGACAGCGTCGCCGACCGAGCAGTCGTCGAGTTCGACGAGGGCAAGGGCCAGTCGATCCCGCGGGGGCAGGTCTGCCAGTCCCCGACTCGTCGCCGCGAGCACCTCGTCCTCCGACCCGAGGCCCCAGAGCCCGCCCCCCGCTCGTTGCAGCAAGCCCTCGGCGAGAAGCTCCCGGGTGAGACGCCGAGGCTGCACGTCATCACCGGGTCGCGACCGGAGCAGGCCCGCCAAGGCGCTGACGGTCTCGCGGTGCGCGAGCGCCGGATCACCCGTCGTCAGCCACGCCACGGCATACAGGCTGGCCTCGCGTGCCTGCGCGGCCGCGAGGAGGTCGTCGCTGACCCCGGCCATACCTCAGGTTAGGCGAGCAGCGACCCCGTCGAACGCGTCAGCAGCCGACCAGTCGCTGGGCCAGCCAGCCCTCGACCTGGTCCAGAGCGACTCGCTCCTGGCGCATCGTGTCGCGCTCGCGGATGGTGACCGCCTGGTCGTCAAGGGTGTCGAAGTCGACGGTGATGCAGAAGGGGGTGCCGATCTCGTCCTGACGCCGGTAGCGCTTGCCGATCGCCTGCGAGTCGTCGAACTCGATGTTCCAGTTGCGACGCAGTTGGGCCGCCAGATCACGCGCCTTGGGCGAGAGGTCCTCGTTGCGAGAGAGCGGGAGCACGGCGGCCTTGACCGGCGCCAGGCGCGGGTCCAGCTTGAGCACGACGCGCTTGTCGACGCCGCCCTTGGTGTTGGGGGCCTCGTCCTCGGCGTAGGCGTCGACGAGGAAGGTCATGAGGCTGCGCGAGAGACCGGCCGCGGGCTCGATGACGTAGGGCGTGTACTTGGTCCCGGTCGTCTGGTCGAAGAAGACGAGGTCGGTGCCGGAGTGCTCCGAGTGGGTCTTGAGGTCGAAGTCGGTGCGGTTGGCGATGCCCTCGAGCTCGCCCCACTCCGAGCCGGTGAAGTTGAAGCGGTATTCGATGTCGACGGTCCGCTTGGAGTAGTGCGAGAGCTTTTCCTGCGGGTGCTCGAAGTGGCGCAGGTTGTCGGGGTTGATGCCGAGGTCGACATACCAACGGGTGCGCTCGTCGATCCAGTACTGGTGCCAGTGCTCGTCGTCACCGGGCTTGACGAAGTACTCCATCTCCATCTGCTCGAACTCACGGGTGCGGAAGATGAAGTTGCCCGGCGTGATCTCGTTGCGGAAGGACTTGCCGACCTGGGCGATGCCGAACGGCGGCTTCTTGCGCGAGGTCTGGAGGACGTTGAGGAAGTTGAGGAAGATGCCCTGCGCGGTCTCGGGTCGCAGGTAGTGCAGGCCCTGCTCGTCGTCGATGACCCCGAGGTAGGTCTTGAGCATCATGTTGAAGGCGCGCGGTTCGGTCCACTGGCCACGAGTGCCACAGTTCGGGCAGGCGATCTCGGCGATCGGCACGTCGTCGGGGTCGATGACCTTCCCCTTCTTGGCCTCCTTGTCGGCAATCGCCTCCTGCATGTGGTCGAGCCGGAAGCGCTTGTGACAGCTCAGGCACTCGGTCAGCGGGTCGGTGAAGCCACCGACGTGACCCGAGGCCACCCACGCCTGCTTGGGCAGGATGATCGAGGAGTCGAGGCCGACGACGTCATCGCGGGCGATGACCATGGCCTTCCACCACTGGCGCTTGATGTTCTCCTTGAGCTCGACACCCAGGGGCCCGTAGTCCCACGCCGACCTCGTGCCGCCATAGATCTCGCCACAGGGGAAGACGAAGCCCCGGCGCTTGCAGAGGGAGACAACGGTGTCGACGGTCGAGGTGGGTGCAGCCATGCGGGCAAGGATAGTTGGGCTTCGGTATGCCGTTCACACCGGTTTGGGGGCACCTCACCGTGGACCGCGGGCCAACTCCTCCACCACGGAACGAAAGATGGCGTAGCGATCGGGACCGACGCGGTCGGCCCACGCAGCCTCCACGGCGGCGATCCGGCGCCGGGCACTGCGGAAGGCCCGGGTGCCCGCAGCCGTGCGAGTGACCAGCTTGGCTCGGCCGTCCTCCGGATCACTGGTCAGTGCCAGGTGGCCCGAGTCGACGAGAGCCGCGACGAACTGACCGACGCCCTGCGCCGTCATCCCGGTGCGCTCGGCGAGTTCGGAGACCCGGACCTTGTCGGGGCCGACGGCCTCAAGGACCCGGACGTGGGACGTCCGCAGCGCCCCCGGGCCTGCGGGCACGGCAACGCGCTTGCCGGAGTCGAGCAACGCGCCCATGAGCATGAGGACATGCGCGTCCGCGTCGTCCGGGATGCCGGGCACTGCACCCTTGACCGATATCACAAAGTGACTTTAGCATTCAGATTGTGAAAGCCACTTTGGCTTCTCCACTCGGAAGGGGTGGCTCGTTGAACTCCTCGCATGACCGCACGAGTCTGGGCGCACTCGACATCGACGACGAGCAGCTGGCCACCCTCGCCGCTGAAGCGCTCGGCGAGGCACCCGAGTCCGTCCGCTTGCGGGCCTCGCGCGCCGAGCAACACCCCTACGATCTCCCGGCGCTCACCACTGCCGGCCGACACTGGGTGACCGGCACCATCTCCACGCCGAACGGTGACCGGGACTTCCGACTCTTCGTCAAGCACGTCCAACGCTTCTCGACGTCGCTCCACGCGGCCATGGTCCCGGAGGAACACCGCGCCGCCGTCGACGCGGCTCTCCCCTGGGCCAACGAGCCAAGCGTCTACCGATCCACCCTCGCGTCCGCGCTGCCCGAGGGCCTGACGATGCCGCGGGCCCTGCTCGTCCAGGGCCTCGATGCGAACTCGGCGGCGATCTGGCTCGCCGAGGTCCCGTCCGCCCCGACGCAGTGGACCTCCGCAGACCTGGCGCGAGCGGCCTACCTGCTCGGTCGTTTCGCGGCCAACCGCGACGTGCGGGCCGTGGCAGCGAAGTCCGGTCACCGGATGGCCGCCGTGCGCGACTACGCCGAGGGCCGCCTGCGCCACCAAGTGGTCCCCGCCCTGCTCGATGAGGGGCTGGCCCATCACCCGCTCATTGCCGGTGCCTTCTCGCCCGATCTCATCGCTCGACTGCGGCGTGCGGCCCATCGATTGCCCGAGTTCGTCGAGGAACTCGAAGGCATGCCCCTCATGGCCTCGCACGGGGATGCCTGCCCCAACAACCTGCTCACCCATCCGGACTCCACCGACATCACCCTCATCGACTTCGGATTCTTCGGCGAGCAGCCCGCAGGCTTCGACCTCAGCCAGTTGCTCGTCGGCGAAGTGCAACTCGGTCGCCGACCGGCCGCTGCCTTGGCCGACGACGAGGAGGCTGTGCTGCCGGCCTACGTCCGCGGACTCCGCGACGAGGGCTTGGACATCAGTGAGTCCACCGTCCGCCGCTCCCACGCCTTGCTGCTCCTCCTCTTCGCCGGACTGTCGGCCTACCCCCTGGAGCACCTCGGCGGGCCCGTGACCCCCGAGGCTCTCGCCGCGGCCTCCGAGCGAGCCCAGATGGCTGCCTTCGCCCTGGACCTCGTCGATGCGACGTCGAGCTGAGCGCACGCCCCACGTACGCTGCTCCTCGTGTCCACCCTGCGTGAATCCATCGAAACCGCGAGCCTGCCCACCGTCCGCTGGCTCTCCGGCCTCCCCCGCTTCGTACCCTTCCTCATCGTCGTGGCGCTCATGGTCGCGGGCATCTTGGTCCAACCCTGGGGTTGGGTGTTCATCGCCCTCACGGCCCTCTTCCTGGGCTGGATGCTCTACCTCGGCTGGCCCCGGCTGAGCAACGCCGAGCGCATGATGCGCCTCGCGGTGCTCGTCCTCGTCGCGGCCGTCACGCTGACGCGCGCCTTCCCGCAGGGGTGAGCGGACGGCATACGCCGTCGTTTTGACAATCGTTCTCACTTGAGTTGAGAATGATTGTCATGTTCCGGACGACCGCCATCGCTGCCGTCGCGGCGTTGACCCTCGGGGGTTGTGCGGCATCCACGGCCTCGCCCGACGATGGCCGGCTTCACGTGGTCGCCGCCTTCTACCCCTTGGCGTATGCCGTGGAGCAGGTCGGCGGGGACCGCGTCACCGTCGCGTCGCTCACCAAACCGGGCGGGGAGCCCCACGACCTGGAGTTGCTGCCACGGCAGATCCTCGACCTCCAGCAGGCGGACGTGACGGTCTACCTCGCGCACTTCCAACCCGCCGTCGATGCCGCAGTGGCGGCCCATGCGGAGCAATCGGCCTTCGATGTCACCGAGGCGGCCGACCTGATGACCCTCGAGCAGGACCACGCGGATCACGGGGCCAGCGAGGATGGCGATCACGCGGACGCGGATCATGGGGATGCGGATCATGGGGATGCGGATCATGGGCATGACCACGGCGGGACCGACCCGCACTTCTGGCTCGACCCGATCCGGTACGGCGACGTCGCGACTGCCATCGCAGCTCAACTCACGGCCGCAGACCCGGCGGGCGCCACGGCATACCAAGCGGGAGCCCAGGCCTTCACCAAGCGACTGGCCGATCTCGACGAGGCCTACCGGAGCGGACTGTCGGGCTGTCGCAGCACGCGGGTGGTGACGGGCCATGCAGCCTTCGGCTACCTGACGACGCGATACGGGCTGGAGGAGGAAGCCGTCAGCGGTCTGTCCCCGGATCAGGAGCCGACGGCCGCGAGCATGGCGCACGTCGTGGACTTCGTGCGCGACAACGACATTCGCACGGTGTATGCCGAGACCTTGGCCAGCCCGGCCCTCACCGAGACGTTGGCTCGAGAGACCGGCGCGCGCGTCTCCGTGCTCGATCCCGTCGAGGGCATCACTGATGAGAGCGCGGGTCCGGACTACTTCGCCGTGATGCAGGCGAACCTCACCAATCTCCGTGCAGGACAGGAGTGCTCATGAGTCAGCACCTGATCGAGACCCAGTCGGCGAGTTTCGGCTACGACGACCGAGTCATCGTGGATCGGGTCGACCTCACCGTCGACGCCGGCGAGGTCGTCGCCCTGCTTGGGCCCAATGGTTCAGGCAAGTCGACCTTGGTCAAGGGTCTCTTCGGGCTGGCCCCCCAGCTCGGCGGCACGGTGCTGCTCGACGGGGTCGAGCGATCGAAGTTCGATGAGCACACTCGCATCGGCTATGTGCCGCAACGTCATTCGCTCGCCTCGTCTGTCCGGGCGACGGTCACCGAGGTCGTCGCGACCGGACGCCTTCCGCATCGACCGTGGTGGAAGCCAGCCGGCCGCGCGGACCACGACCACGTCGCTCGCGCCATTGAGGCCGTCGGCCTGACCGATCGATCACACGCCGAGGTGAGCACGCTCTCCGGGGGCCAGCAACGCAGGGTCCTCATCGCCCGGGCCCTCGCGGGCTCACCTGACCTCCTCGTCATGGACGAGCCGACCGCTGGGGTCGACCACGCCAATCAGGTCGTCCTGGCCGAGGTCCTCAGCCGCTTGGCCCGAGCGGGCACCGCCATGCTCGTGGTGACCCACGAACTCGACGTCATCGGCGAGGTCGTCACCCGCGTCGTCTGCCTCGACCAGGGGCACATCGACTTCGACGGCGCTGCCAGCGCCTATGCCGCCCACCTCGCCGATGCCGCTCACCCCCACGTCCACATCGGACACCACCACGACGACGACCACGTGACGGGAGAGCACTGATGGACATGCTCGCGCTCGACTTCATGCGGCAGGCGCTGCTCGCTGCCGTGCTCGTGGGGCTTGCGGCGCCCCTCATCGGCACCTTCCTCGTGCAGCGCCAGCTCTCGCTCATCGGAGACGGACTGGGGCACGTCGCCCTGGCCGGGGTGGCCGCCGGCTTCCTCACCGGCACCCAACCCCTCATCACCGCCCTCATCGCCGCCGTCCTGGCCGGCGTGCTCGTCGAGGTCATGCGCCTGCGCGGACGCACCGGGGGCGACCAGGCGCTGGCTGTCATGTTCTACGGAGGCATCGCCCTGGGTGTCGTCCTCGTCGCCAAGTCCCCGTCGGGGACGCCGGCCAGCCTCACGGCATACCTCTTCGGTTCGCTCCTGACCACGAGCAGTGCTGACCTCTACGCGTTCGCCGCGCTGGCCGTCATCGTCATCGCAGTGACATGGGTGCTCCGACCGCGCTTCTTCGCCGTCGCTCAGGACGAGGAGTATTCGCGGGCGAGCGGCCTTCCTGTCACGGGCTACAACATCGCGCTCAGCGTGCTCACGGCCGTGACGGTCGTGGTGTCGATGCGGATCATCGGGTTGCTGCTCATCTCCGCCCTGATGATCCTGCCCAATGCGACCGGTCAACTGCTGGGCCGGAGTTTCGCCTCGAGCGTGCGCTGGGCGGTCGCGATCGGCGTGGCCAGCGCCTTGGTCGGAGTGACCACGTCCTTCTACGCGGGCACGCCGAGCGGGGCGACGATCGTCCTCGTCGCCATCGCCTGCTTCGCCGTCGCGGCTGGGGTGTCGTCGGTGAGCACCCGCCTGGCGCGGGCGCGACATGCGCGCGCCGAGCGGCACCTGCATGAGCACGGTCTCGACTGCGGTCACGAGGCGATCCCCCATGGCGATCACGTCGACTATCTGCATGACGGTCATCGGCATGCCGCCCATGACGATCACTGGGACGAGCACGCGGAGGCCCACCGATGACCGGCACCCTCGCCCAGACCCAGCGGCCGGGCCCCTCACGCCGCCCGACCCGTCAGCGCAAGGCACTGGCTGCCGTCCTCGCTGGGACGTCGGAATTCCGGTCAGCCCAGGAGCTGCACCAATTGCTCTGCGCCGCAGGCCAATCCATCGGCCTGGCCACCGTCTATCGCAACCTCCAGGCCATGGCCACCGAGGGTGAGATCGACGTGCTGCGCGTTGACGATGGCGAGGCGCTTTATCGGGCCTGCCGCACCGAGGAGCACCACCATCACCTGGTCTGCCGGGAGTGCGGTCGGACCGTCGAGGTCGAGGGGCCCCCTGCCTTCGAGGCGTGGTCGGATCAGGTCAGCGCCGAGCACGGCTTCCGCGACGTGACCCACACCCTCGAGATCTTCGGCACCTGCTCAGCCCACTGACGGCCTTGGTGGGACCAGCACCGGGACACCGAAGCGCTCGAAATCCCGGTCAAAGGTCACGACCGTCGCAGAGTGCTCCAGAGCCAGCGCTGCAAGGTGCGCGTCGTTCGTGAGGTTGCCGGCGACTCCGTTGGCGGACAAGAGGCCAGCGAGGACCGTGACGTGGCGCGGCGAGGGTTCCACCGTCACCACAATCCTCTGAGAGAGCCACCCCTCGATCTGACGGCAGGCCTGCTCCGGAGTCAGCGGGCGATCCATGATGCGGGCGTTGGTGCAGATCCGGATGAACGCCAGCGAACAGACCCATGGGATCCCGACGGTTTCATGACCCCGAAGAGCGGTCGTCAACCACGAACGTGCTGAGTTGTGATGTGGCGACGCCGAATTGACCGCGTAGATGAGGACATTGGCATCGACGACCTTCACCTCGCCTGCTCGAGCTTTCGGACCAGTTCCTCGTCCTCGAGGTCAGCCGCAAGACGGAGGGAGTGCGTCAGGTCGACGCGAGGAGCACCGAGATCGTAGGTGTCGAAGGTGTAGTCGACGGACGCACCATCGGCAAAGGCACGTCTGATGGCGTCGTTGACCGCACTCTTGAACGAGACCCCCTTCTCACGCATCTCTCGCTCGAGGAGGGACTCGACATCCGCGTCCAGGGTCACTGTCGTTCTCATGAAGCAAGCCTAGCATCATGGCATCATTCGGATGATGCCATGATGCGCATCGGTTCAGGGGACACTTGGTTTGTCGATGGCTCCGCCCATGCGACGGTCGCGATCGGCATACAACTCGATCGCCTCCCACAGGTCGCGCCGGTCGTAGTCGGGCCACAGCCGGTCCTGGAAGACCATCTCGGCATAGGCGCTCTGCCAGAGCAGGAAGTTCGAGGTCCGCTGCTCCCCCGACGACCGCACGAAGAGGTCCACATCGGGCATGTCGCGCTCGGGCAGGTAGCGCGCGACCGTCCGCTCATCGACCGCGGACGCCTTGAGTCGTCCACGGGCCACGTCCTCGGCCATCCGACGAGCAGCGTCCCCGATCTCGGCCCGGCCGCCGTAGTTGACGCAGAAATAGAGGGTGAGTCCGGTGTTGTGTTTGGTGAGCTCCTGGGCGACTTCGAGCTCCTTGATGACCGAACCCCACAGTCGCGGCCGCCGACCCACCCAGCGCATCCGCACGCCCCACTCGTGGAGTTGGTCGCGGCGTCGACGGATCACGTCCCGGTTGAAGCCCATGAGGAAGCGCACCTCGTCGGGCGAGCGCTTCCAGTTCTCGGTCGAGAAGGCGTAGGTCGAAAGGTGCGTGACACCGACCTCGATGGCGCCGGCCACAACGTCGAGCAACGCGCCCTCGCCCGCCTCATGGCCCTTGGTGCGCGGGAGTCCACGCTGATTGGCCCACCGTCCGTTGCCGTCCATGACGATCGCGACGTGACCCGGGACCTGCCCCGGTGGCAGTTGCGGAGGACGCGCTCCCGACGGGTGCGGGAAGGGCGCGGCATACCGGCTCGGACCGGCGGGCGGGAGACTCACCGCTCAACCATACGGAGAGAGCGCAGCCCGCGTTCGAGGTGCCACTGAAGGAAGGCCGCGACGAGCCCGCTCCCCTCGCGCTGGTGGCGCACATCCGAGGCATCCGCGACCGCCCAGTCCCCGGTCAGGAGCGCCGAAAGGAGGCCCAACGTCTCCGGCGCCGGCGCGGCCGAGCCGGGCGGACGGCATACAGGACAGACGACGCCACCGGCCACGATGTGGAACGCCCGATGCGGGCCCGGCGCACCGCATTTCGCGCAGTCGGAGAAACTCGGCGCATAGCCCGCGATCGCGAGCGCCCGCAGCAGATAGGCATCGAGAACCAGCCCCTGGTCATGGGCAGCGCCGGCGAGCGAGGCCAGGGCCCCACGCAGCAGCAGATATTGCTGCAGCGCCGGCTCCTTCTCCTCGGTGAGCCGGTCGCAGGTCTCGAGCATGGCCGAGGCCGCCGTCCAGGTCTCGTAGTTGCGCGCAAGCTGTCCGCCGTATTGCTCCAGCCCCATCACCTGGGTCACGTTGTCGAGACTGCGGCCCTCGTAGCACTGGACGTCGATGACCATGGCCGGCTCCAGCCGAGCCCCGAAGCGCGAGGACGTCTTGCGGACCCCCTTGGCCACCGCCCGCACCTTGCCCAGGCGCCGCGTGAGCATCGTGATGATCCGGTCGGCCTCGCCCAACTTCTGGGTGCGCAGGACGAGCGCCTCGTCACGGTAGGTCGGCATCGCACCATTGTCCGTGGTCCGGCTAGCGGATCCGGTATGCCGTGCCGCCGGCTCTCCCTTTGGCTCCCGCGTCGCAGGCATTGTTCGGACAGGTGTTCGAGGAGCGTGCTAGCGTGACGTCATGGTGATGCTGCAGGGCTCCCTGCTCAACCTCGCCGATCCGGGCGAGGGTGCGGCCTCGGACGGGCCGATCCTGCGCCCGGTGGGCGAGGGCATGACACGGCGCGACCTCGGGATGGGCGCGTGGATCGACGTGCGGCCCGCATGGTTGAGCGGCGGCGAGGACCTGCTCTTCGACCTGTGGCGCGACGTGCCCTGGCGCGCCGAGAAGCGGCAGATGTACGACTCGATCGTCGACGTCCCGCGCCTCACCTGCTTCTACGACCAGGACGCGCCGCTCCCCCACCCGACCCTCGGCGCGGCTCGGCGGCGCCTCTCCGAGCACTACCGCGCAGAGTTGGGCGAGGACTTCGAGACCTTGGGCCTGTGTCTCTATCGCGACGGGCGCGACTCAGTGGCGTGGCACGGCGATCGCATCGGTCGCTCGCGCGACAGCGACACGATGATTGCCATCCTGTCCCTGGGCGCCGACCGTCCCTTGTCCCTGCGCCCGCGGGGCGGTGGTCCGTCGATCAAGGTGGCTGCGGGTCATGGGGACCTCGTGGTCATGGGCGGCTCGTGTCAGCGCACCTATGACCACGCGATCCTCAAGACGAGCGCCGCGGTCGGGCCGCGCGTTTCCGTGCAGTTCCGCGTGCAGGGCGTGCGCTGACCGATTCGGCCGCACCATCGTCCACCTGATCGCGTTCGCGCTCCTCGGCTGCGGCGAGCAGGACGGCGAGTTCCTCGTGCATCGACGCCATGATCGAGTCGAGATCGGGCACGACCTCACGAGCCGCGATGAGCCCGAAGTGCAACTGGTCGAGGTAGCCGATGACCGTCACGTTGAGCCCGATGCCGTCGGTGACCACCGAGACGGGGATGTGGGCGAGCACTTTGGCGCCGGCCAGATAGATCGGGATGTTCGGCCCCGGCACATTGGAAATGACGACGTTGAAGGCCGGGAGCCGGTGCAGGACCTTGCTCGCAAACAGCATCTTCGCCGCGCGTGCCGTGAAGGCGGGCGGCGCGAAGTCGCTCACCTCGTCGACCAAGCCCTGCGGGATGAAGGCCTGTTGTGACTTCGCCACCATCGTTGCTCGTCGAGTGACCGCGAGGCGGCCCACCGGGTCGTCGAGATGGGTCGGCAGGGCGGCCAGCATGGCGGATACCTTGTTGCCACCGACCTCGGTCCCGGCCGTCCGGATCGAGACCGGCACCATCGCCACGAGCGGCCCATCGGGCAGTGCTTCCCGCTCTTGGAGCCAGGTCCGCAGAGCACCGGCCGTCATGGCCATGACGACGTCGTTGACGGAGACGCCGAAGGCGTTCTTGACTCGCTTGACGTCGGGCAGCGACACCGACCCGAAGGCGAAGCGCCGATGGGGTGAGATGGCGACGTTGAACGGTGTCTGCGGGGCAATGATGGGTGCCGCCTCGAGTGGAAGCACCTGTCCGTCACTGCCCTCGCCCCGCCCCAGGCCGAGCAGTCCAGCCAGCGGAGGACCGATGATCGGGCCCACCGACGGGAGCGCCCGCACGGCATGGGTCGCGAGTTGCGCGACTTCGACCGGCCGCCACGCGAGCCGCGCCACGCCCCGCAACCCGAGCTCCAGTCGACTCGGTCCGGGCTTGGCCTGGAAGGTCGGTCGCTCCTGCCCATCCGTCGGTCGGCCCTCGGGCGTGAGGTCGAAGAGGAGGGCGAGGAGTTCGGACCCGCTCACCCCGTCGATCGCCGAGTGGTGAACCTTGGTGTAGACGGCGACGCGCCCGCCCGAGAGTCCGCTGATGAGGTAGGTCTCCCACAGAGGGCGCGATCGGTCCAGCGGTCGTGCGTGAATGCGTGAGACCTGTTCGGAGAGTTGGTCATCACTGCCCGGCATGGGCAGGCCGATCTCGCGCACGTGATAGCCGATGTCGAAGTGCTTGTCATCCACCCACACCGGCTGATCGATGCCCATGGGCACCGTCTCCAGTCGCTGCCGCAGGACCGGGACTGCGTCCAAGCGGGACTCCAGGATCCTGGTCAGACGAGGAAGGTTCAGGGGCTCGGGGGCGTCCTTGGGGTCAAGGATGCTCACCCCTCCCACATGGCCCGTGGACGTCGTGGTCTCAAGAGCCAGAAATGCCGCATCGAGCCCGGACAGCCTGCGCACCTCAGAGCACTCCGGCATCTGCGTTCGAGGCACTCACCGAGTCGACCTCCTGGGTGCGAAGAGCGTGCTCGGTCAGCCACGCCTCCACCACCTTGAGGACGTCGTCCGGTGTCTCGATCTGGGGCGTGTGGCCGACACCGGCGAATTCGACGTAGGTCCAGTGCGGATTCTTGGCCGCGGCGGCTCGCCCCGCCGCGACGTTGACCAGTCGGTCCTGATCGCCCTGGAGCAGGAGGACCGGCGACTCGAGCGCCGCGAGCATCCGCCAATAGCGGGGCTGGTTCATCAGGATGCGCATGAGGGATCGCGCGGCCGTGGTGAAACTGCGCTCCAGATCCCCCTGGTCCAGTTCTCCCTCGGCGCGCTCAGCCGCCAGGGCCACCGCGCCGTCGAGCATCTGCTCGTCGATCCGGGTCGGATCGGCAAAGCACAGGGCGATCAGTTGGTGGGCGACCTCGCGCGGCGGTGTGCCCAGGCGAGCCTTCTTCATGGCCCGCTCGGCCAGTCCGGGGATGGCGAAGAGCGCGAAGCGTGCAGCGACCACCGGGTCCGGCTTGACCTTCTGCAGCGGCAGGGCCGGGTCGATCAGGACGAGTCCCCGCACGAGGTCGGGACGTGCTCGCGTGACCAGGGCAGAGATCATGCCGCCCATCGAGTTGCCCATGAGCACAACCGGTCGGCCGATCACCTGCTCGATGAAGGCGACGACGAGGTCGCGGTTGGCCAAGATCGACGTGTCGGCCGGGTGACCAGGGGTGAGGCCGAAACCTCGCAGGTCCACGGCATACACAGGACGCTCCTTCGCCCACGCCTGGCCCACGAACAACCAGTTCAGGTGCGACCCGCCGAGCCCGTGCACGAGCAGCATCGGGTCGAGGGCGCGGCCCTCCTCGGTGTCCGGGCCGTCCCAGTGGATCCAGTGGACCGGGCCGTGCAGGTCACTGAAGTGGTGGGTGGCACCCCACGGTGCGGCAAAGTCCGGTGCAGAGGTCATCCGCACATGATGGACCATCGGGCCGACAGCGACATGTGGCCGGCCCGATGGTCTCGATCATCGGACGACCAGGGACCGCCTCCGGGGCGGCTCACCGGCACTTCGGGAGCAGCATCTCGAGCAGCCCGGTTGACGGCCGACAGGATCGCGCGCAGCGACGCCTTCACGATCGACTCGTGCAGGCCGACGCCCCACAGCACCCGGTCACCGACCGCACACTCGACATACGCCGCCGCGCGCGCATCCCCACCCGCCGAGAGGGCGTGCTCGGCATAGTCGAGGACCCGGACGTCGACACCGACCTCCTTGAGCGCCTCGGTGAAGGCGTCGATCGGCCCATTGCCGTCGCCGGTGATGTGGGTCTCGACCCCGTCGACAAGGATCATCGAGTCGATGTGGTCGCGGCCGTCGTCGCTGCCGGTCAGGGTCGAGCGCATCGGGGCGAACCGGCCCCAGCGGCGCTCGGAGTCACTCGAGTGCAGATACTCGTCCTCGAACATCTCCCAGATCTGCGCGCCCGTGAGTTCACCACCGTGCTCGTCCGTCGACTGCTGCACCACGCGCGAGAACTCCACCTGCAAGCGACGCGGCAGGTCCAGGCCGTGCTCGCTCTTGAGCAGGTAGGACACTCCACCCTTGCCGGACTGGCTGTTGACGCGAACGACAGCCTCGTAGGAGCGGCCGATGTCGTGTGGGTCGATCGGCAGATAGGGCACGCCCCACTCGAGATCGTTGATCTGCCGGCCCGTCGACTTGGACTGCTTGTCCATGTCCTCGAAGCCCTTCTTGATGGCGTCCTGGTGGGAGCCGGAGAAGGCCGTGTAGACGAGGTCGCCACCCCACGGGTGCCGCTCATGGACGGGCAACTGGTTGCAGTGCTCGACCGTGCGCCGGATGTCGGCCATGTCGGAGAAGTCGATCTCCGGGTCGATCCCCTGCGAGAAGAGATTCATGCCGAGGGTGACGAGGCAGACGTTGCCGGTGCGCTCACCGTTGCCGAAGAGGCAGCCCTCGATCCGGTCCGCGCCGGCGAGGTAGCCCAGTTCGGCCGCGGCCACTCCCTCGCCACGGTCGTTGTGCGGATGCAGGCTCACCACAACGGAATCCCGACGATCGAGGTGACGGGTCATCCATTCGATCGAATCGGCATACACATTGGGGGTGGCCATTTCGACGGTGGCCGGGAGGTTGACGATCAACTTGTGGTCGGGCGTCGGATCGATGACCTCGATGACCGCATTGCAGATCTCGACGGCGAACTCGAGCTCGGTGCCTGTGTAGGACTCCGGCGAGTATTCGTAATAGACCTCCGTCTCCGGAATGGTCTCCTCGAGCTTGCGACACAGCCGCGCACCCTGGAGCGCGATGTCGATGATGCCCTCCTTCGGCAGCCCGAAGACCACACGCCGCTGGAGCACCGACGTCGAGTTGTAGAAGTGCACGATCGCCGTCTTCGCACCCTTGATCGCGTCATAGGTGCGCTCGATCAGGTGGTCACGGCACTGCGTGAGGACCTGGATGGTCACGTCGTCGGGGATGTGTCCCTCGTCGATCAACTGGCGGCAGAAGTCGAAGTCGGTCTGGCTCGCGCTGGGGAAGCCGACCTCGATCTCCTTGTAGCCCATCTT
>DAOLRO010000020.1:0-24386 GCA_035418665.1 Phycicoccus sp.
CCGAAGAGGTAGCCGCCCGTGACGAAGACGTTCGGCTCGTTGATCGTGCACCAGTCGGTGACGAGGTCATCGAGGTGCGTGACGACGAAACGGACGAAGCGCAGCCACGTCTCGACGGCGACCTCACTCGCCCAGCCCCCTGTCGCCTCGAACCAGCTCGGATGGCTGAAGTGGTGGAGCGTGACCATCGGCTCGATGCCGGCGTCCCGGACAACCTGGATCTCCTCGCGATAGCGCGCGATGGACTCGGTGTCGAAGTCCCCGGGAGTCGGCTCGATCCGGGACCACTCGATGCCCATCCGATAGACCTGTAGACCGAGGTCGGCCATGAGACCCGTGTCCTCGCGCCAGCGGTTCCAGTGGTCAGTCGCGCGTACCGGGCTCGACCCGTCGGCGATCCGGCCCGGCTGTGCCGCCCAGTCCGCCCAGTTGGTGTCCGTGCGGCCGCCCTCGATCTGGGTGGCTGCCGTTGCCGTGCCGATCAGCAGGTCTCCGATCGCGAAACGCACGCGTGACTCGTTGCGCGGATCAGGGCTCACAGTCGTGACGGTCATGAGCCCATTGTGGTCATGAGGCAACTGTTGTCATGAGCCCACCGTTCACGATTTCTCGGCGACAGGAGCCAGCCCCGGCACATCGGCGATCACGACCTCACCGATCGCGTCGGCCAGCGTGGCCCGCGCACGCGCGGGCAGTCCGCTGTCGGTGATGAGCAGTTCGACCTGGCGCAGGCTCGCAAAGCTCGACAGTCCCCGGATGCCCCACTTGGTGTGGTCGGCGAGGACGCACACGTGTTGGGTTGTGGCCACCAGTGCGCGGTTGGTCTCGGCCTCGACGAGATTGGGTGTCGTGAGACCCGCGCCGAGGTCGAGCCCGTGGACGCCGAGGAAGAGCCGGTCGACGTGCAGCATCTGCAGGGCTGCGATGGCCACCGAACCCACCAGCGCATCGGAGGGAGTGCGGACCCCGCCGGTGAGGATGACGGTCTGGCCGTTCGTCTCTGCCTCGTGAAGCATCTGGGCGACTGGCACCGAGTTGGTCACCACCGTCAGGCCCGGAACCTGGCGCACCGCCACCGCCAACTCGTAGGTGGTCGTGCCCGCGGAGATCCCGATCGTCGAACCTGGCGAGACCAGGTCGGCGGCCACTCGAGCGATGGCGCGCTTGGCATCGCGCATGAGTCCGGACTTCGCCGAGAAGCCGGGCTCCTCACTGGACCGCCCGTTACGCGCGATTGCTCCACCATGCACGCGTTCGAGCAATCCGTCACGGTCGAGTTGCTCGATGTCGCGCCGGATCGTCATGTCCGACACCCGGAGGAGGGTCACCAACTCGCTCACGCGAACGGCTCCGGACTCCTCCACGAGGCCAAGGATGCGCGCACGGCGCTGGCTGGCAAGCATGGCTTCAGTCCTCTCGGACGACGGCGACGGCACCGGCTGCCAAGTGCAGGGTGGACCCCACCCGGGAATCGCTCACGAGGTCGTGGCCCGGGGGGACTCGCACGTCGTGGTCGGTGTCCCCGTGGTTGAGGAGGAAGAGCCAGGAACCGGATGTCGAAGACCGCCGGGTCACCTCCACCCCGGAGGGTGGGTCGAGCACGGGCTCCACTCCTGCCTCGTCCAGGATTCGGTCGAGAAACTGCCCCAGATCGTCGTCCTCGGGCAGGGTGCCGAGATACCACGCCACGCCTTCGCCCAGCGCGTGCCGCGTGGCCGCTGGCCGACCACTCAGCGGCCCCCCGGCATACGTCCACAAGGCGTCCGCGCCGGTGAGTCGTGCGTCCTCAGACCAGCGTCTGCCGATGCCGCCTGTCGACAGGGCCACCGTGTCGGTGCGCAGCAGAGGGAAGAACTCCTCGACCCGGATGCCCAGCAGGTCACGGTAAGCGCCGGGGTATCCGCCGAGGATCACGTGGTCATCACGATCAGCGATGCCCGAGAACCACGTGACGAGGACATGGGATCCGGATTCCGTTGCGGCGGTAAGGCGCTCGGCCATCCCCTCGGACGTGAGATAAAGGGTGGGGGCCACGATGACGGAGTAGTGTGAAAGATCGGTGTCGGGGTGGACGACATCGGCCTGGACCCCGCGTCGCCGGAGATGGCGGTGGATGGCGTGAGCCATTTCGGGGTGGTCGACGTCGGTACTCGGCAGGCAGTCCCGCTCGAGGGCCCAGCCGTTCTCGTAGTCGAAGAGGATCGCCACGTCGGCCTCGATCCGGCTGCCGAGCACCTCGCCCATCCGCCCCAACACCGAGCCCAGGTCGCAGACCTCGCGGAAGCGATCACTGTCCGGTCCCGCGTGCGGGACCATCGCCGAGTGGAACTTCTCGGATCCACCCCGCGATTGCCGCCACTGGAAGTATCCGACGGTGTCCGCACCGCGGGCCACGTGGGCGAGCGAGTCACGCAGGGTTTGGTCGGGAGCCTTGGCCGGGTTCACCGCCTGCCATTGGACCGCGCTGGTCGAGTGCTCCATGAGCAGCCAGGGTGCGCCTCCGGCCAGACCGCGAGTGAGATCGCCGTGGAAGGCCAGCTCGGCATGGGGGTCAGGCAGCGTGGCGACGATGTAGTGGTCGGTCGACACGATGTCCTGGTGGGGAGCCCAGTCGTGGTAATCGAGGTGGCGGAAGCCGGACAGCGTCATGAAGTTCGTGGTCACGGGCACGCCGGGGCTGGCGTCGTTGAGGATGCGCTTCTCGTCGAGGAAGAAGTCGAGCAGGGTGTCCGAGCCGAAGCGACGGAAGTCCAGTTCATGCGTGGGGTTGTTGAACGTCGTCGACCGTCGTGGAGGGAGCACCTCCTCCCAGTCGCCATAGCGCTGGCTCCAGAACGCGGTCGCCCACGCCTCGTTGAGTCGCTCGAGGGAGCCGTATCGCCGCTCAAGCCACCGTCGGAAGTGTCCGGCACAGGTGTCGCAGTAGCACGGCAGGTTGTGACAGGCGAACTCGTTGGAGACGTGCCAGAGCGCCAGCGCCGGATGGTCGTGGTAGCGATCCGCCAGTCGCTGGGTCAGCGCATGGGCGGCATCCCGATAGGTCGGCGAGCTCGGACACCAGGCCTGCCGGCTGCCGGGCCAGAGCCGATGGCCGTCACGGTCGACCGGAAGGATGTCGGGGTGCGCCGCGCTGAACCACGGTGGTGGGGTGGCATTTGCAGTCGCGAGATCGACCGCAATTCCGTTGGCGTGCAACAGATCCATGATCTCATCGAGCCAGTCGTAGGTGTATTCACCTTTGGACGGCTCGAGCCAGGACCAGGAGAAGATGCCCAGGCTCACGAAGGTCACACCGGCGCGGCGCATGAGGTCCATGTCCTCGTCCCACGTGTCCCGGGGCCACTGCTCGGGGTTGTAGTCACCGCCAAAGGCGATGCCACCGGTCGGCCACTGTCTCATGGCGGACAGTGTTGAGGACAAAAGTTACAGAAGTCAACACATTGGGACAGGAACGAACCACAAAGTCGTGATCTTGTGATCGAAAGTGCTTGACAGGGCTCGGGAGATGGGGCAATCCTCTGATCACGGTGTTCGTTTGTGCCGCTAAATGTTGGTTTCGGTGCGATCGAGCTTCTCTCACCCTTACGCGTCAAAGGAGACACCACGATGACCCGCCCGGCCACTCACGAGGAGTACCTCGCTCGCCTCGTTCCCCCCTCGGTCCGCGGAGTGGACCGCCGCACGCTGCTGCGCGCCTCTGTGGGAGCTGGTGCGCTCCTCGGACTGCCCGCCCTCGCGGCCTGCAGCAGTTCCTCGTCGGGTGGTGCCGCCTCCGGTGGAGCCGCAGCCACCGGCACCGTCACCCTCGGCTCGAACCAGTCCGATGCCGTCCCGAAGGCGGCCATCCAGTCCGTCATGGACGCCTTCCAGAAGGCGAATGACGGCCTGACCGTCAAGATCAACACCGTCGACCACAACACCTTCCAGGAAAACATCAACAACTACCTCCAGGGTTCCCCGGACGACGTCTTCATGTGGTTCGCCGGCTACCGGATGCGCTTCTTCGCCAGCAAGGGCCTGGCCGGGGACATCTCGGACATCTGGCCGATCGACGGACTGACCGACGCGCTCAAGAAGTCGTCCACCGGCGATGACGGCAAGCAGTACTTCGTGCCGTCGACCTACTACCCGTGGGCCTTTTACTACCGCAAGAGCGTGTGGGCCGAGAAGGGCTACGCCGTTCCCAAGACCCTCGACGAGCTCAAGACCCTCGGCGCCAAGATGAAGGCCGACGGCCTCGACCCGATCGCCTTCGGGGACAAGGACGGGTGGCCAGCGATGGGCACCTTTGACCAGATCAACATGCGGGTCAATGGCTACGACTTCCACATCAACCTGATGGCCGGCAAGGAGGCCTGGAACGGGCCCGAGGTCAAGAAGACCTTCGACACCTGGCGTGGACTCCTCGACATCCACCAGGCCGACTCCCTCGGCCGGACCTGGCAGGAGGCCGCGCAGAGCCTGCAGCAGAAGAAGTCCGGCATGTATCTGCTCGGCATGTTCGTCGCGCAGCAGTTCGAGAAGGGTGCGGAGCAGGATGACCTCGACTTCTTCACCTTCCCCGAGGTCGACAGCACCATCGGGGCGGACGCCATCGAGGCGCCGATCGACGGCTACATGATGGCCAAGCGGCCGAAGAACGAGGCGGGCGCCAAGAAGCTCCTGTCCTACGTCGGTGGCGCCGAGGCGCAGGGGCTCGCGGTCAAGTCCGACCCCAGTGTCATCGCGACCAACGACAAGACCGACACGAGTGGCTACACCGCGCTGCAGAAGAAGGCCGTCGAGTTCGTTGCCTCGGCCAAGTCGATCGCCCAGTTCATGGACCGCGACACTCGTCCTGACTTCGCCTCGACCGTGATGATCCCTGCGATCCAGGACTTCATCAAGAACCCCGCCGACATCGACGGGCTCGTCAACAGCATCGAGAAGCAGAAGCAGAGCATCTTCGCTTCGTGACCAGCAAGGCGGCGCCGCAACGACATCGTGCGGCGCCGCCTCGCGTCGAGCAGAGTGGCTTCACACGGGCACCGAGGACGGGAGCGAGCTGGTGGCGCGCAACAAGGGACTGGATCAACTGAGCGGCATGGACCGTGTCGTCGTGGCGGTCATGATCATCGTGCCGACCATCTTGGTCCTCGCACTGGTCTGGGGGCCGGCGATCGCCTCGGTCGGGCTGTCGTTCACCAACTGGGACGGCATCGGCCCGATCTCCGAGGCCAAGGTCGTGGGCCTGAAGAACTATCAGGATGTCACGACCATCTACCCGCCGTTCTGGCCGGCGGTCCAGCACAACCTCATCTGGTTGGTCGTCATGTTCGCCTTCGCGACCCCGCTGGGGATGTTCCTGGCGGTGCTGCTCGACAAAGAGATGCGCGGCTCGCGGATCTACCAGACCTCGCTCTACCTGCCGGTCGTCCTCTCGCTCGCACTCGTCGGCTTCATCTGGCAGTTGATCTACTCCCGCGACCAAGGCCTCATCAATGGCCTCACGGGCAGCACGATCGATTGGTATGGAGACCCGACCTACAACCTCGGTTCGGCTCTCGTGGCGGCGAGTTGGCGGCATACGGGATATGTGATGCTGCTCTACTTGGCCGGCCTCAAGGGAGTCGACCCCACCCTGCGCGAAGCAGCTCGCGTGGACGGGGCCAGCGAGAAGACGACCTTCTTCAGGGTGATCTTCCCGGTGCTCACACCGATCAACATCATCGTCCTGGTCATCACCGTCATCGAGTCACTGCGCGCCTTCGACCTGGTCTGGGTGATCAACAAGGGCCGCAACGGTCTCGAACTCATCGCCACCCTGGTGACCCAGAACATCGTGGGTGAAGCCAGCCGAATCGGGTTCGGCTCGGCGCTCGCGACCTTCATGCTGCTCTTCTCGTCGGTGTTCATCGTCATCTATCTACGGATCGTCATGAAGGAGGACCGGCGATGAGTGCGGCTCCCACCACGACCACGCAGACCCTCACCAAGCCCAAGGAGGGGGGTCCGGGCACGAAGGGCGCCAGCCGCCCGGTCCAGTTCTTCCTCGCGGCGATGGCGCTGATCTGGTTCTTCCCGATCGGCTACGCGATCCTCAACAGCTTCCGCGACTACGCCTACACCGCCAAACACGGTTATGTGTCCTTCGGTGGCTTCACCTTGGCCAACTATGCGAACGCCTACGAACAGGCCGACTTCGGCCACACGCTGATCAATTCACTCAAGATCACCGTGCCGGGCGTCCTGCTCACGCTGTTCCTCTCGTGCTGCATCGCCTTCGTCGTCGCGCGCTTCTCCTTCCGCTTCAACCTGGCCCTGCTCGGCTTGTTCACTGCGGCCAACCTGCTGCCGCCCCAGGCCCTGCTCATCCCCGTCTACCGGATGTTCCGCGCGATCGAGGTGCCTTTCTGGGTCAGTGACTCCGGGACCCTGCTCAACAGTCACCTCGGCCTGATCGCCGTCAACGTCGCCTTTCAGACCGGCTTCTGCGCCTTCGTCCTGTCCAACTACATGAAGACGATCCCGCGTGAGCTCTACGAGTCGGCGGTGGTCGATGGTGCCGGCGTCCTGCGGCAGTTCTTCCAGCTCACCCTGCCGCTGTGCCGCCCGCCACTGGCTGCTCTGGCCACCCTCGAGACCACGTGGATCTACAACGAGTTCTTCTGGGCCACCGTGCTCCTCCAGTCCGGTGACAAGTTCCCGGTGACGAGTTCGCTCAACAACCTGCGCGGCCAGTTCTTCACTGACAACAACCTCGTCGCGGCCGGGTCCGTCCTCGTCGCCCTGCCCACCCTGATCATCTTCTTCCTGCTCCAGAAGCAGTTCGTGTCGGGCCTGACGCTCGGCGCGACGAAGGGCTGAGAGGGTGCCCGTGACGACCGAGCCGGCGCTGCATGTCATCCGGGGTGGGGGCAACTGTCTCGTCCTGGCGGACAACCCCCTCGGGCTGCCGGAGGTGGTCCACTGGGGTTCGGACCTCATCGACGAGGAGGCCCGGAGCCTCGTCGCGCTGACCGGAATGCCGGTGCCGCACAACGCCCTTGACGAGCCGTGGCCACTCACCGTGGCACCCAACCCCTCCGACGGCTGGCGGGGCACCCCCGCGTATGCCGTGCACCGGGCGGGTGGATCGACCACCCCTCGGTGGGTGGCCGAGGTTGCCCGCACGGCCCAGTCGGCAGCAGATGCTCCGGGCGGGAGCGCGATCGAGACGCTCACGACCCGCGCCACGGCAGACAACTCCGGATTGGAGCTCGTCGTCACCCAGACCCTCGATGAGCATGGTGTGCTGGTCGTTCGCGCCGCTCTCACCAACTCCCGCGATGACGCCGCGCCGGTCGATGTGGACTCCCTCCGAGCGGTCCTGCCCTTGCCCAGTAGGGCGACGGAGGTCCTCGATCTCGGTGGTCGCTGGGTGCGGGAGCGTTCGCCCCAGCGCTCCGAGCTCCGGGAGGGCACATGGGTGCGCGCGGGCCGTCGAGGTCGTGCCGGCCACGATGCGACCCTGCTGATGCTCTGCGGCACCACCGGATTCGGGTTCCGGACCGGAGAGGTGTGGGGCGCGCACACTGCCTGGAGCGGCAACCACGAGACCTACGCCGAGCGACTCGCCGAGGGGGCTGGGCGTCACGCCGCCGTCCTCGGCGGTGGTGAAGTTCTCGCGCCGGGTGAGATCCGGCTGGGTCCGGGTGAGACCTATGAAGCGCCATCGGTCTTCTTCGTCCACAGCACGGAGGGCATGGATGGCGTGACTAGGGGTCTGCTCGCGCATCAACGTCAGCACCCCGGCTACCGTCGCACCCCTCGACCTGTCACCTTGAACACGTGGGAGGCGGTCTACTTCGACACCGATCTGGACCACCTCAAGGAGCTCGCGGACCTCGCCGCTGAACTCGGTGTCGAGCGCTTCGTCCTCGACGATGGGTGGTTCGGCTCGCGACGCAACGACACCCGCGGATTGGGGGATTGGACGGTCTCGACCGAGGTGTGGCCGGCTGGTCTCGCTCCGCTGGTCGACCATGTCAAGGGCAAGGGCCTGCAGTTCGGCCTCTGGTTCGAGCCCGAGATGGTCAACCCGGACTCGGATCTCGTTCGGGCACAACCGGATTGGGTCCTCGCCCCGCAGGCCGGCCATCCTCGAGGGTCACGACACCAGCAGGGACTGGATCTCACCCACCCGGGAGCCTTCGCCCACCTGCTCGAGTCGATCAGTGCCCTCGTGTCGGAATACGCCATCGACTACCTCAAGTGGGACCACAATCGCGACCTCATCGAGGCCGTGGCCAGTGACGTGGAGGCCGTCGATCGTCCGCGTGTTCATGACCAGACCGCAGCGGCCTACCGGCTCTTCGACGCGCTCAGGGAGCGCCACCCGGACCTCGAGATCGAGTCGTGTGCCAGCGGCGGCGGCCGGGTCGACCTCGAGATCCTCGCGCGCACCGATCGGGTGTGGACCTCGGACTGCAATGACGCTCTCGAGCGAGTGGACATCCAGCAGTGGACCGGGCTGCTCGTGCCGCCGGAGCGTATGGGGACCCACGTCGGACCGGCGCTCTCGCACACGACGCTTCGCACGGTCGGTCTCGATTTTCGACTCCTCGTGGCACTCACCGGCCATGCCGGGCTGGAGTGGGACATCACTGAGGCCGACGATGCGGAGCGCGCCGCGATCGCCCGGTGGATCGCCCTGCACAAGGAGTTGCGTCCCCTCCTGCACTCCGGACGAGTCGTCCGTGCGGACCTGCCCGACGACCGCCTCCGGGTGTCGGGCGTCGTCGCCGAGGACGGCTCCGAGGCCGTGTTCACCGTCCTGCAGACCGCGTCCGCCCCGTGGGCCTCGCCCGGGTCTGTGCCACTGCCGGGACTGGACCCCGACCGCACCTATCGGATTCGGGTGCGGGACGAGATCGGACTGCCACGGTTTGTCCAGAAGGTGCCACCGGCATGGTGGGAAGCCGCGCTCGGTGAGGGCGTGCTCGCCACGGGCCGTGCGTTGGCCGTTGTAGGTCTCGCGGCGCCGGTGCTCAGCCCGGCTCAGGGCTTTGTGCTCCATCTGACCACCGCATGAGGCGAGCGCTGCGTCCCGGCAGCGGCCCTCGCTGAGTGGACGCCTCTGTCGGACGCCGGCGGACGTTCATAGGGTGATCGTCATGGATCCCCGCATTCGTCCGGCGCAACGCTCTGACGTCCCGGCACTCCTCTCCCTCGTGGGTGAACTCGCGCTCTATGAAAGGGAACCCGAGTCGGCCACCGCGACACCCGAGCAGTTCGAGAAGGTGCTCTTCCCTGCGGACGGTGCGCCCACGGCATACGCGCATGTGGCCGAGGTGACCGGCCCGGATGGTGAGTTGCGGGTTGTGGGGTGCGCCATCTGGTTCCTGTCCTTCTCGACCTGGACCGGGCGCAACGGGATCTGGCTCGAGGACCTCTATGTCACCCCCGACCAGCGGGGATCGGGGCTCGGGCAGGCGCTGCTCGCGACGCTCGCCCAGATCTGCGTCGAGCGTGGCTACACCCGCCTGGAGTGGATGGTGCTCGACTGGAACGAGCCGTCGATCGGCTTCTATCGCTCGATCGGAGCGGAGTCGATGGACGAGTGGACCAGGTTCCGCCTCGACGGTCCTGCGTTGAAGGCCTTGGGAGAGTAGGGCGCTCGGGTCGGGTCTCAGTTCTCGGGGACGTTGCGGTGCAGCTCGTCGAGCCAGATCTTCGAGGAGACGTCGGAGGGCATCCGCCAGTCGCCGCGCGGTGACATGGTGCCGCCGGAGACGACCTTGGGGCCATTGGGCAGCGCGGACCGCTTGAACTGGTTGGCGAAGAAGCGCTTCAGGAAGACCTCCAGCCAGTGCCGGATCGTCGCGAGGTCGTATGCCGTCCGCTCACCGTCGGGGTAACCCTCCGGCCAATCCCCCTGGGTCGCGTCACTCCAGGCGTGCTGGGCGAGGAAGGCGATCTTGCTCGGGACGTAACCGCGGCGCAGCACGTAGTAGAGGGTGAAGTCCTGGAGGGCGTAGGGCCCGACGGAGTCCTCCGTGGACTGGATCTTCTCGCCCTCCTTGGTGGGGATGAGTTCGGGGCTGATCTCCTGGTCGAGGATGGCGAGGAGCACCTCATTGACGCCGGACCCACCCTTGGCGAGTTGTTCGCTGCTCACGACCCACCGGATGAGGTGCTGCATGAGGGTCTTGGGCACACCGGCGTTGACGCCGTAGTGCGACATCTGGTCCCCGACGCCATAGGTGCACCAGCCGAGTGCGAGCTCGGACAGGTCGCCCGTGCCGAGCACGATCCCGCCGCGCTGATTGGCGGCCCGGAAGAGGAAGTCGGTGCGCAGGCCGGCCTGGACGTTTTCGAAGGTCACGTCATAGACCTCCTCGCCCTCGCCCGCCGGGTGCCCGAGGTCCTTGAGCATCTGGGTGGCCGCAGGACGGATGTCGAGCTCCTCCCACGTGATCTCGAGGGCCTCCATGAGCTTGATCGCGTTGGACTTGGTGCCCTTGCTCGTCGCGAAGCCCGGCATGGTGAAGCCCAAGATGTGGGTGCGGGGCAGGCCCAGCCGCTCGCACGCCTTGGCCGCGACGATGAGGGCGTGGGTCGAGTCGAGACCACCGGAGACGCCGATGACGATCTTGGGGGCGCGCTTGGGATCGACCGGGGCGCCAGCGGGGGATCCGGCGATCGCTCGGAGTCGCTGCTCGAGCCCGGAGACCTGGATGTTGTAGGCCTCGTAGCAGTCCTGCGCGAGGGCCGCGGCGTCATCGGGGACGAAGGGAAAGCGATCGAGCGGCCTCCGCAGGCCGAGATCGCCGGTCGCGGGCTGCAGGTCGAACTCGACGACCCGGAAGAGGTCGCCGTCCTCGGTGCCGATGAGTTCGGTGCGTCGGTTGTCGTCGAAGGAGCCCTGCCGGATGCGCTCCTGTCGCAGTCGGTCGAGGTCGATGTCCACCACGGTGGATGCTGCGCCCTCGGGGAAACGTTCGCTCTCCCCGAGGAGGTCGCCCATCTCGTAGGCCATGGTCATCCCGTCCCACGACAGGTCGGTGGTGGACTCCCCAGCCGACGCCGCGGCATACAGGTATGCCGCATTGCAGCGTGCGCTCGCCGAGCGGGCGAGGAGGTGGCGGTCAGCGGCCCGGCCGACGGTGATGGGGGAGGCGGAGAGGTTGAGCAGGACGTGTGCCCCGGCGAGGGCGGCGTGGTGGCTCGGCGGGACCGGCACCCACATGTCCTCGCAGACCTCGACGTGGATCGTCAGGTCGGGCAGGTCGGCGGCGCGGAACATGAGGTCGGGGCCGAAGGGGATGTCGCCGTCCTCGTCGGCGCCGGGCCAGTGCGGCCGAGTGAGCATCGTGCCGCGGGCGTCGTCGCCGCTGGCGAACCAGCGCTTCTCGTAGAACTCGCGGTAGTTGGGCAGGTTGACCTTGGGGACGACGCCGAGGACATCGCCTCGGTGCAGGACGATTGCGCAGTTGTAGAGGCGGGCGCCACTGCGGATCGGTGCGCCGACGACGACGACCGGGCTGAGTTTGGCCGTGGCCTTGGCGAGCGTCGTGACCGCCGTGTCGACGGCATCGAGGAGGACGTCCTGGAGAAAGAGGTCGTCGAGGGCATAGCCGGAGAGGGAGAGTTCGGGGAAGAGGGCGACCGCGACACCCTCGTCATGAAGGTGTCGGACCTGCTCGACGATGCGCTCGACGTTGGTGGCGGGGTCGGCCATCGCGACCGGCACGGTGCAGGCGGCGACCCGGGCGAACCCGTGCGAATACAGGTTGGCGAAGTCCATGGTCGGGAGCCTAAGGCCTGTCGTGTGGCCGGCGGACCCTCACCGGAGGCGGATGAGAACCTTGCCGGTGGCGCGGCGTTCGTCGAGGTCCGCGATGGCTGCGCCCGCCTCGTCGAGGTCGCGGACGATGCCGATCGGTGGGTCGATCGCCCCCGACTCCATGAGTGGGAGCAACTCGCCCCACTGGCGGCGCAGGAAGCCGACCCCGCCGGCTCCCAGCCAATAGGCACCCCATCCGACCCCGACGACGCTGACGTTGTTGAGGAGAAGCCGGTTGACCTTGACCTCGGGGATCGAACCTCCGGTGAAACCGATGACCAGGAGACGGCCGAGTGCTCCGAGCGATCGGAGCGAGTCGGTGAAGCGGTCGCCACCCACAGGGTCGACGACCATGTCGACCCCGCGTCCGCCGGTGAGCTCCTTGACGGCCGGGAGGAAGCCCTCGGTGAGGACGACCTCGTCAGCGCCGGCTTGGCGGGCGACCTCGCCGCGCGCGTCGGAGGAGACGACGCTGATGACCCGGGCTCCCCAGGCCTTGGCCAATTGTGTTGCGGCGGTGCCGATCCCACCTGCTCCACCGTGGACGAGCACTGTCTCGCCGGCCGCCAGCTGACCCCGCGTCCGCAGAGCGAAGTGACACGTGAGGTAGTTCATCGGCAAAGCGGCGCCCTGCTCGTAGGTGAGGGCCTCGGGCAGTGGGAAGACGAAGTCGGGATCGGCCACGACCTGCTCTGCGAAGCCGCCGAAGCCCGGGAAGGCAGCGACCCGGTCACCCACCTCGAAGCCCGAGCCGGACGGGGCGACCGCGACCCGGCCGGCGACTTCGGACCCCGGGACGAAGGGAAGTTCTGGCTTGAGTTGGTACTCACCGCGGGTGAGCAGCACCTCGGGATAACAGACACCCGCGGCCACGACGTCGATGAGGAGTTGGCGCTCGTTCGGGGTGGGGTCGGTCACATCACCGACCTCGACAGCAGACGGTCCATCGAGTCGGGTCACCTGGGCTGCACGCATGGGACCCACCCCACCACATCCACCCGCGCTGATGCACGAGTCCTCCGAACTGGTCGGATTGCGCGAAGGCCGCCGCTGCGTGGGACCCTTGGTGATCGTGACTTCTCCCCGCCAACACGGCCTCGCCGTCGGCGCCCTCATCCTGGGTGGCATCGCGATCGGCGTCACCGAGTTCGTGACCATGGGCCTGTTGCCCGAGGTCGCCCGTGACTTCACGGTCTCGATCCCTCAGGCGGGGCACGCGATTTCTTTGTATGCCGCGGGGGTCGTGATCGGCGCTCCCGTCCTGGCCGCACTGGGGGCCCAGTTGCCCCGCAAGGGTCTGCTCATGGCATTGGCGGCGGTCATCGTGGCGGGCAACGCGCTCACCGCGCTCGCGCCGTCCTTCGACGTCCTGCTGGCCTCTCGATTCCTTTCCGGTATGCCGCATGGCGCCTTCTTCGGCGTCGCCTCCTTGGTCGCGGTGGACCTGGCCGAACCGGGGCGTGCGGGTCGGGCGGTCGGACGGGTCATGCTCGGAATCCCGATCGCCAATCTCGGTGGCGTGCCCCTGGCGACGTGGATGGGTCAACACCTGGGCTGGCGCTCGGCCTACTGGAGCGTGGTGGCGGTCGCGCTGCTGACCCTTGTGCTGGTGGCGTGGTTCGTCCCGCGCAGCGAGCGCGACCTCGAGGGCACGGTGCGGCGCGAACTCAAGGAGTTCGCCCGCTTCCAGGTGCTCCTGACGCTGCTCGTCGGTGCCGTTGGCTTCGGTGGCATGTTCGCGATGCTGTCCTACATCGCTCCGGTCGTCACTGACGTCACCGGGTTGGCCTCCTCCGCCGTGCCGACCTTCCTGCTCGCGTTCGGCCTCGGCGGCTTCGTCGGCACGTGGGTGGCGGGCAGGGTCGTCGACTGGTCCGTGCTCCGGGCGATCGCCATCGGCTGTGTCGGGATGGCGATCACCCTCACGACCTTCGCACTCACGGCCCAGTGGGCGGTCCCCGCGTGGCTCGGGGTCTTCCTCACGGCTGGGCTCGGCTCCTTCCTCGTCATCGGCCTCCAGTTGCGGCTCATGCAGGTGGCCGGCGCCGCCCAGACCCTCGGGGCGGCAGGCAACCACGCCGCCCTCAACACTGCCAACGCGCTCGGCGCCTGGCTCGGCGGCGTCGTGATCGACCGCGGCTACGGGCTCCTGGCGCCCAGCTGGGTCGGTGTCGGTCTCTGCATCCTCGGCGCCGGGATCCTCGGCCTGTCCCTCCTGTTCCACAAGCGCGAGCAGGTCCTCGCCGACGTCACCTCCTGACTCCCCGGCGCTGGGGTCTCGTAGGCTCCGGGCATGAGCGAGCTCGTGACCTGCACCATCAGAGAACTGGACGGCACCGAAGGTTCGAGCGGAGCCGCCGGTGCGCGCATCGCTGACGTCCGCCTCAACCGGCCCGACAAGCTCAACTCCCTGACCCTCGACCTGCTGGAGCAACTCCAGGCGACCGCCGAGTCGCTCGCCGGAGACCGAGAGTTGAGGGGTGTCCTGCTCTCGGGTGAGGGCCGCGCCTTCTGCGCCGGCCTGGACTTCGGATCGGTCATGGGCGAACCCGATCGCTTCCGTGCTGTCTTCCAGCCCGACGTCCAGCGTGGGACCAACCTCTACCAGGAGGCGCCCTGGGCCTGGCGCCGCCTCGCGGTCCCGGTGGTCGCCGCGGTTCACGGACACTGCCTCGGCGGAGGCCTGCAGATCGCCCTCGCCGCCGACTACCGCTTCACCACCCCCGATGCGAAGTGGTCGGTGCTCGAGGCCAAGTGGGGACTCGTGCCCGACATGTCCGGCGTCCAGGCGCTCTCCGAACTCGTCCGGATCGATGTCGCCAAGCGGCTCGCCATGACCGGGGAGATGTTCAGCGGGCAGCGCGCCGTCGAACTCGGCTTCGCCAGTGAGGTCGCCGAGGACCCGTATGCCGCGGGGCTGGCGCTCCTCGCAGAGATCGCCACCCGCTCACCGGACTCCGTCGCGGGCACCAAGCGCCTCTTCGACGACACGTGGAGCGCCGACGCCACCACCACGTTCCAACAGGAGCGCGACGAGCAGTCGATCCTCCTCGGTGCTCCGAACACCGCTGTGGCGCAACACCGTTCACTGTCCGGTGAGCCCAAGCCCTACGGACCGAGACTGAGGTGATCCCGCGATGACCACGACGGAAGGTGCGGTGACGAGCGCGGGTGAGCGCACGGCATACATCACCTGTGTGCTCTGCGAGGCCAGTTGCGGGCTCGAGGTCAAACTCCGTGACGAGGTCATCGAGTCCGTCCGGGGCAATGAGCGCGACCCCCTCTCGCGTGGACACATCTGTCCGAAAGCCATTGCATTGCAAGACATCCACGACGACCCGGATCGACTGCGAAAGCCAGTGCGACGCGATGGTGAGGACTGGATCGAGATCGAGTGGGAGGAGGCGATCGACCTCGTCGCCACCCGGCTGGCCGCGGTCCAGGCCGAGCATGGCCGCAATGCCGTCGGGGTCTACCTCGGCAACCCCAACGTCCACTCCCTCGGCGCCCTGACCCACGGCCTCAATCTCGTCCGCACGATCGGCACCAAGAACACCTTCAGCGCCACGTCCGCCGACCAACTCCCGCATCAGCTCACGGCGTGGGCGCTCTATGGCCACCAGTTCCTCATGCCGGTGCCGGACATCGACCGGGCGGACCTGATCGTGCTCTTCGGGCACAACCCGATGGCCTCCAACGGATCGATCTGGACGGTCCCCGACTTCCCGGCCCGTCGGCGCGAATTGGCTTCTCGCGGTGGGCGGCTCGTCGTCGTCGATCCGCGGCGGACCGAGACGGCCAAGGTGGCCGACGAGCACCACTTCGTGCGGCCGGGCACGGATGTCTGGGTGCTTCTCGCCATGCTGCGTGAGGTGCTCGCTCTCGGTGCTCGTCCCGCGGCCCACGTCGACGGCATCGAGGCCGTCCGTCGCGCCGTCGAACCCTTCACTCCCGAGGTGGCTGAGTCCTTCTCCGGTATGCCGGCCGCTTCCGTCCGTGGGCTCGCTGCGGCTCTGCACGGGGCTGGGGCTGGGGCGCTGCACGGCCGGATGGGGGTCTCCACCCAAGCGCACGGCGTGACCTGTCAGTGGGCGATCCAGTGCATCAACATCCTCACCGGCAACCTCGATCGCCCTGGCGGCACGATGTTCACCACCCCGGCCATCGATCTCATCGCCCACAAGCTCGTCCCCGCCGGGCACCTGGGGGCATGGCGATCCCGGGTGCGGGGGCTGCCCGAGTTCGGCAGTGAACTGCCGGTGTCGACGCTGGCCGACGAGATGCTCACCCCGGGTGAGGGGCAGTTGAGGGCCCTTGTCTCCATCGCCGGCAATCCCGTGTCGTCGACCCCGGGTGGTCATCGACTCGACGCCGCGCTCGACGGGCTCGACTTCATGGTGGCCATCGACATCTACATCAACGAGACGACGCGTCACGCCGACGTGATCCTGCCGCCGACGGGCCCGCTCGAGCGGGAGCACTACGACCTGATCTTCCACACCTTGGCCGTGCGCAACACCGCCCGGTGGTCGCCCGCCCTCTTCGACAAGCCGGACTCGGCGCGGCACGACTGGGAGATCGCCCGCGACCTGTCGTTCGCGCTGATCCGTGCCCGGGGCGACAAGCCGTCGCTCGTCGACCAGGGGCGCTTCCGGGTGTCGCCACGGATGATCATCGACGGCTTGCTGCGGGTCGGTCCCGTACGCGGGGGCGTCAAGAAGGTGGCCAAGACGCCGGGTGGGGTGGATCTGGGGGCTCTCCAGTCGCAACTGCCCGAGCGCTTGCAGACACCGAACAAGCGGATCCACCTCGCGCCTGACGTCCTCATGGACGCCGTCACCGAACTGGCTGACCATGTCGACGTCGGGCCGATCACGTTGCGGGACAACGAGTTGCTCCTCATCGGTCGGCGCCACCAGCGGGACAACAACTCGTGGATGCACAACGCTCCCCGACTGACGAAGGGCCGCCCGAGACACCACCTCTTGGCCCATCCGGACGACCTGGCCGAGCGCGGCATCGTCGACGGATCGTTCGTGCGCGTGCGATCGGCCAGCGGTGCCGTGGAGGTCGAGGTCTCGGCGAGCGAGGACATGATGCCGGGCGTGGTGTCCCTGCCACACGGATATGGCCACGGGCTCAAGGACGGCGTGCGGATGCGCTTTGCGGTCCAACTTCCCGGAGTCTCGATCAATGACCTGACCGATCCCAGCCGGACCGAGGCCGTCGGCGCCAACGCCGTCCTCAACGGCGTACCGGTAACGATCGAGGCCCTCGCTGCCGCCGACGTGGGCAACTGAGTTACTCACCCACCAGTCGAGTGGTCACTTGATGAGGGAATGGGGCGCGGAGTTCCGTCATCAAGTGACTACTCGACGGGGGAGGGGCGGGGGTCAGGAGGTGAGCAGGCGGGTGAGTGCAGAGACGCACTGGTCGACGAGGGCGCGCCGCTGCCGGGGGGACTTCTCGACGGGGGACTGAAGCGCGCGGTCCTCGACGTAGGCGACCCAGCCATGCACCAGCGGCCGCTGGGCGAGACGGAAGCCGCCGCGCTCGATTGCCAGGTCGGTGAACGCCGAGCGCAGCGTCGCCACCGCGGCTCCTTGCCCGGACTCGTCGGGTCCCGACCCGGGCAACTGTCCGTAGACGAGCGCCAGATAGAACTCACGTCGACGGTCCACCTGCTCGACGAAGCGCTCGACCATCTGCGTCAGGGCAGCCTCGCCGGCCAGGCCATCGTCCGGACGGACATTGCGCATCACGCGCCTCCCAGCGGCCTCCACCACGGCGCGGTGGTATGCCGTCTTGCTGGGGAAGTAGTGGAAGAGCAGGCCACGTGAGACACCGGCTTCCGCCGCGACCTCGTCCAAGGACAACTCCTGCACTGGTCGCTCGACGAACTTGCGCAGGCCGATCCCGACGAGCTGGCGACGCCGATCCTCGGGCGATAGGCGCGCCCCGCTGCGTCCGGCCACTGGGGCGTCGGCGGAGTTCCGACCTCCGTCCCCAGGGGTCGGGACGGAGGCGCCCGACGTGGCGGACGGCATACGGGCTGATGTGGGCACGCTATTGAGCATTGCTCAACAACGGGTTATGGTCAACACCATGGACTTCACCCCGTCAGCGCGCGCCGCCGACCTCTCCGAGCGCGTCCGCACCTTCATCGACACCGAGATCGAGCCCCGCGAGGGCGAGATGCTCGAGGACATCGCCGGCCGTCGCGCGCGGGGCGAGGACCCGTGGACACCCCATCCCGCGCTCGAGGAGCTCAAGACGAAAGCCCGAGCCCAGGGCCTCTGGAACCTCTTCCTGCCAGCCGGCCACAAGGGGCCGTATGCCGAGAAGTACGGCACCGATGGCGGCACGGGCCTGAGCAACCTCGACTATGCCCCGGTCGCCGAGCAGATGGGCCGCTCCATGTCGGCCCCGATCGTCTTCAACTCCAATGCGCCGGACACCGGCAACATGGAGGTGATCCTCAAGTACGGCAGCCAGGCCCAGAAGGACCAGTGGCTCGATCCCCTGCTCGACGGGCGGATCCGCAGCGCCTTCCTCATGACCGAGCCAGCCGTGGCCAGCTCGGATGCCACCAACATGGAGGCGACCGCGATCATCGACGGTGACGAGGTCGTCCTCAACGGCCGCAAGTGGTGGTCCACCGGTGTCGGGCACCCCGACTGCAAGGTGGGTGTCTTCATGGGGCTCACCGACCCGAGCGCGAGCCGCCACCAACAGCATTCGATGGTGCTCGTCCCGATGGACCACCCCGGCGTCGAGGTCGAGCGGATGCTCACCACCCTCGGGGTCTACGACGAGCCGATCGGCCACGGGCAGGTCAACCTCACCGATGTCCGCCTCCCGGTCGAGTCCATCGTCGGCGGACCGGGGCTCGCCTTCGCCATCGCGCAGGGACGCCTTGGCCCGGGCCGCGTCCACCACTGCATGCGCCTCATCGGCCTCGCCGAGAAGTCCCTCGAGTTGGCCCTCGAGCGCTCGACCACCCGAGTCGCCTTCGGCAAGCCGATCGCCAACCTCGGGGGCAACCGTGAGCGCCTCGCCAAGGCCCGCATCGCGATCAACCAGGCCCGCCTGCACGTCCTCCACGCCGCGTGGAAGCTCGACACGTACGGCACGGCCGGCGCGCTGAGCGAGGTCTCCGAGATCAAGGCGGCGGTGCCCCAAATGGCTTGCGACGTCATCGATCTCGCCATCCAACTCCACGGCGGTGGTGGCACGGGTCCGGACTTCCCGCTGGCGACGGCGTATGCCGGGGCGCGCTCCCTGCGTTTGGCCGACGGTCCCGACGAGGTCCACCTCGGCGTTGTGGCCAGACTCATGCTCAAGCCGTATGCCGCGAAGGCCGCCGACGCCGCTGGCTCGGCCTCCGGGGCCGTGCAGGGCGGTCACGCATGAGCCGGGTGCTCATCACGGGAGGGGCCTCCGGTCTCGGCCTGGCTCTGGCGAAGATCCATCTCTCTCGTGGTGATTCCGTCCTCGTCGGTGACCTCGCGGACAGCCGGCCCGACAGCGTGTCGGCCGACGCGGCATACCTCCGTCTGGACGTCCGCTCGCAAGGTGACTGGGACGCGGCCCTCGCCTGGGTGAAGGAGGAATGGGGCAGCCTCGACCTGCTCTACAACAACGCGGGGATCGCGACCGGCGGCCGGATCGACGTCGAGTCGATGTCCGACTGGGAGCGCGTCATCGACATCAACCTGCTCGGCGTGGTGCGTGGTTGCCAGACCTTCACGCCGCTGTTCAAACGACAGGGGAGCGGGCACATCGTCAACACTGCCTCGCTCGCCGGGCTCGTCCACGGGCCGGGGATGTCGAGTTACAACGCGGCCAAGGCCGGGGTGGTGGCGCTGTCGGAGACGCTTGGGTTCGAGCTGGGGCCCTTCGGGATCAAGGTGTCGGTCGTGTGTCCGGCATTCTTCCGGACCAACCTGCACACGTCCTTCCAGGGGAAGGACTCCGATTTCGAGGAGACCGGGAAGCGACTCATCACCAAGGCCAAGGCTGGCCCGGATGAGATCGCGGCGATCGTCGTCAAGGGCGTCGACGCAGGAAAGCGCATCATCCTGACCGATCGGCTCGGGAAGACGGCCTATCTGACCAAGCGGTTCGCGCGGCCGATCTATGACCGGTCGGCCACCAAGGGTGCCGAGCGGCTGGCCTACAAGTGGTTGAAGGAGAAGGGGCAGCAGGATGGCTGATGCGTCGATGCCTCGCGACGTGCGGGCCGAGGATTCGTTCGACGTCGAGCGCGTCGCGGAATGGTTGCGGGAGAATGCAACTGACGCCGGCGAGCATGGCAACTGTGGCCTGGACGGCACCCCGGCCGCCAAGCAGTTCGCCGGAGGAGCCTCGAACCTCACCTATCAACTGACGTACCCGAGTGGTCGAGAGGTGATCCTTCGCCGACCGCCCCGTGGCACCAAGCCCAAGGGTGCGCACGACATGGCGCGCGAGTTCGGGATCCAGCAGTCCCTCGCGCCCGTCTATCCGCTCGTCGCGACCATGCTCGGGCACTGCGCCGACGAGTCGGTCATCGGCAGTGAGTTCTATGTCATGGACAAGCTCGACGGACTGATCCTGCGCAAGGACATGCCCGAGGGCGTCGGACTCGATGACACCACGACCCGAGACCGACTGTGCAGCAACGCTGTTCATGCATTGGTCGCACTGCATTCGGCCGACCTCGACGTCTCTGGTCTGCGTGGGCTCGACCGCGGATCCGGCTATGTGGAGCGACAGGTCGGTGGATGGGCCGAGCGCTATCGCCGTGCCCGCACGGAGGATGTCGGTGACTTCGAGGACGTGATGGCCTGGCTCGCCGAGCACATGCCCGCTGAGCAGCCGCACACGATGATCCACAACGATTTCCGTTTCGACAATCTCGTCCTCGACCGTGACGAGCCGACTCGCATCATCGGCGTGCTCGACTGGGAGTTGGCCACTGTTGGCGACCCCCTCATGGATGTCGGTTCGGCACTTGCCTACTGGGCGCAGGCCGACGACCCGCGCGACGTCCTCAACATTCGTCTCCAGCCCACCAATGCGGACGGCATGTGGACCCGCGATCAGGTGTGGACGGCATACGCCGATCGTCGAGGGATCACGGTGAGTGAACGCGACCGGCGGTTCTACGAGCTCTTCGGGACCTTCCGGCTCGCCGGCATTGCCCAGCAGATCTACTACCGCTTCTTCCACGGCCAGACGACCAACCCGACGGCGCAGTTCATGGGGATCGTCGTGCACGTGCTCGATACCCGCTGCAAGGAGTTGCTCGCGTGAGCCGGATCTTCGTCGTCCGTCACGGTGAGGCCTCGTGGCACAGCGAGGACTACGACCAGTTGACCGCCAAGGGTCACGAGCAAGCACGCGTCGCGGGTGCCGAGTTGGCCGCCCGCGGGCTGACCCCCGAGGTCATCGTGTCCGGCACCCTGCGCCGGCACCGCGAGACCGCGGCGGGGATCCTGGAGGGTGCTGGGTGGACCCACGAGGTGGCCGAGGACCCGCGGTGGAACGAGTTGGACGCCGACGACATCATCCGCGTCCACTCGCCCGAGCACGACACGATGACCGCGGCACTGGCTCATCACGCGGGCCAGGGTGCATCCGGCGACTTCGACGCGATGTTCGGGATGGCCATGCTCCAGTGGTTCGAGAGTGGCTCGGGCTATGTCGAGTCCTTCCCCGAGTTCACCGACCGTGTCTCCGATGTCCTGGCCGCTCTCGTCGCCCGACTCTCGCCGATGGGCACAGCAGTGGTCGTCACCTCTGGGGGCGTCGGCAACTCGATCGCCTCGCAGGTGCTCGGGGGTGGCGCGGAGACGTGGATGCGGATCTTCGGCACCTTCCCCAACACCGGCATCATGCGCTTGGCGCACGCACCCGAGCGGGGCCTGCGCCTGCTCTCCCTCGGGGAGATCTCCCACCTCGAGCGCCGCCCCGAGTTGCTCTCCGACCGTTGAAGCCCAGCGCGAGCTACGGCGCAGTAAGTGCTGCCCGGACAGCATTTACTGCGCCGTAGCTCACAGACAAACGAACGAAGGGACACCTCAGATGCCCACGACGATCATCACCGGAGCCAGCTCTGGCCTCGGTGCCGAGATGGCGCGCCAGTTGGCCGCGCTCGGCCACGACCTGGGGCTCGCTGCCCGGCGGACCGACAAACTGGAGGCGCTGCGCGAGGAGATCCACACGGCATACCCGGGTCGTCGCGTGAGTCTCCGCGCGCTCGACGTGACCGATGAAGCGGCCGTCTCAGAAGTCTTCGGTGAGTTCCGCGACGAGTTTGGCACCATCGACCGGATCGTCGTCAATGCCGGCCTGGGCAAGGGTGCGCCCATCGGCACCGGACGCGCGGCGGCCAATCGGGAGACAGCCGTGACCAATGTTCTCGGGGCCCTCGCCCAGGCTGAGTCGGCGATGGAGATCTTCCGGGCGCAGAAGCAGGGTCACCTCGTCATGATCTCCTCGATGTCAGCGATGCGCGGGCTCCCCAAGACCGTGACGACGTATGCCGCGACGAAGGCTTTCGTGGCCCACCTCGCCGAAGGGTTGCGCAGCGAGTTGATGGGGTCGAGGGACCTCGCGATCACGGTGACGACGCTCTACCCGGGCTACATCCGCTCGGAGATGAACGACCAGGTCAAGAAGCCCATGCCCTTCATGGTCGACACCGTCACCGGGGTGCGAGCGATGGTCGCGGCGATGGAGAAGGGTGTCGACGAGGCACGCGTCCCCGCCTGGCCGTGGCGCCCGCTCGGCACCGCGATGCGCAACCTGCCCCTGCCCGTCGTCCGCAAACTCACCTGAGCGCGCTGACTGGGGCCAAGGGGCGATCAGAGGTAGCGGTGCATGACGTGGAGGCCGACGCGGCCTTGGGCCAGTGACTCGAAGGCCTCGGGCACGGTGCCGATGATCTCGAAGCCCAGGTCCTGCCAGAGGGCCACGGCGGCCGTGTTGGTCTCGACGACGGCGTTGAACTGCATGGACGCGAAACCGGCCTGACGCGCCCAGTCGAGCACCCATTCACCGAGCAGGCGTCCAACGCCGCGACCACGAGCAGTCGGTGCCACCATGAAACTGGCTGTCGAGACATGCGCTCCGCGCCCCGGCCGATTGGCCCCGGACTTCGCCGAGCCGAGCAACTCCCCAGTGGTCTCGTCGACTGCGACCACCGTCACCGATGGACCATCCCCACTGGGATCGAGCCACCAGGGGCGCGCATCGTCGGCGGACGTGAACCTCGGAAAGGCGTAGGTCTCACCGGCCTCGACGATCTCGGCGAACACCGGGAAGAAGGCCACCCAATCGGCTTCCGTCATCGGCCGGATGACGATCCCGCCGCGGCGTCCGCCGCTGTGACCCGCGTTGTGCAAGACCGACATCAGGCGTTCGGGTCGTCGACATCGTGAGGACGCATGTGCAACCACGGGCGCGACAACTGGAAGCGGCGGCCGTTGATCTCGTCGACCTCGATCGCGATCACGTTGAACTTCGCGGTGTTGACCCATGGCCGCAGCGGCAACTGGTCCGTCATGTCCTTCTCGTGACCCTCGAGGCGCTTCGCGCGACCTCGTACGACGACACTGCGGGCGGCGTCCTCGGTGAACTCATCGATCTCGAAGGCCACGTCGTCGTTGATGGTCAGCCCGAGCAGTTTGCTGCCTTCGGAGGTCCGCAGGATCACCCGCCGGTGGGCATCGAGCGCGTAGTTGAGCGGCACGATGTGGACCTCATCGAGCAGGTGGAAGGCCAATCGCCCGAACTCCTGCTCGCGCAGGAAGTCCCAGCACTCGTCCTCGGCCAGTGTGGTGGTCGGGCTGTCCTCGCTCATGTCGGCCTCCCTCGGCGTGCGCTTGCGACAGGGACATCCCCGTCGCTCCCAGCCTAGGACTCCCGGGTTGGGACGAAGCAGTGGGGATGGCCTTCCTCACGCACTACCGTCGGGCCCCATGGAGCCCACCAGCGTCCCTGTCGTCGTCATCGGAGCTGGCCCTGGCGGACTGGCCGTGGCCGCGAGTCTCAAGTCGCACGGCATACGACCGCTCGTGATCGACCGTGCCCCGCATGTCGGCCACACCTGGCGCGGCCACTACGACCGCCTCCACCTCCACACCCCGCGCGAGCTTTCGCATCTGCCCGGCCACAGGATCCCGAAGCGTTTCGGTCGGTGGATCGCGCGTGATGACGTGGTCGCCTATCTCGAGGAGTATGCCGGGGCGCACGAGCTCGATCTCCGGCTCGGCGTCGCGGTGGAGACTCTCACGCGGACCGGCGAGGGCTGGCAGGTCGCCCTGGCCGACGGGGCGATCCTGACGGCGCCGCACGTCGTGGTCGCCACCGGCTACAACAACACGCCCGTCGCGCCCGATTGGCCGGGCGTGGACACCTTCACCGGGAAGGTGGTGCATGCCGCGAAATACAGGACAGGCGCTGTGTATGCCGGTCGCGACGTCCTCGTCGTCGGACCCGGCAACACCGGGGCCGAGATCGCGGTCGACCTGGTCGAGCAGGGGGCTGGTCGGGTGCGCCTGGCCGTGCGGACCCTGCCGCACATCCTGCGTCG
>DAOLRO010000021.1:0-24032 GCA_035418665.1 Phycicoccus sp.
CTCACCTGGACCTTCTCGAGGGAGACGCTGGCCAGTCGGCTGCCCGTGCGGGCCTGCAGGAAGAAGACGCGTTGGCCGGGTGGACCGACCGTGCCGACGACGAAGCGCTCGACCGGATCGAAATCGTGCGCTGTCATGTCGACGAGCCTAGCCGTCGGAGGCGAGGGCTTCTCGGAGCGAGTCGACGCTGAAACCCCAGGGGAGTTCGAGCCGGTGCTGGTGCAGCAGATCCCGGTCGCCGAGCAGATCGAGGGTGGGCCCGTCGGCGACGACGACCCCACGGGACAGGACGACTGATCGCTCGCACAACTCGGCGGCAAAGGGGAGGTCGTGGGTCACCATGAGCAGGGTCACGGGCAGGTTGCGCAGGATCTCGCCGAGTTCCCGGCGGGCAGTGGGGTCGAGGTTCGAGGTCGGCTCGTCGAGGACCAGGATGTCGGGTTCCATGGCCAACACCGTGGCAATGGCCACCCGCCGGCGTTGCCCGTAGGAGAGGTGGTGGGGGGCTCGGTCGGCGAGGTCTGCCACACCCACGGCGGTCAGTGCCTCCGTGACCCGCGCGTCGAGTTCGGCCCCGGCCAGTCCCATGTTGGCGGGTCCGAAGGCGACGTCGTCACGCACGGTCGGCATGAAGAGTTGGTCGTCCGGGTCCTGGAAGACGATGCCGACCCGTCGTCGGATCTCGGAGAGATTTCCCTTCGTCACGGGGAGACCGGACACCTCGACCGTGCCAGCGCCTGCGGTGAGGATGCCGTTGAGATGCAGCACGAGGGTGGTCTTGCCGGCGCCGTTGGGTCCGAGGAGCGCCACGCGCTCCCCCGCATGCACGTGCAGGCTCACCCCGAAGAGGGACTGATGTCCCCCAGGGTAGGCGTGAGCAACCTGGCGCAGGTCGAGGACGGGGACGCTCATCGCCCGATCATCCAAGCCGTCGTGGCCCCGAGCATCATCAGGGCTGGGAGCGCGCACGTCAGCCAGTCACGGGTGCTCACAGGGGTCGTGCCCAGCGACGGGAAGGCGCCGGTCCACCCGCGACTGGTCATCGCCAGGTGTACCCGCTCGCCCCGCTCGAAGCTGCGGACGAACAGGGTCCCGAGCGTCCGGCCGAGAACCGGCCACGCCCGAAGCGAGCGGGCGCGGAAGCCACGTGACTCACGCGCGATCCGCATCCGAGTCAGCTCATCGGTCACGACCCCGGCGTAGCGCACCATGAAGGACAGGATGGCCACGAGCGTGGGCGGCACGCGGAGTCGCTGGAGCCCCACGACGAGATCGCGGGTCGACGTGGTCACGCTGAACGCGGTTGCAGCCAGGACAGCCGATGTGCCCTTGGCCGCGAGGAGCCAGGCGCCGATCAGGCCGGGCTGGGACACCTCGAAGGGCCCCACGCTGACCCGCGGACCACTCGCCACGAAGGGCAACACGAGGGCGAAGACGAGGAAAGGCACCTCGATGAGCAGGCGTGGCCACACGTGGCGCCAACTGAGCCTCGTCGAGACGACCAGCCCGAGCCCGATGGCAAGGGCCAGACCCAGCGGGAGCCAGCCAGGGCTGGGCACGGCGACCACGGCCAGGGCAAAGGCGAAGAGGCCGACGATCTTGGTCTGCGCTGGCAGGCGGTGGAGTGCCGTGTCACCGTCGACGTGCAGGTGCAACCCGGGTCGGGAGCCCACCTCAGGAGTCGGTGTTCTGGGCGGCAGGGCGCTGGGGGCTGGTTGGCGCGGGAGCGGGAGCGGGCGCGGGAGCCGAGCGCTTGAGCAGGCGCATCAGCCCGAAGGCCACCAGCGCGACCACCGCCACCCCGATGAGGCCGGCCAGGCCCCCGGCGATCGGACCATCCCCCAGTCCTCGCACGGCGTAGCCGGCCAACGGGGACCCGTCGCTGGCATGAGACGTGGCCGACGCTCCGAAACCCAATGACTCCGCCACGAACTCGAGCCCGTCCGGGTGGCTGGACGCGAAGGCCGACAGCACGCCCGCGATGAGCACGCAGACGCCCAGACCCCAGAGCAGCACCTTGCGCGTGCTCACCGTCGCCTTCTCGCCGGTCATGCCGTCACCTCGTGGCGAATCTCCAAGGGCTGGGCGTCGAGCAGATCACGGGCTCCCACCACCAGGTCGGGACGCGTCCGCACGAGACTGGCCACGACGACGAAGGTGATCGCTGCCTCCCCCAGCCCGATGACCACGTGCCAGCCGGTCATCGCTGTCGCCAACGCGCCCAGCGGGATCGGCGCAGCGCCCCCCACGGCATACAGGAGCACGAAGGTGAGGGCCGCACACGGGACCGAGAGGAATCCCCCGATCGCCGCAGCCACCGGGACCGAGCCCAGGCGGGTGGGCAACAGTCGTCGGGCCAGCCAGAAGGCGCCCCAGCCGATCCAGACGCCGACGATTCCCATGAGGACGACATTGGTCCCGAGCGCGGTGAGGCCCCCGTCGGCGAAGAGCAGGCCCTGCACGGCGAGCACGACGGTCAGGCACAGCGTGGCCACCCATGGCCCGACGAGGACGGCGGCGAGCGCTCCTCCCAGAAGGTGGCCCGACGTTCCCGCACCGACCGGGAAATTGATCATCTGACCCGCGAAGACGAAGACGGCCACCAGACCGGCCAGCGGTGCGACCCGGTCATCGAGTTGGTCGCGAGACCTGCGCAGCGACAGCGCAACCACCGAGGCAGCGACCACGCCGGTCGCCATCGACGTTGGTGCGTCGAGGAATCCATCGGGAACATGCATCGCAGTCCAGCTCTCGCAGGGTGTCGTTATTGCGAATGATTGGCAATTGTGAACCCTACGGTATGCCGTGGGCTTCAGCCAGCTCCGCCGCCCACCACCGCGTCGGCCGGGTCCACCTCGGGTGGGCGGCGTCGAAGTCCCTCCACGAGGGGCTGGAGGGCCGCTGCGTTGAGATTGCTCCCCAGGATCAGCTGCCTCGACCGGTCACCCTCGCCATGGCGGCGAATGACGCTCACCGAGCCCGGATCGACGTGGAAGCGCTGGAGCCCGGCGACACCGGCGCCACTCGCAGCCGCAAGGAGGGCCTTGATCGGATCGCCGTGGGAGACGAGCACCCACACCGCGTCCGGCCCATGATCGTGAGAGACCGCGTCATCGAGGTGGCTGAGGCCAGCGGCGAGTCGCGCGGTCATCTGGGTGAGCGACTCGCCCGGGTAGCCCTCAGATGGCGGAAAGGTGGCCTCGGGCGTTTCAGGAGCATCCTGGATGATGCGCCACAAGGGGTCCTTGGCAAGATCTGCGAGGGGGCGGCCGGTCCAGGCACCGTAGTGGCACTCCCCCAGCGAGTCGTCCTGCTGGACCTCCAGTGCCCCGGCCAGCAGGGTGGCGGTCTCGAGGCAGCGTTGCACGGGGCTGGAGACGATCCTCGCGGGGCCGATCGCCTCGATCACCGGGGCCAGCGTGGACGCCTGGTCGCGACCCTTCTCGGTGAGAGCCACATCAGGTGCCCAGCCCGCCAACACACCTGCGACGTTCGCGCTGGACTGTCCATGGCGGATCAGGAGGACGGTGGTCATGTCGCAGAGCCTATTGGGGGCCACAATGGCGCAGTGATCGTGGACAAGGCTCTCTACCGCCGCGGCGTTCGGCAAGCCTGCGGGGACCTCAGTGATGAGCTCGGCGAACTGGCCGACGCCGGTGAGCCCGGCGATTTCCTGTGGGTGGGCCTGAAGGATCCCACCACCGAGGAGTTCCACGACGTCAACGAAGAGCTCGGTCTGCACCCGCTCGCCATCGAGGATGCCGTCACCGGCCGCCAGCGCGTCAAGTTCGAGCGTTATGGCCACAATGTCGCCCTGGTCGTCCTCCGACCCTTGCGCTACATCGAGGCCACCTCCGACATCGAGTCGGGTGAGCTCATCGTCATCGTCGGTGATCGATTCCTCCTCACCGTCCGTCGTGGCGAGGCGACGCCTTTGGCCGGCGTCCGGCAGCAACTCGAGAGCGAGCCCGAACTGCTCGCCAGGGGTCCGATGGCCGCCCTGCACGCCATCCTCGACCGGATCGTCGACGAATACCGATTGATCGACATGGAGGTCGCCGCTGATGTCGAGGCCATCGAGAACGATGTCTTCGCCGATCACGATGTCGACACGTCAGCCATCTATCGACTCAAGCGCGAGATCCTCGAGTTCAAGCGGGCCGTCGGTCCGCTGTCAACTCCGTTGCACGCGCTCTTCGACTCACCGATGAGTCCGGTCAAGGACCCGGAGCTTCGACTGCTCTTCCGTGACGTTGCCGACCACGCCCAGTTGGTCATGGACCACATCGACGGCTACGACCGGTTGCTCGCCGACATGCTCACCGCACATCTGGCGGCCGTCGGCGTACGACAGAACAACGACATGCGCAAGATCTCGGCCTGGGTCGCCATCGCCGCGCTGCCCACCATGCTCGCCGGCATCTACGGCATGAACTTCGAGTACATGCCAGAACTCAAGTGGTCCATCGACATCGGTGGTGACGAATTCCATTACGGCTATTTCGTCGTCCTGCTCGTCATGGCCGGCTCCTGCGTCACCCTCTATCGGGCCTTCCGGCGATCTGGCTGGCTCTGAGCCGGCGCAGATCTGACCAGACGCCAAGGGGGCGGGTCAGGTCGCGCTCATCCAGCCGGCAGCCAGTGCGACGACCAGAGCCGCTCCGAGCAGCACACGATAGGAGATGAAGGGACGCAGGGAGTTTGTCGAGACGAACTTCAGCAACCACGCGATCGACGCATAGGCGACGACGAAGGACACGAGGATGCCGACCGCCATCTGCGGGACCCCCAGCGCGAGGATGTGTTCCTTCTCCCCGACCGCCTCGAAGACGCCCGCGGCCGTCAGGGCGGGAATGGCCAGGAAGAAGGACAGTTCGGTGGCCACGACGCGGTTGATGCCGCGCGCGATGCCCGCCGAGATCGTGGCACCGCTGCGCGAGACGCCGGGGATGAGCGAGAAGCACTGGACGAGGCCGATGATCAGACCGTCCTTGATGGTCACGTCCCCCTCCCCCCGCTGGACGCCCTGTGCCTCGAGGTCGTCATGGCGCCGCTCGGCCCACCAGATGACACCGCTCCACAGCACGAGGGCAGCGGCGACCACCCACAGTGAGCGCAGGGGTCCGGAGATGAGGTCCTTGAGGACGAAGCCGACCACGCCCACGGGAAGCGAGCCCACGATGACGGCCCAAGCGAGCTGGTAATCGTGGCCGCGTTTGGCGGAATCACTCAGGCCGCCGATCCAGGCGAGGAAGAGGCGGAGGATCTTCTTGCCGAAGTAGAGGAAGGTCGCAGCGATCGCGCCGATCTGAATCACCGCCGTGTATGCCGTGACCCCCGGATCGTTGACCTGCAGGCCCAGCAACTTGCTGGCGATCGTGAGGTGCCCGGTCGAGGACACGGGCAGGAACTCGGTCAGGCCCTCAACGATGCCGAGGATGATGGCCTGCCAATAACTCAACGGGTCCACGGGGGTCCTTCACAGCTTGGGACGGAACTCAGCCGGACGAGGTTATCCGGATCAGCGCCACGAAACAGTCAGACGGACTCCGACGCGCGCAGGAGGTCGGCCATGACCTCGAGGGTCTGCAGGCGCCCCGCACGATCCGGACTGAACGGCGAGACGGCCAATGTCGTCACGCCGGCAGCACGGTAGGCCTCGAGTCTGGGAGCAAGCCGTGAGGGTGGCCCGACCAGCGAGGTGCCGTCGATGAAGTCACGCGGGACCGCCGCGGCCGCGTCCCTATGCCTTCCGGCCAGGTAGAGCTCCTGGACCACGGCCGCTTCCTCGGCGAAGCCCATCCGGATCGCGAGTTGGTTGTAGAAATTCTGCTGCTTGGAGCCCATCCCACCGACGTACAGCGCTGAATACGGCGAGATGGCGGCCAGCCCGGCCTCGACGTCGTCGGTCACCATGACGGGCACAGTCGCCACCACGTCGAAGCCGGCCATCGGGTCACCCGCATCCCCGCGACCCGCTCGTTCACGTCCGACGCGCACCGAATCGAGGATGGGTCCCGAATGCGTGGGCGAGAAGAAGATGGCCAGCAGGCCATCGGCGATCTCGCCGGCCAACTCGAGGTTTTTCGGCCCCACGGCCGCCAGGTAGACCGGCAGATCGGCGCGGGCAGGCAGGGTCAGTTTGAGCGACTTGCCCGGGCCATCGGGAAGGGGAAGCGTGAAGTGCGACCCGGCATACGCCACTCGTTGGCGGCTGAGCGCCATCTTCACGATGTCGACGTATTCACGGGTGCGCGCGAGCGGCGCCGTGAACTTCACCCCGTGCCAGCCCTCGCTCACCTGCGGCCCGGACACGCCCAAGCCCAGGTGCATGCGGCCGCCGCTGAGGTGGTCGATGGTCGCGGCGGTCATCGCGGTCATGGCGGGGGTGCGCGCCGGGATCTGCATGATGGCCGCGCCCAAGCCGATCTGTTCGGTCTGTCCGGCCAGCCAGCCGAGGACGCTGGGCACGTCCGAGCCGTAAGCCTCTGCCACCCAGGCCACGGCATAGCCGAGGCGATCAGCGGCCTGGGCGACAGCGAGGTTGTCCTCGTCCATGCCCATGCCGAAGTAGCCGAGGTTGACGGCGAGCCGCATGCTTCAGGTCCTTGTCGTCGGTCGGGTGTTCACACCGGGGTGCGAGGGATCAATGGCGCTCGTCGAAGTCCGCATCGTCGAGGCCGGCGTAGAGCTGGTCATCGCCGTCCTCGTCCTCGTGGTCGTCGAACTCGTCATCGTCGTCCGAGTCCTGCTCGCCATCGTCGTCGTCCTCGACATCCTCATCGGAGTCCTCGTCGGTCTCGTCGTCGTTGCCGTAGATGTCGAAGGGAGTCATTTCCCCGGTGGCGTCATAGAGGGCTCCGTCATAGACCTCGAAGGCGTCGACGAGGTCGTCGTAGGCCGCGATCACACCGGGGTCGTCCTCACCGTGACGGCCGGCGCAGGCCTCGAGGTGTCGTTCGAAGGCCACCACGAGGGCGGCCAGGGCGGCACGCGGGTCAGCGCTCATGGCTCGACCGTATCGGTTCGGCCTGTGCCATGACGCACAATGGGGCCGATGGTCGAATACGAGTATCGAGTCCTCTCCTTCGAGAGGGGGATGACGCGTGCCGACATCCGCCGGTTGCTGGGGGCGGAAGCTGAGTACGGCCATTGGGAGTTGCACCGCACCCGCATCTATCGCGGCGGCCTGATGCGCACGTGGTTGCGACGCAAGATCATCCGCGCACCTCGCGCTTCTGTCGGCCAGCGCACGGCCTGACTGTCAATCCGGTCAGTACCTCCGCGCTGCATCGATGGCCGCGTAGGCGACCTTCTGCGATGCGGGAACGGCCAATTCGGCCCCTCGGCCATCACTGACCGCAAGCACGCCATAGCTGTTGTTGGCGAAGTCGATCCACGGGTAGTAGCCGCGCGAGGCATTGCCGCTGATGATCTCCGAGCGACCACTGCCGTCGAGCTTGTCGATCCACATCCCGATGCCGTATTCGGTGATTCCGGTGGTGATGTCGGCGCCGCCGATCCACGCGCCGTGATCTTCCAGTTGGTTGCTGACCATCTCCGCCGTCGCGGCGGGCGACAGGACCTTGACGCCGTCACGGGTGGTGCCTGCACCAATGATCATCTCGAGGAAGCGAGAGTAGTCGTTGAGGGTCGTGGTGAGGCTGCCGCCCGTGCCCGTGTTGGGACCACCACCGAAGTTGCTCGACGTCAGGCCCAATGGTTCGGCCACTCGCACCCGGAAGAGCTCCTCGAAGGGGACCCCGGTCACCTCGGTGACCAAGAGGCCAACCAGGTGCCAAGGCCCGTTGCCATAGGCCACCTGCGTGTTGACGGGGTACTCGAGGGGCGTGCGAAGCAGGGTGTCCGCACAGGCCGCGGGCGATGCCGAGGGCTGGACCTGGCAGGCGACATCGCGCACTCCCGAGGTGTGCGTGAGCAGGTTGCGAACCTTGACCCCTTCGGTGACGACACCCGGTTGCCGGGCGGCCGCCAGGTAGGTCGAGATCGGCGCGTCGAGGTCGATCCTTCCCTCCTCGACGAGGGACATGATCACCGCAGCGGTGAACCACTTGGTTGCGGAGGCCATCGGCAGAGGCGTGTCGGCGCCGACACTACCCACCACGTGTTCGTGGATGACCTCGCCGTCCCGGACCACTCGAATCATGCCCCCCGGCAGCCCCGCCGACCAGACTCGTCCTTCAAGGGCCTGGTCGGTCTCGACGAAGGCCGCTGGATTCCCAACGTGGCCGGCCCCCGGCAGCGTGGGCCGCACGACGGCCTCCCACCACACGGCCTTCTCGGCCTCTGCGGGGTCAACGCTGGCGGAGGGACTCGGGGAGGCGCTGGCCGAGGGATCGGGTCCCGTTGACGAGGCCGCGGTCGAAGCGCTGGCGGCGCCACGCGACTTCGGGTCCGTGACGTCTGTCGTCGCACAGCCAGCGGCTGCCGTGAGCAGGACTGCTGGCACCGCCACGCTCGAGAACACCCTTGATCTACGTCTCCCCATACGCATGACCAAACCCTACGCAAGAAACAACAAACCCCCGGACCAGGTGTCCGAGGGTTCTCTGGTGTTGAGAAATCACACGGTGTCCGAGGGGGGACTTGAACCCCCACCCTCTATACGAGGACTAGCACCTCAAGCTAGCGCGTCTGCCATTTCCGCCACCCGGACGAGTGGAGTCCGACCGCGGGGAACGGTCGAGCACGTCGCAGAACGATACACGCTCACGGCGCTCTCCTGAAATCCGTCCAACTCGCCGTCAGTGAGCCCACCTAGAGTGATCGTCATGACCACCGAGCCGGCCGCCGAGTCCGCCACCGTCCAGCCCGAGGACGAGGTCGTCGACCTGTGCCGGGACCTGCTGCGGATCGACACGACGAATCCCGGCGACGGCACCGGACCGGGCGAGAAGGAGGCCGCGGCATACGTCGTCGGAAAGCTGCGCGAGGTTGGTCTGGACCCGCAGGTCCACGAATCTGATCCCGGCCGCACGACGGTCAGCGTCCGCATCAAGGGCGTCGACGACACCAGGCCCGGCCTCTGTGTCCACGGCCACCTTGACGTCGTGCCGGCCAATGCGGCCGATTGGCAGGTCGATCCCTTCGGCGGCGTCGAGCGCGACGGCTGCCTATGGGGCCGCGGCGCAGTCGACATGAAGGACATGGTCGCGATGATCCTCGCCTGCGCGCGTGACCTCGCCCGCACGGGGACGACTCCCCCGCGCGACCTGCTCCTCGTCTTCTTCGCCGATGAGGAGGCCGGCGGTGTCAAGGGCTCGCATTTCATGGTCCAGGAGCATCCCGAGGTCTTCGAGGGCATCGGCGAGGCGATCTCCGAGGTCGGGGGCTACAGCGTCACCCTGGAGGACCGTGACGGCAACGAGCGACGTGCCTACCTGCTCCAGACAGCCGAGAAGGGCATCGCCTGGATCCGGCTCACCGCGCACGGACGTGCAGGCCACGGCTCGGTCCCGAACCCCGACAACGCGATCGTTCGCCTCGCCGAGGCCATCGAGCGCATTGCCGCCCACAAGTGGCCGCGCGAGTACATCGCCTCCGTCCGTGAACTCCTCGACGGCCTCGCCGCGATCACCGGCACCGGCTGGAGCGACGAGGACCTCGAGGCACTGCTCGCCAAGCTCGGCCCGGCCGCTGGCTTCGTCATGGGCACCCTCGCCGACACGGCCAATGTCACCATGCTCGACGCCGGCTACAAGCACAACGTCATCCCCCAGCAGGCCCACGCCAACGTCGATTGCCGCTTCCTCCCCGGCCACGAGGAGGACCTGATGCAGACGATCCGCGATCTCGCCGGCGAACACGTCACCGTCGAGGTCCTTCATCGCGACATCGCCCTCGACGCCCCCTTCAGCGGACCGCTCGTCCAGGCCATGATCGCTGCCCTCCAATCGGAGGACCCGGACGCCGAGGTCCTCCCCTATTGCCTGTCCGGCGGCACCGACAACAAGGCCCTCTCCCTCTTGGGCATCACCGGCTACGGCTTCGCGCCACTCCGCCTGCCCAAGGATCTGGATTTCGCCCCGATGTTCCACGGGATAGACGAGCGCGTCCCGATCGAGTCACTCCGCTTCGGCGCGCGCGTGCTCGCCCGCCTCCTGCGGGAGTGCTGAGTGGCCCTCGAGCACGTCACGGCCACCCGCTACGTCACTCCGCTCAAGGAGGGCGGTTCACTCCCGGGGATCGTCGAAGCCGATGACGACGGCACCTATGTCGTGAAGTTCCGCGGCGCCGGGCAAGGGCTCAAGGTGCTCGTCGCGGAGGTCATCGTGGCCGGTCTGGCGACCCGGCTCGGCCTGCGGGTGCCGCGATTGGCCGTCATCGACCTGCCTCCCGCCATCGCCCGATACGAGGCCGACGAGGAGGTCCAGGACCTGCTCAATGCCTCCCCCGGCGCGAACCTCGCCGTCGACTACCTCCCGGGCGCCTTCGGCTACGACGGGTCGGTCACCCCTCCGGCCGACGAGGCCACCCTGGTCCGCTGGCTGGACGCCTTCACCGCCAATGTCGACCGCACGTGGGCCAACCCCAATCTCCTCGTCTGGCACGGCGATCTGTGGCTCATCGACCATGGAGCGGCCCTCTACTTCCACCACTCCTGGCCCTCCCGCGCACCCGATCCGGGACGTTTCGCGGCGCAGCCCTTCGACCCCAGCAAGCACGTCCTGGCCGACATCGGCGAGCCCATCGCTGCCGTCCACGACCGGGCCCGGTCGTTGCTCACCCCCGATGTCCTCACGGAGGTCGTCGGGCCAGTGCCCGACGAATGGTTGGAGACGACCGAGGCGCTGCCGACCGCGGAAGCCGTGCGGACGGCATACTTCGATTTCCTCTCGGCTCGCCTGGCGAGCGGTGAGAGTTGGTTGGGGGGTATGCCGTGAGCCACCCTTACCAATACGTCACCTTGCGCTGTGTTCCCCGGGTCGAACGCGGGGAGTTCGTCAACGTCGGGGTCGTCCTGCACTCCCCCACCCTCGATTTCCTCGCGTGCCGGTGGCACCTCGAGGACGGCAGGCTGCTCTCGTTGGACCCGCGGCTGGACCTCGCAGCATTGCAGGCCTCGCTCGCGGTGGTCGAGGACGTCTGCGCCGGCATCGACGGCGGTGGACGCCCGTCTCTGGGGAGTCAGGGCAAGCGCTTCGGGTGGTTGTCCGCCCCGCGCAGCACGATCCTGCAGCCCGGACCGATCCATGGAGGTCAGTGCGACGACCCTGACGCGGCGCTGGACCACCTCCTCACCCGACTCGTCCTCCCGAAGGGCTGACCCATGACCGACGCCTCCACCCCGCGGCCGTTGCGGCTGTCGATCCTCGACTTGGCGCAGGTGCGTCACGGGCAGCCGATCCGCGAGGCACTCCAGGAGAGCATCACCCTCGCCCAGCAGGCTGACCGACTCGGCTGCTTCGAGCGGCTGTGGTTCGCCGAGCACCACAACATGCCCTCGATCGCCTCGGCCGCGACGGCCGTCCTCATCGGGCGCGTCGCCGCTGCCACCGAGCACATCCGGGTGGGGTCGGGTGGGGTGATGCTCCCCAACCACTCACCGCTCATCATCGCGGAGCAGTTCGGGACGCTCGCCGAGCTCTTCCCGGATCGCATCGATCTGGGACTCGGGCGGGCGCCGGGGACGGACCAGCGGACACTGCTCGCCCTGCGACGGGACCCGCGCGTCTCTGATCGCTTCCCGCAGGACGTCCAGGAGTTGCAGGGCTACCTCTCCGACGAGTCCCTCATCGAGGGGATCGTCGCCACCCCGGGCAAGGGCACCCATGTGCCCCTCTACATCCTCGGCTCCTCCCTCTTCGGGGCTCAGTTGGCGGCGGCGTTGGGCCTGCCGTACGCGTTTGCCTCGCATTTCGCGCCCGATGCCCTGGTCGAGGCGGTCGCTGTCTATCGCGAGACCTTCCAGCCCTCGGCCCAACTCGACGAGCCCTACGTCATCGCCGCCTGCAATGTCATCGCGGCCGACGACCCTGCCGACGCCCAGTCGATGTTCGAGCGAGTGCTGCGCTCACGGGTGCGCCGATTCGTCCCGGCCGCGGCCACGATGAACGACGACCAGATCGATGCCCTGCTGGCTGGACCGGGGGGTGCGCAGGCCCGGCACATGATGCGCTACACCGGCGTCGGCACAGGCGCTGAGGTCAGCGCCTTCCTCACCGACTTCGCGGCGCACTCGGACGCGGACGAGGTGATGATCACCAATCAGGCGATCGGTCTCGACGCGCGCCTGCGCGCTCTGGAGATCGTGGCGGCAACGCTCACCCCGCCGCAGCCCAACGGCTGACACTCGTCTCGACGGCCTTCATGAGCGGGTCGAGGGCGCGAGCGGCCGATCCGTTGATCGAACCGTCGGCAACGGCGGCGTCATAGGTCTCCCTGAGCTTCTTGACCTCGCTCTCGGCATTGCTCGAACTCCCGCTGCGGATCGCCTTGTCCATCTCGCGTGCCTGGGCGGCCATTGCCTTGCCGGTGTCCTTGCCGATCGCCCCGATGGTTTCGGCGGCGTCGACCGCTGCAGTCAGGGCCTTCATCGCGACCGACACCCCGTCCGCGCCGGCTTCAGCCGGCGCCGATGCCGGCGGCGGGGTTGGGGTGGACGAAGGAGGAGTCGCGGTGGTTTGTGACGGATCGGGTGAGGGCGTCCCTTCGGTCGAGGCCGACGGAGTGGCGGCACCATTCGACGCAGTCCCCCAATCACGTCCCGACGCCCAGTTCCACAGGAGCGCTCCCACGATCAGGGCCACGATCACCGCCACCAGCCTAGGCCCCCACCGACGGTCCCGATCAACGGCCTCGGAGTCCCATCGCGCCTCCGGCGGTGTGGACGGGGGAATTCCCGGTGGGTGGGTCCTCCCCGGGCTCCCGGTGCCGGCCTCAAATCCTGCGGACCCCCGGGTCGTCGGCAGGTGGGCGGTCTCCCCTGCTGTCGGGAGGACAGTGGTGACCGCAGTCCCACCGGCCAGGACCTGAGTGGCTCCGCCGTCTGAGCCGTTCGTCGGGGCGAGCAGGGCGAGGGCCTCCGGCGCTGTCCCCGGCCGCCGTGCGGGATCGCGAGCCGCGAGTGCAGTGATCAGTCCGGCCAGAGAAGCCGGGACGGAGGGCCGCTCAGCTCGGACGTCGGGGACGTCCTCGTTGGCGTGCCTCATCATCGTCGCCAACGCGTTGGGTCCACGCAGAGGTGCCTCGCCGACCAGGAGGGCCCACAGCACACACCCGAGCGCGTAGAGATCCGTTCGTCCGTCGAGTGCACCACCGAGCGCCTGCTCCGGGGCCAGATAGTCCGCCGTCCCGATGATCGTGTTCGTCGCCGTGAGCGCGAGTTGAGTGGGTCCATCCGCCTCGTCAGCGCCCCTTGTGATCCCGAAGTCGACGACCTTCCAGCGATCGTCGCCGCCGCGAACGACATTGGCCGGCTTGATGTCCCGGTGCACGAGACCGCGCGCGTGCGCAGCACCGAGCGCGGACAACACCTGTTCGGCGACCTGCTGCACCTCATCCACCGCCAGCGGGCCGCGCGCCATCTCCTCGGCCAGGCTCGGCCCGGGGAGCAGCTCCATGACGAGGAGGGCGTGACCGCCCTCGATCAGGCTGTCGTGCACCGTGACGATGTTCGGGTGGTTCAGCCCGGCCGTGGTGCGCGCCTCCCGGTTGAACCGGACAGCAGCCCGCAGATCTGCGCTCGCGTCCAGGTCGACCGCCTTGACGGCGACGGCACGGTCCAGCACGGTGTCATGCGCCCGCCAGACTTGCCCCATGCCACCGGCCCCGATCTGCTCGTCGAGTCGATAGCGCGCCCCGATGAGTTGCCCGGGGACGAGTGGTTCGTGCTCGCTCATGCCGTCCGACCCTAGTCGGCGGATCTGCCTGCCCACCCTTCAGGATCGCCCGAGGGCCCATCCGGCCACCGCGGCGGCGGCTGCGACGTTCAGTGAGTCGACCCCGCCGGACATGGGGATGGTGACCACCGCATCGACACCGTCGAGGGTGCGCGAGCCCAGCCCGTCCCCTTCCGTCCCCACGATGAAGGCAACCTTCTCCGGAGCGTCCGTCGCGAACGCGCGCAGGTCGACGGCCCCCGGTGCGAGGGCGAGGGCGGCCGTGACGAAGCCCAGGTCCCGGACTCGCTGCAGAGAGGACGGCCATGGGTCGATGCGCGTCCAGGGCACTTGGAAGACGGTGCCCATCGAGACGCGAATCGCCCTGCGATACAAGGGGTCTGCGCACCTCGGAGTCACGAGCACTGCGTCGATCCCCAGGCCCGCGCAGGATCGGATGATGGCTCCGACGTTGGTGTGGTCGACGATGTCCTCGAGGATCATCACCCGCCGCGCTCCGGTCAAGGCCACCTCCAGTGTGGGCAACGCCGGACGCTGCATCGCAGCGAGTGCGCCACGATGCAGGTGGAAGCCGGTCAACTCCTGGATGATGTCGTGCTCCCCCACGAAGACGGGTGTCCCCTCCGCCTCCGCAGTCTCGACAACGTCAGCCAGGTCGGTGAGCCAACGCTCGGCCATCAGGAAGGATCGCGGTCGATGCCCTGCAGCCAAGGCCCGCCGGATGACCTTCTCCGACTCGGCGATGTAGAGGCCCCGCTCGGGCTCGATCCGTCGGCGAAGGGCGACATCGGTGAGGCCGACGTAGTCCTCGAGGCGGGGGTCGTCAAGGCTGGTGATCACATCGGGCACACGGGACAGGGTAGGCATCGTGGCGATCTGGTCGCCCTTCTTACCCGGTATGCCGTGGCTCACGTGAGCAGAGCCCGGCCGATGAGCACGAGCGCTGCCACTACGCAGAAGGCCAAGACCAGCACCCGGAGCCGGGCTGCGTCCAGCCGACGACGGGCCGGGCCGCTCACGGCATACCCGATCCAGACGAAGGGCGACCACACGAGAGAGGCGACGAGGTCCGCCCAGGTGAGCTCACCCGCGGGAACCAGACCGATGACCGAGATGAGCGAGCCGAGGAGGAAGGAGACAGCGAGGGTGTCGCGGAGGCGATCGGGTGGCTCGTGCTGGAAGAGGAGAGCGCTGAAGGGACCTCCTACGGCTGCCGACGTGCCCGTGAGACCGGACAGCGCGCCCGTGACGAGGGCGTTGCCGCGGGTGGCGCGGATGGTCACCCGGCGGACCGATGCCGCCACGGTGACGAGGATCAGGGCGGCCAGAACCAGCCCGATGGCTCTCGCGTCGAGTGCGAGGACCAGCCAGACCCCCACTGGGGTGGCCAGGACGCGCGCACCCAGGTTCCAGCGCAAGGGTTCCCACGCGACATCGTGGAGGCCGCCCCGCCACTGGATGAGTGGGAGGACGAATCCGTTGAGCACCAAGGCGCCGGGCATCAGGTCGGGTGCGACGAGCAGGACGAAAGGGGCAGCAACGACATTGATCCCGAAGCCCACGGTCGACTGGACGAAGGCACCCATGATCAGGGCTGGCGCGAGGGCCAGGACGGTCGGCCAGTCGATCACGTTCGCCAGCCACTCGAGGGTCACGTCTGGAGGACCTTGACGACCGCCACGAGGCCGATGACGGCGATGACGGCCCGAAGCACGGTCGGGCTCAAGCGGCGGCCGACGGTGGCACCGATGAAGCCACCGATGAGGGCGCCGATGGCGATGAGGCCGGCCAGGAGCCAGTCGATCCGGTCGCCGGCGACGATGATGAAGACAACTGCGGCCACCGCATTGGCGACCGTCCCGAGGACGTTCTTGTAGCCGTTGAGCCGCTGGATCGGCAGGGTCGACAGGATGCTCATGATGCCCATGAGCAGCACCCCTTGGGCCGCACCGAAATAGCCGCCGTAGATGCCGGCCACGAAGACGCCGAACTGCATGAGGCGCTGTTTCCACGGCGACTCGGCGTCGCTCTGGCGCCTGCTCGTCAGTGCCGAGAGTCGTGGACCGGCCAGGACCAGGACGATCCCGAGGAGGATGAGCACGGGCACGATCGCCCGGAAGGCCGCCGGGTCGAGCACCAGGAGCAGGATCGCCCCGAGGGTCGCGCCCATGAACGTCATCGGGACCAGTCGGAGGAGGTCAGCCCGGGCGCCGACCAACTCGCGGCGATAGCCGTGGATGCCGGTGATCCCGCCCGCGACCAGACCGACCGTGTTGGACATGTTCGCTGTGACGGGAGGCACGCCCATCAGCAAGAGGGTGGGGAACGTGATCAAGGTGCCCGAGCCGACGATCGTGTTGATCGTGCCCGCCCCGACACCAGCGAGCACCACCAGAAGGCACTCCCACAACGTCACGGCCCCAATCTAGACAGTCCCACACGACCGCAGGACCGTCAGCACAAGGGCTGGACGGTCCTGCGGGGCGTGGTCCCGGCGACTCAGGGAGTCGGCGGCGCCGGTGGAACAGGCGGTGGGGGCTGGATGCGCGTGGTCACGTCCTCGTCCGTCGGCGCCGATGGCGTGGCCGGACGCGGGGGCACCGCATCGGGGTCACGAGTGATCGGCGGCTGGACCTTGGGGGCCGGACCCGCGTGCTCGGTCGCCTCCCGACTGGCCAGACCTGCTTGGCCTCGGGCCTCGGCCAGAGCCTGCGCCGGGTCCTCGAGGATGGTCTCGGCGAAAGCGTCCGGCAATTGGTTGCCGTGATCGACCCAGTCGCCGTCGGAATTGTCGTCGAAGCCGCCGCCGCGGTCATCACGGCCCAGCATGCCGCCGATGCCCTTGAGGGCGTCGGTGAGTTCGCTGGGGATGATCCACATCTTGTTGGCGTCGCCACGGGCGATCTGCGGGAGCACCTGGAGGTACTGGTAGGCGAGCAACTTCTGGGTCGGCTTGCCGCGGTGGATGGCCTCGAAGACCTGCTGGATGGCGCGCGCCTGACCCTGCGCCTCGAGGATCCGGGCCTGGGCCGAACCCTCGGCACGCAGGATCTGGCTCTGCTTCTCACCCTCTGCGGTGAGGATGGCCGACTGCTTGGTGCCCTCGGCATACAGGATCTGCGCACGCCGCTCACGCTCGGCCTTCATCTGCTTCTCCATCGACTCCTGCACCGACATGGGCGGGTCGATCGCCTTGAGCTCGACACGGTTGACGCGAATGCCCCACTTGCCGGTGGCCTCGTCGAGGACGCCACGAAGTTGGGCGTTGATCTGGTCGCGGCTGGTCAGGGTCTGCTCGAGGTCGAGCGAGCCGATGACGTTACGGAGCGTCGTGACGGTGAGCTGCTCGATGCCTTGGATGAAGTTGGCGATCTCATAGACCGCGGACTTGGCATCGATCACCGAGTAGTAGATGACGGTGTCGATGTTGACGACGAGGTTGTCACTCGTGATCACCGGTTGCGGCGGGAACGAGACGACCTGCTCACGCAGGTCGACGTTCGCACGCACCTTGTCGACAAAGGGAACGAGGAAGTGGATCCCGCCCTCGAGCGTGCGGGAGTAGCGGCCAAGTCGCTCGATGATCAGCGCCGTCTGCTGCGGCACGATGCGCACCGTGCGGAAGATGACGATGACGGCGAAGAGCAGGACCAGACCCAGGACGATGAGCTCGGTCATCGGAAGGCTCCGTTCTGTGGTTGGGCTTCAGGGATCAGAGGTTCGGGAGATCGTGCGCGGGCACGACCAGTGCGGTGGCGCCGGCGAGTTCGATGACTCGCACGTCGCTGCCGGGCAGACACTCGGGCGAGTTCGAGGGTGTGCGCGCCGACCAGGTCTCACCGGCGAGCTTGATCCGGCCGCTGGTCTCGGTCACCAGGTCGATGACCCGGGCCTCCCGTCCGACCAAGCTGGCTGCACCGATGCCGTGATCGAGCTGCCCGTCGACGAAGTGCCGACGGATGAGTGGACGCACGACGAGGATCAGGAGGACGGCGACGAGCACAGCGACGATCACCTGCACCGCGAGTCCAGCGCCCAGCGCTGCGGCGACCCCACCGGCGAGTGCTCCCCCAGCGAGCATGACGAAGGTGAAGTCCACCGTTGCGGCCTCGATGGCGGCCAGAATCAAGGCGATCCCCAGCCAGGCCAGCCACGGGTTCTCGGTCAACCAGTTCATGTCGGTGCCTCCACTCCCTCCGGGCGACGCTCTGCACCCACCCTGTCATGTCCGACGATCGGGAGAGGCCCCGGGTTCCCCGCAATCGCTCCGGCGACCGACGCGATGGCCGACACCAGGTCCGAACCTCACTGGGCGGCGCGCGCGCTCCAACGATCACCATGACGCTCGAGCACCAAGGGCAGGCCAAATGTGGCGCTGAGGTTCTCGGCGGTCAAGGCCAGCTCCAGGGGTCCTTGGGCGACCACCTTGCCGTCTCGCAGGAGCAGGACATCGGTGAAATTGGGCGGGATCTCCTCGACGTGATGGGTGACCAGCACGAGCGCCGGAGCCATGAGGTCAGCCGCGATGTCGCCCAGTCGCCGCACGAGGTCCTCGCGGCCGCCCAGGTCCAGACCGGCGGCTGGCTCGTCGAGGAGCATGAGCTCAGGGTCGGTCATGAGCGCCCGGGCGATCTGGACGCGCTTGCGCTCTCCCTCCGACAGGGTGCCATAGCGACGATCTGCCAACTGCGCGGCGCCCAAGGCGTCGAGGAGTTCGATCGCTCGAGCGTGGTCCATCCCGTCGTAGTTCTCGCGCCAGCGTCCAACCACGCCGTAGGAGGCCGTGACGACCACATCGGCCACCCGTTCACCACCGGGGATGCGCTCCGCCAGAGCGGCGCTGGCCAGACCGATCCGCGGGCGCAACTCGAAGACGTCGACGGCGCCCAGCACCTCGCCCAGGATGCCCACGACCCCTCGCGTCGGGTGCATTCGGGCCGACGCGAGTTGCAGCAGGGTTGTCTTACCTGCGCCGTTGGGGCCGAGCACCACCCAGCGCTGCCCCTCCTCGACCTCCCAGTCGACCTCGTCGAGCAGCGTGTTGTGGCCTCTCACCACCCCCACCCCGGCAAAGGCCAAGACATCGCTCATGGCCCCTGACCCTAGTTGAACCGCACGGCTGGACTCGGAGGGCACGCGGGGCCCTCACGACCCGGACGGATGGATGGGCAGTCGGCCGACCTACCCTGAGCCCGTGGCAGAACTACCGGCCAGCGTGCGCACCGCGTTGTGGACCACTGACGCCTGGACGAGAGGCCTGAGTCTGGACGGCCTCTGGGATCGCGCTCTCCCGGATGTGGATGCCGTGGGTGGGTCGACAGCGAGCCTCTCGGCCTGGGGCGACCTCGGCGAGCGGGGACTGTTCGTGGCGCTCCCCCACTCGGGCCACCCACGGGTCCTGCCGCGCTGCTCCGCGGACGCCTTGGCTGACGTGACCCGAGCCGAGGAGTGCCTCTTCTCGCCGATGCTCGGCGGGCTCCTGGTCCCGGAGCCGACGACCTTCGGACCCGGAGACGGCACCGATCTCGACTCCGGCCATCGCATCGACTGGACCTTCCACGACAGTGAGCCCCTGGCAGTGCACGTCGTGACTGGGCTCGACGTCCGAGACACTCGGCGTCGGCTGCTCGAGACGGTCCTGTCCACCACCGTCGAGTTGGAGGCCGTGGGCGGAGCCCCCTTGCCCTCACGCGATGTCAGCCCACCACAGCGGCGCGACGAAGGACTCGGCCTGCCCCACGGCATACCGGAAGCCTGTCTGGCCGGCATCGCGACCGCGGCCTTGGTCGCGGAGGCGAGTGCAATGGCCCTCGGGGCACCGCCGGATGGCGTGACCCTGGGTCACGTGGTGGAGCGGGATCGCCTGTTGCGTTCCCTGCTGAGGGCGGCCGACTCGGCGATGGAGGACTTCACCAACATCGCCGTTTCCGTGATCGCAGGGTGGCGCCCCGCCTGACCTGCCGATCGCAGGCCGCGAGGCTCACATCCGGTCGAGCATCCGACGGCGCAGGACGTCGAGGTAGACCTGCATCGTGCGATCACCGATCGTGGCCCACGAGAAGTGCTCCACGGCGCGCTGGCGGCCGGCCAGCCCCATCCGGTCGGCACGGGCCGGATCCGAGACAGCGTCCTTGAGGGCCCGGGCCAGGTCGTCGACGAACTTCTCCGGATCGATCGGCGTGCCGCTCCCGTCCTGGACCTGCTCGATGGGCACGAGCCAACCGGTTTCACCATCCACGACGACTTCGGGGATGCCACCGGTGGCGGTGGCGACGACCGGGAGTTCACACGCCATGGCCTCGAGGTTGACGATGCCAAGGGGTTCGTAGACCGAGGGGCAGGCGAAAACCGTTGCGGCACTGAGCATGGCGATGACCTCACCGCGCGGCAGCATCTCCGGGACCCAGACGACCCCGTCGCGCTCCGCGCGCAGGCCATCGATGAGTGCCTCGACCTCGGCCAAGATCTCCGGGGTGTCCGGGGCTCCGGCGAGGAGGACGAACTGCACCTCCGGTGGGAGCTGGGCGGCGGCCCGCAGGAGGTACGGCAAGCCCTTCTGACGGGTGATGCGGCCGACGAAGATGACCGCCGGACGGTCAGGGTCCATGCCGTGCCGTCGGGCCACGTCGTCATCGCGATGGCGCTGCCAGAGTTGGGAGTCGATCCCGTTGTGGACGACCTTGACCTTTTCGGGGTCGATCGAGGGATAGGACTTGAGGACGTCCTGCCGCATGCCCTCGCTCACGGCGATGACCGCGTCGGCCGCCTCGTAGGCCGTGCGCTCGATGAAGGAGGACAACCGATAGCCGCCACCGAGTTGTTCGGCCTTCCACGGCCGCATCGGCTCCAGACTGTGGGCGGAGACGATGTGGGGTATGCCGTGGAGCAGGCTCGCGACGTGGCCGGCGAAGTTGGCATACCAGGTATGGGAGTGGACGAGGTCGGTGCCGTCCGTCGCTGCAGCCATCGTGAGGTCCACGCCCATGGTGACCAAGGCGGCATTGGCGCCGGCCAGTTCCGGGAGGTCGGCGAAACCGTTGGTGCCCTCCTCGTCGCGCGGCGGCCCGAACGCCTGGACCCGGACGTCGATGTCGCCACGGTCGCGCAGGGCCCGCGTGAGTTCGGCAACGTGCACCCCCGCGCCGCCGTAGATGGTCGGTGGGTATTCCTTGGTCAGAATGTCGACGCGCACGAGGCCACGTTAGTGGCGTCGCGCCGAATTGGAACCTCGGGTTCGCCGATCCCGCAGGTCGGACGGAAACCCCTCGTTCAAGGGCCCGTCATGAGACAGCGTCAGAGAAGGGATGCGTCTGCCGGGTCCGGGCAATAGCGTGGGGCCATGGCATATCGCAGCGGTGGTCCGAAGGTGTTGGCGATCGTCCTCGCAGGCGGTGAAGGGAAGCGACTCATGCCGCTCACCGCCGACCGCGCCAAGCCGGCCGTGCCCTTCGGCGGCATCTATCGGCTCGTCGACTTCGCCCTCTCCAATGTCGTCAACTCCGGCTACCTCAAGGTCGTCGTGCTGACCCAGTACAAGTCGCACAGCCTCGATCGGCACGTCACGAAGACGTGGCGCATGTCGACGATGCTCGGCAACTACGTGGCACCGATCCCGGCCCAGCAACGGGTGGGCAAGACCTGGTACCTCGGCAGCGCGGACGCCATCTTCCAGAGCCTCAACACCATCCGTGACGAGAAGCCCGACATCGTCGTCGTCGTCGGTGCCGACCACGTCTATCGCATGGACTTCTCGCAGATGGTCGAGCAGCACATCGAGACCGGGGCCGGAGTGACCGTCGCTGCCATCCGACAGCCCATCGACATGGCCGACCAGTTCGGTGTGATCGAGGTCGCCGACGATGACCCGACGCGGATCAGTGCCTTCCGGGAGAAGCCGTCCGACCCCAAGGGCCTGCCGGACAACCCCGACGAGATCCTCGCGAGCATGGGCAACTACGTCTTCTCGGCCGACGTTCTGGTCGACGCGGTGACCAGAGACCACGAGTTGGAGGGCAGCAAGCACGACATGGGCGGCGACATCGTCCCTTCCCTCGTCGCGCGGGACGCAGCCTTCACCTACGACTTCAAGAAGAACGTCATCCCCGGTGGCACCGCGAGGGACATGGGCTACTGGCGGGATGTGGGAACCCTCGATTCCTATTTCGACGCCCACATGGACCTCATCTCGATCCACCCGATCTTCAACCTCTACAACTACGACTGGCCGATCTACACCGACTATGGCCCCTATCCGCCGGCGAAATTCGTCCACGGCGCCCACGGTCGCTTCGGCGAGGCACTCAACTCGGCCGTGTCCCCCGGAACCGTCATCTCGGGCGCGAGGATCACCAACTCCATCGTCGGCGCCAACTGCCGGGTGCACTCCTACTCCGAGGTCGACCAAGCCGTGATCCTCGACAACGTGGTCATCGGACGCAACTGCCGCATCCAGCGCACGATCATCGACAAGAACGTCGTGGTGCCGGAGGGCACCGAGATCGGCTTCGATCCAGAGCACGACCGCGCGCGTGGATTCACCATGAGTGACTCCGGAATCGTGGTCATCGGGAAGGGACAAGAGGTCACCCCGTGACATCGGGCACCGACCGACCAGTGCGGATCGGTGCCCAGGTCCAGCCCCAGCACACGACCTATTCGGAGATCCGGCGCACGTGTGCGCGGCTCGAGGAGATGGGGGTGGATGTCCTCTTCACGTGGGACCACTCTTCCCTCTCAACGGCGACCCCGACGGGCTGCACTTCGAGGCCTGGACCCAGCTCGCGGCGTGGGCCGAGGCGACCGAACGCGTCGAAATCGGCGCCCTCGTCACCTGCAACTCGTATCGCAACCCCCAACTGCTGGCCGACATGGCCCGCACGGTCGACCACATCTCGGCCCGCGCCGGCGTCGGCAGGGTCATCCTCGGCCTCGGTGCAGGTTGGTTCGAACGCGACTACGAGGAGTACGGCTTCGAGTTCGGCGGCGCCGGCGAGCGACTGTCGGCCTTGGCCCGCGACCTGCCGCTGATCAGGGATCGTTGGAACCGACTCAACCCGCCACCGACCCGGGACATCCCCGTTCTCATCGGCGGTGGCGGTGAGCGCAGAACACTTCGCATCGTGGCTGAGCACGCGACGATCTGGCACGGCTTCGGTGACCCGGCCACGATCGAGCACAAGCATTCCGTGCTCGATCAGTGGTGCCAGCGTCTGGGCCGAGATCCCGCGGACATCGAGCGCTCTGCGGGCGTGGCACTCACCCCCGGTCGCCTCCCCGAGGCCGTGTCGGACTACACCGCCAACGCAGAAGCCTTGTATGCCGTGGGCACCCGTCTGCTCACAGTCGGCCTCAGCGGGCCCAACCCCGACCTCGGGCCGGTACGTGACCTGCTTGCATGGCGGGATGCCAGGCGGACTGCACCCGCTCGTTAGCCTTGTCGCCGTGAGCGACGTCGATCCGACACCCACCCTCCTCGTGACCCTCACCGGTCCTGATCGCACCGGGGTGAGCCGTGCGCTCTTCACCGCGTTGGCCGACCTGCACACCGTCGTGCTGGACCTCGAGCAGACGATCACCCGAGGCAACCTCTCCCTCACTGCCCTGCTTCAGGCGAACGGGCGCGAAGGTGACGTTCGTGCGATCGTCCAGCGCACGGCATACACGCTCGGTATGACGGCGAGCGTGACTGCCGGCCACGGCGACAACCAGCCGCGTCGGACCGGTCGGGCCACGGTCAGCGTCCTCGGGCATCCGTTGACGGCCGGTCAGGTGGCCGCGGTGACGGCGGTGATCGCCACACACGAGGCCAACATCGACCGGATCCGCCGGCTGTCGCGCTACCCGGTGACCACCATCGAGTTCGAGGTCTCCGGCGCCGAGGTGGACCTGCTGCGCCGGGATCTGGCCATGACGGCGGCGGCAGAAGGAGTCGATGTGGCGACGTCCGCGGCTGGCCTGGCGCGCAGAGGTCGCCGTCTGGTCGTGATGGATGTCGACAGCACGCTCATCCAGGACGAGGTCATCGAATTGCTCGCGGGCCATGCGGGAAGGGCCGACGAGGTGGCAGCCGTCACCGAACGCGCGATGCGCGGCGAACTCGACTTCGCCCAGAGCCTGCACGCTCGGGTGGAGGCTCTGGCCGGTCTGCCGGTGAGTGTCTTCGACGAGGTG
>DAOLRO010000022.1:0-19707 GCA_035418665.1 Phycicoccus sp.
TGCACGGCTTCAACTACGGGGTCGGGTACACCGCCTGGCTCGACATCAACCCCGAAGGTGTGAGCAAGGGGTCCGCGCTCGAGCAGATCCGTCGGCGGCTCCACGTCGAGCCGTCGCACACGGTCGCGGTCGGTGATCAACGCAACGATCTCGAAATGCTGCGCTGGGCGGCTCGTGGAGTGGCCATGGGCAATGCGCCGGACGAGGTCAAGGAAGCCGCCGACGAGGTGACACTCGACGTCGGTGATGACGGATTGGTGCCGGTGCTGCAATCCTTGCTCCCGTGAAGGGTTTGGGGGCCTTGGGGGCAGCGGTCGCGGACGCCACATCGGTGGTGCGTGAGGGTCTGAGGTTGCTCTGGCAGTACTGGCCGACCCTGCTCACGATCTATCTCTTCGGCGCAGCGGCACGCGGAGCGGCGCTCTGGGGCGCCACCGTGCTCACCAAGTACTCCTCGCTCGCCGGTGCCCTGCTCGTGCCCTTGGCGCCGCTGGCGACGGTGACGGCACTCATCCTGGCCCTGCGGGTCGTTGCACCCTCCCTGCACTGGGCCAACTTCCGGGGCACCCCTGAGGGCGTCGACGCCGAGGCTGCTGCTGCAGCAGGGGGTTCGCGCCAGGCCAAGGGCAACGTCATCGAGGACCGTCTGGCACTTCTGGCCTCCACCCTGATCCCCTTCTTCGCCGTCTATGCCGCTCAGGGCTACCTGCGTGAGGACGTCCGGCAGTTCCTCAACGCGACCACGGCCGACGAGCTCTACAACAACGCCGACTTCTGGTTCGGCACCGGCTCCCTGAACTTCGGACGCACGGCCATCGCCGAGGGCTGGTGGTTCTGGGGGTCGGTTGCCGTCGCCTTTGCTCTCCGGTGGTTGATCGACCGGCTCGAGCTCCCCAAGCGCAGCACCGGCTGGGGGTGGCTCGCGGCCTATGTCGAGATCACGTGGGTCAGCCTCTTCGCGACGGCCGCCCTCAACAAGGTCGGCGAGTGGACCGACTGGCTCAAGAACAGGCAGGCCGCCGTCGCGACCCAGCGACGCTACGAGGAGGCGACCGATCTCCTCGGCGGACCGGGGCACGTCATCGATTCGGTCGTCAACTTCTTTTGGGGAGCCATCGGCCAGGCCGACAAGATCATCATCGTGCCGATGGCCTGGCTCACCGTCGGGGCGGTCGTCTACGGCCGCAGCCTTTCCCAGGCCAAGAAGGCGCAGCAGAGCGAGCGCGCCAAGGTCTGGTCCGCGCGGGCGGAAAAGGTCCCCTCACCGATCCGGCGCGTCGGCAAGGAAGTCTTCTCCGGTCCGATCTCGCGGTTCAACGGTCTGGCCGGGGCGGTGCGCACCTTTGCCCGCGCCGGGCTCGCGCCGATGCTGCTCTTCTGTCTCGTCTTCGTCCTCGCCAAGCAGGCCGAGGTCGGCGTCTCCTGGGTGCTGCGTGAGCTGATCGGTCCCCACGACCCGAAGTTCATGAGTTACATCTCGGGCTACGTCGGGCTCGTCCGACGGGGGGTCTACACGGTCCTCATGGTGGCCCTGCTCGCCGCCGCGATCGACCGGATCCTGCGGCCGGCGACCCAGGGAGAGGCCACCGAGGAAGACGCCGAGGCGCTCGCTGCCCGCTGAAGTGGCACGCTGACGCCGATCAACTGGTCGGTGAGATCGGGACCTCGATGGCCTTGGGAGTTTCCCACCAGATCCGCACGCGGGCCGGCACCGAGTCCTCGGCCATCAGGACGTCGGCGACCGTCGACCACTTCTCGGGCCGCGGCTCGGGCTCACTGGGCTTCTGACCTTCGGTCAGTTTCCAATCCGGACCGCGCTCCCCGGCGTTGAGGCAGGGGCTGACCTTGGCGACCAGCGGCTTCTTGATGTGGATGGACTCGAAGGAGAACTCGCGGCCCTCGGTGTCGATCACGTCCACGTGGCAGCCGACGAGGATCTGCTCGGGGTCGGCGGAAAGGTCCATCGACACCCGCCAGAGTGTGGTCCCCCCGGGAGTGACCGCCTCCTCGTCCTCTCCGTCGTAGTTCTCGACGACGGTCGTCGGCGCGATCCCCGTGACGGTGACCGTCACCTCCCGCGTGTGCTTGCCGTTGAAGTCCTGCCACTCCTGACGGAAGTCGACGCTCTCGCCAACCTTGGCGGCCGTCACGTCGTGAGGGCCATCGCCATACCAAAAGGTCACCATCGCCCAACTCGACGCCGCCACCGCCACGATGATCGCCACCGGCAGCAGGATGAGGCCCCACTTGTTGCGTTCCCACCAACCCCGGTCGCGTGGGGCCGGCTCATTCGGGGGTATGCCGGGGCCGCCTCCCGCGTTCGGGTCCGGTTCGATCGTGGGCGAGGAGATGGCAGCAGCACCGGCCGTCGGCGCCATCGGAGCTATCGGGGCTGGCTGAGGAGGACGGTGGAGGTCGCTGCGGCGCCTCGTTGGGATGTCCGCCTCGGGGTCGTAATCGCCGGGGTGCTCGGTCATCTGCCCACCTTCGCCAGGGGGATCTTGATGGGCTCCTCGTTCTTGGCCCAGGTCGCGGCGGACTCGTCGTCGATGGTGAGTGGGATGACCGCTTGATCGTCCCAGCGTCGGTCGTAAGGATTCCAGCGCAGCACGAGCTCAGCTCCGGACATGGCCTTGGCTGGCACTTCCACCGCGACTTGGCAGGTCATGGGCACTCCCGGGATGCCGAGCTTGCAGGTCGAGATCCCTCGGCCCAGCGACCACTCATGGCCTGCGTCATCGCGGATCGTGGCCAGCGAGATTGCGCCCTCGTCCCGGCGCGGGGTGAACTCGATGTCCGCGACGACCCACATCCCCGGGGTGGTCTTCGCCTCGACGATGCCGGACCAAACTTTCCCGCCTTGGACCTTGACGACCTTGACGTCCCCGACTCGGAGGTGGGCCACCTCACCGATCTGTGCGACGCGCTCGATGGGCGCGCTCCCGACGGCCTTGGCATCTGGCAATTGATCGGTCACGACCCGACCGACGGCCAGTGCAGCCAGGACCAGCGCTCCAGCGCCGAGGGATCGGCCGCGGCCCGCGAACCAGTTGCGCCACCCGCTGCTCATGACGCCGGCTTCGGGTCGACGTAGGGATCCTTGACCGTCACGGGCAGTCGCAGGTGGGCCATCGGTGCCGGGTCGAGCCACTCGAAGGAGTCCTCGAGCGAACTCTCGCGGAAGGTCAACTTCTCGATCTCGACCTGGACGCTGGCCGGCGGCGTGACCGAGCCGGTGCGCTGCCAGACCCAGGCGACCTCGAAGGTCATGAGCGGCGGTACCTCGAACATCATGGTCGAGTCCACGACGTAGTAGCCCAATGGCTTCGCCGTCGTCGACTCACCAACGGGCACGGGACGAGAATCGAGGTTGCTCTTCTGCAGCCCGTCGACACCGACGAGGCGCACGACCTCGGCGAGTTCACCGTTGTCGAGGGTTGTCGGCTGCGTGCTCTTCACCGTGCCGAAGACCATGAGGTACTGGCCGTCCTCCAAGGCCGTGAAGGCCTTGCTCGGCCGCGTCGAGGAGGAGATCCGCTCGATCGTGATGTCGAGCGGGCCAGTGTGGATGACCTGCTTGGCCTCGGCCGTGGCCAACGCGGGCTTGGCCGCATCCGCCCAGCCGCCGAAGGGTGCCGTGAGGAGCAGCGCGACGCCGGCCGCCCAGGTGGCGAGTTGCCGCAGCGGTCGCTTGGCGAGGTCGCTGAAGGCGCGACGAACCCGCCCCGGCGCTGCCGCCGCTCCCGACGTGGACTCCCCAGCGTTCCCCACGGGCACAGCATATGGAACGCCGCGGCCTGTCATGCTTGGCAGGCCATGGATGACCTGCACATCACCTCGCCCGCGAACCCGCGACTCAAGGCGCTCGTCCGCCTTCGCCGGCGCCGGGTCCGCGACGAGGAAGGGGTGACCTTGGCCGAAGGCTACGAGGAACTCCAACTCGCAGTGGCTGCGGGCGTCCGACCGCGGACCGTCTTCCACTGTCGCGAGTTGATGCTCGACCCGGCCGGGCAGGGAGCGCTTGTCGACGAACTCCGTGCCGATGGTGTCGAGACGATCGCCCTCTCTCGCTCGGCCTTCGAGAAGGTTGCCTTTCGCGAGGGGCCGGACGGCTTCCTCGCCGTCCTGCCCCGGATCGGCGTGGGCCTCGACGGCCTGGACCTGCCGGGCGACGCCTTCGTCCTCATCGCCGAGGGCATCGAGAAGCCCGGCAACCTGGGCTCGATGCTGCGCTCGGCCGAGGCGGCCGGCGTCCATGCGGTCATCGCCGTCGACCCCGTGACGGACTGGGGCAATCCCAACGTCATCCGGGGAAGCAAGGGCGCTGTGTATGCCGTGCCGGTCGCGACCGCGACCACGCTGGGTGAGTTGGTGGGCTGGGTCCGGGCCCACGGCATACGCCTCATCGCCACCAGCCCCGACACGACCAAGCTGCACACGGAAGCAGCGCTGACCGGCCCGGTCGCCATTGCCGTCGGCACCGAGAAGTACGGACTCAGCGACGCATTGTTGGCCGCGGCCGACGAGCGCGTGCGCATTCCGATGGCGGGCGAGATCAACTCCCTCAACGCTGGTGTGGCCGCGGCCGTCGTCCTCTTCGAAGTGGTGCGCCAGCGACAGGAGTGATGCCTGCGCATCCTGGTGGCCCACGGGTACTTGCGCGTCTGGGTCAGCCTGGTCGCGGAAGCGCTTCCACACTCCTCGTGGGTCACCCCGTGGTCATGAGCACCCTCGGGGGTGTGTAACCATGTTGCGCATGCGAGTTGATCACGTCGTCTATGCCGCAGAGCAGGATGGGGCCCGCGCCACCGCGGACCGTCTGGCCGCGATGCTGGGCGCCGAGGCGTTCGACGGGGGAGTGCATCCGCGGTTCGGGACACGCAACGTCATCATCCCGTTGGCGGATGAGCGCTACGTCGAGGTCGTCGAGGTGCTCGACCACCCGGCGTCGGACAAGGCCCCCTTCGGTCAGGTCGTCCGCGCCCGGTCCGAAGCCGGTGGGGGCTGGCTCGGCTGGGTCATCGAGGTCGACGACCTTTCCGCCCAGGAGGAGCGCTTGGGACGTCAGGCCGTGGCCGGCAACCGGCACCGCCCTGACGGCGTCGAACTCCGCTGGAAGCAACTCGGGATCAAGGGCCTCCAAGCAGACCCACAGCTCCCCTTCTTCGTGAAGTGGGAGGACGACGTGCCGCACCCGTCCGAGGGGGCGACGAGCGGCGCCAAGCTCGGCAAGTTGACCATCGCTGGCGACCCGTCGCGGGTGCGTGACTGGATCGGCCTGAGCGAGGGCGAGAAGGTCAGCCCCTCGATCGGGCTCGACTTCGTGTCGCCCCACGGGACGCCGGGCATCATGTCGGTGACCTTCTCCACACCCGAGGGCTCTGTCACCATCTGAGCCTGACCGCGCCGCGCCTGACCGCGCCGCCCGCGGGCCACCCGATGACTCATCGGGTCTTATCACTCACCCAGTCCAAGGTCGCGCAGGCAACCTTCAACTGCCTTGGCCACTGCCTCACGCGCGGGCCTCAGCACCTTTCGCGGATCGATGATCCGCGGGCCTGCGGCGAGCGCCTCTCGCAGGGCGCCGGTGAAACTCCTCCCCAGCAGCGTCCCGATGTTGACCTTGGTCATCCCGGCAGCGATCGCGGCCCTGAGTTCCTGCGGTGGGACCCCCGAGGACCCGTGCAACACCAGCGGCACCGCCAGTTTGGCGTGGAGACGTGCGATGAGGTCGTGGTCGAGCGTCGCGGTGCGTTCGCGCATGGCGTGACTGCTCCCGACCGCCACGGCAAGGGCATCGACCCCAGTCGCGTCGACGAAGGCCGCCGCGTCACCGGGGTCGGTGCGCACGCCCGGGGCGTGCGCGCCGTCCTTGCCGCCCACCTCACCGAGTTCGGCCTCGACCCAGAGACCTTGGGCGTGTAGTTCCCGGGTGACCCGGGCCGTGACGGCCACGTTGTCCGCGTAGGGCAGTGTCGAGGCGTCGATCATCACCGACGAAAAGCCCGCCTCCGCGGCCTGAGCCACGAGCTCGAGGTCGGTCACGTGGTCGAAGTGCAGGGCGATGGGGACACTCGCTTCCTCGGCCGCGGCGCGACAGGCCGCGGCCAGCGGGCGGACCGCACCGCCGTGGAAGAGGACGGCATTCTCGGAGATCTGGAGGATGGCCGGCACGCTCACCGCTTGGGCACCGGCGATGACGCCTTCCACTTGTTCGAGGGTGACGACGTTGAAGGCTGCGGCGGCTTGGCGGGCCGCAGCCGCGGCGTCGACGATCGCGCCGGTGGTCGTGAGCGTCATGGGTGCCTCCCTTCAGGGCTGGACTGACGGACCAATGGTGTGGGACCGGGGCCGGGCAGTTCGGTGACGGTCACCTGCTCTGCCAGCTCGGCGACGCGGGAGGGATCGACGACTCCTGCCACGGGTTCGAGCACGGCAGCACCCGAGGCGGCGACGGCGGAACGGGCGATGTCCTCCCAGGCGGCCGAGCGCAAGAGTCCGAGGACGATGGCCGCCACGGCTGCATCGCCCGCCCCGGTCGGGTTGCCCCGCAACTCCCGACCCGGCCGGGCGTGAACGCGCAGCCCGGTCGCATCGATCACTACGAGCCCTTCTGGCCCGTGCGAAGCCGCGACGACTGTGCCCTGATGCTGATCGGCGAGACGATGTGCGCCCTCGCTGCCTGACATCCCTGTGACCTCGAGAAGCTCCTCCGAATTCGGTTTGACCACATGGGGTTTGGCGGCCAGTGCCGCCGTCAGCTGGCTTCCGCTGGCGTCGACGAGGACCGGTATGCCGTGTGCCCGCCCCATGCGGACCAGTTGCGCCACGGCGTCGTCGGGGAGGCCGGGAGCGACGGATCCGGAGATCACCAAGGCCTCCACGCTGCCGGTCGTCACACCAGAGGTCGTCACGCCAGAGGTCGTCACACCAGCGGATAGTGCCTCGCGGACGCAAGACGTGATCGCCGCCCAGTCGGATTCGGTTGCTGCGGCACCGGATTCGCTGAGAAGCGTCGTCGTGCCGTCGTCCTCGACCACCGCCACGGTCCGACGGGTCGCGCCACTGACGGGCACAGCCGTGTGCGGCACGTGGTCCGCGGCGAGGAGGCCGACGTATTCCATGCCGCTCGTCCCACCGACGGGAGCGACCAGGTGGGCGACGCCGCCGAGGGTGGCGACCACACGGCATACGTTGCTCGCCTTCCCGCCCGCGCGCGTCGTCACGGACCGGACCCGCTGCGCCTGCCCATGCGCGAGCTGGTCCACGTGATACGTCACGTCGAGGGCCGGATTGAGGCCCACGCAGAGGACCACGGATGTGGCCTTGATCGCCGTCATACGAGGACGACCTCCATGCCGCGGGCACGGAGGGCGGCGATCTCGTCGGGAGACGCGGCCGAGTCGGTGATGAGCAGCTGACCCCTGCCGACCTCCGCGATCTGACTCAACGTGAGGTGCCCGATCTTGGTCGAGTCGGCGACGACGATCACCTTCTGCGAGCGGTCCACCATCTTGCGGTTGGCGCGTGCTTCGACAGCATCGTGGGTGGTCAGTCCGCCTCGGGCCGAGACTCCGTCGACGCCCATGATCGTGACGTTGAAGTTGAGGCCCTCGAGGAAGCGTTCGGTCCAAGCGCCGACCACTTCCGAGGTCTGGGAGCGCAACTGCCCGCCGGCGACGATGATGCGCAGGTTGGGCTTGCTCGAGAGTTCCATGGCGATGTTGATCGCGTTGGTGACAATCGTGAGTTCGCGCCGGTCGGCGAGCAGACGGGCCACCTCGGTCGTGGTCGTCCCGCCACTGATGGCCAGGGCCTGGGACCGACGCGAGATGAGGTCGGCGCATGCGCGGGCGATTCGCTGTTTGGCCTCGCGCTGATGGCCGTCGCGATAGCGCACGGGAAGTTCGGCTGCGGCAGTGCGGCTCGAGGCGCCGCCGTGGGTGCGGTGGAGGAGCTCCTGGTGCTCGAGGAAGTCGAGGTCCCGCCGCAACGTCGCCTCGGAGACCCCCGTCAGGCGGGCCAGCTCGTGGACGTCGAGAGTCGCGCGCTGGGCCAGGACATCGAGGATGGTGGCCAGCCGTTGGGTGCGACGGCTGGACAGACGCACGCTGTGTTTGAGGGCACTTCGGAAGTCCGAACCGTTGTCCGGCGGGGAGGTCCGGTCGGAAGTCACGTCAGCCATGATGGACCCGACCTCATCACTCGCGCAGGGTCTTGATCGAGCAAGTGCGCAGTTCGATGGCCCACTTGCGCAGTATTCCTGATCGACGAGGGGTCAGTTGGTGGTCTCGCGGACCACGATGAAAGGACGATCCGTCAGCGGAGGGACTCCGGACGGATGCGACGAGGGAGCGGAGCAGCGATGGGTCAGGACCGTGGAGGCAGCTTCACCGAATCCGAGATCGACAGCCAGCCCGCCCTGTGGCAGTCGATGCTCGCCGATCGGGAGCGCGTCTCTCGCGCACGGGAGTTGCTCGTCGCCCCCGGGGAGCGGGTGCTCTTCATCGGATGTGGGACGTCAGCCTTCATGGCCCAGTCACTGGCGATCCTTCGCGAGGAGGCCGGGCTCGGGGAGTCCCATTGGGCCTATGGTTCGGAGCTTCCGCCAGCCTCCCGCAGTTATGACCGGGTGATTGCGCTGACGCGGTCGGGCACGACGACCGAGATCCTCGAAGCCCTCTCGAGGTTCCGGGGGCTCGCTCGCACAGTTGCCGTCTGTGCGGTGCCCGGCATGCCCGTCGAGGACCTTTGCGATGACGTTCTCGTGCTCGAGGAGGCTGACGAGCAGTCGGTGGTGCAGACCCGCTTCCCGACGAGCCTGCTCGTCCTGGCGCGCGCGGCCTTCGCCGGCGAAGGGGACGAGGTCAGTCGGCGACTGGCCGAACTGCCCGGGGAACTCGAGGCCGCCCTGTCGTCGCCGATCCCGAATGTCGCGCTCTTCGATCACTACGTCTACCTCGGCCGGGGCTGGGCGCAGGGCCTGGCGACCGAGGCGGCCCTGAAGATCCGCGAGGCCGCGCAGGCGTGGGCGGAGTCCTATCCGTCGCTCGACTATCGCCACGGCCCGATCGCCGTGGCGGGCGAGCGGACCCTGGTCTTCATCTTCGACCCCGTGCCGGAAGGCCTGGTGTCCGATGTCGAGGCTGTCGGGGCGACGGTGTGGTCCTCGTCGGAGGACCCGCTCGTCCAGCTTGTCTGTGCCCAGCGGATCGCCGTGGCGCTGGCCCGGCACCGCGGCCTCGATCCCGACCACCCGCGTCACCTCACGCGCAGCATCATCCTCGCCGAGGGCTGACCCCTGGGGTGCTGTTTCGCAACCTCTGCAGTTGCCCCCCAGTTGGGGGCAACTGCCATGCCCCGCATCTGGGGGCAACTGCCATGCCCCGGGTGTGGGGGCAACTGCAGAGGTTCTCAACCGAGGTGGGTCTTGACCAGCTTCTTGGGCGCGCGACTGGCCCAGGCCTCGGTGACGACCTCGGCCAACTCGACATAGTCCAACTCGCCCAGGTCGCGCTCGCGCACCAGCACGGCGTTGTAGCCGTCGAAGTGCGGGATCGTGAACCATGGCCCCTCCCCGCTCACCAGCGCCTCTTTCTCCCCCGCGTCCGCAACCGTGACCACGATGACGTCGTCCATCGGCTCGCCCGTCTCCGGGTCAAGGCAGTCCTTGCGCGGCTCCCGGAAGTTCACGAACGCCTTTCCCGCCACGAGGTATGCCGGGCGCTTCCACGATTCTCCCAAGGTCACCTCGGGCAGGGATTCGCAGAGGGACTCGAGGTCTGCTCGGGTGACGGGCGCTGGGTCGGAAGTGGACGGCATACACCCATCATGGCCGCCCGGCCCGCGAAGGTCAGCCGAGGTGGTCGACCAGTACTGGTGCGAGACCGACATAAGTCTGTGGGGTCATGGCGGCCAGCCGCGCTTCGACGTCAGCGGGCAGACCCAATCCGCGCACGAACTCGACCAACTCGGCCTGACCGATTCGGCGACCACGAGTGAGCTCCTTGAGCCGCTCGTAGGGCTCCTCCATGCCGGGAACGCCTTGTGCCCCAAGGGCTCTCATCGCCGACTGGATGGGTTCGCCAAGCACCTCCCAGTTGGCATCGAGGTCGGTGGCCATGGCCGTCGGCACCGCGTCCAGCCCAGCGAGTCCCCGCATGGCGTTGTCGATCGCCAGGAGTGAGTGCCCGAAGGCGACGCCGATGTTGCGCTGCATGGACGAGTCGGTCAAGTCGCGCTGCAGACGGCTCTGCACCAGCGTCGAGGCGAGCACGTCGAAGAGGGCGTTGCTCACCTCGAGGTTGGCTTCGGCGTTCTCGAAACGAATCGGGTTGACCTTGTGCGGCATCGTCGATGACCCGACCGTGCCCTGGCCTCGCACTTGGGCGAAGTAGCCCATCGAGATGTAGGTCCAGACGTCCGTGCAGAGGTTGTGGAGCACGCGGTTGAAGCGCGCGATGTCGGCATAGAGCTCGGCCTGCCAGTCGTGGCTCTCGATCTGGGTGGTGAGGGGGTTCCAGGTCAGCCCCAGCCCCTCGACGAAGGTCTCCGAGACCAGCTCCCAGTCGGCTTCGGGGACGGCGGCCAGGTGCGCCCCATAGGTGCCGGTCGCGCCGTTGAGTTTGCCGAGAAACTCCGCGTCCTCGATGCGCCGCAACTGGCGCTGGAGGCGCCAGGCGAGCACCGCGAGTTCCTTGCCCATCGTCGTGGGTGTCGCAGGCTGGCCGTGGGTGTGCGCGAGGAGAGGCACGTCCCGCAGGTCACTCGCCATCGTGGCGACCGTCTCCACGAGAGCAGTGGCGCGAGGCAGCCAGACGTCCTCGACGGCCCCCTGGACCATGAGGGCATAGGACAGGTTGTTGATGTCCTCGCTCGTGCAGCAGAAGTGGATGAGCTCGGCAAGGCCCGCGTCCTCAACCGACGGAGCGATCGCCGACAATCGCTTCTTGAGGAAGTACTCGACCGCCTTGACATCGTGCTGGGTGACGCGCTCGGTTGCGGCCATCTCGTCGATCTCGGCCGCACCGAAGTCGTCGACGATGGCGCGCAGCGCGTTCTTCTCGTCGTCGGTGAGGCGGCGCACGCCGGGCACGACCTGCCGGTCGGTGAGGTGAATCAGCCACTCGATCTCGACGCGCACACGAGCGCGGTTGAGGGCCGGCTCGCTCAGGTGGTCGACGAGCGGAGCGACGGCGCCGCGATAGCGACCGTCGAGTGCACCCAGAGCGATGGCCGGAGAGAGGTCAGCGAGGGAACCCATGACGTCATCCTCCCAGAGCGCGCGGGGCCCCTTTCACAGGCCTGCCTATGCCGGGACCGCCTCCACGCGCTGGACTCCTTGCGCTCTGGTCGCCACACTCGCCCCGACAGCGAGCGGTCAGAAGGAGCGACCGAACCCAGGGCGGGCGCCGACCTGGTCGCTCAGATACGCGACGATCCCGGGAATTGCTCCCTCCACCTCGCGGAAGGTCTGGTCGAAATCCCGATCGTTGCCATACCAGGGGTCATCCATCCCGAGGTCCCCGGCGGACACGGCCCGCGGGTCGAAGGAGCGGAGCATCCGGATGCGCCCGACTTCTTCCGGGGTGCGGGCTCGCTTGCGGAGGATCTCCTCATGGATGCGATCCGCGGCGAGGACCAGGTCAGCTTGGTCGAAGGTCTCGGGCCGGAACTGGCGGGCCCGTTTGGCGGCGAACCCGGTGTCCGGGACGCCATGGCGGCGCAGGGTCGCGAGGGTGCGCTGATCCATGGGGTGACCGATCTCCTCGGTCGACGTGCCGGCCGAACTCACCTCGACCTGGTCACCGAGCCCCGCCGCGTCGACCGCGGCCCGAAGCATGAATTCGGCCAAGGGCGAGCGGCAGATGTTGCCCCAACAGACCACGATGACCCGCAACGGCCGGTCCACCCGACCAGGGTCGGGGAGAAGGCGGGCCACGGCGCTCACACTCGGCATCGTGTCAAAGAACGCAGGGCCACGGGGTCAGTCAGACCAAACCTTTGGACGGGATCTGCCAACCGAACGACCGATGCCTCGGCGGTCACACCCCTCGGTCGGCGTTCGTGGCGGCGGGGTCAGGCAAGGGTGGGGAGCCATCCCGAGGCGGCTGCGGCAAAGGTCGCCGGGGCCAACCGACCGGCGCCGGCAGGGAGCTGCCCCCAGAGAGTGGTGGCCGTGACTCGGGGCAGATCGGTGACATTGCACTCCTCGGCGAGGTCGGGCTGGGTGGGCCACGAGCCAAGGACGACACCGAGGAGAGGGATGTGGCGAGCTTGGAGTGCCTCGGCGGTGAGCGCCGAATGGTTCAAGGTGCCGAGACCTGCTGCTGCGACGAGCACTGCTCCGCAACTGACGCCCTTGTAGCGGAGGCCGACACCGATGTCGGCCAGGGTCCCGCCGCGGGCATCCAAATGGACGAGCAGTCCACCCGAGCCTTCAACGAGGACGATCGAATGGGTGCGCGCGATCTCGCTGATGGTGCGGACGTGGTCACCCACGGTGGGGATGGTCACGCCCGCTCGGCGGGCGGCGACGTCCGGCGCGAGTGGCTCTGGCAGACGAACCAGTTCACGCGTCGGGACGGCCCCGCCCGGCAGCGCGCTTGTGAAGTGCTCGACGACTGCCGCGTCACCGTCCTCGTCGGAATCGACCCCGGTCTGGGCGACCTTGACCACGGTGACGTCCGTCCCGCGGGCGCGGAGGGCGCACGCGATCGCTGCGGTCGCGATCGTCTTGCCGACCTCGGTGCTCGTGCCCGTGATGAGGACGACATTCGGCAGAGAGAGCGTCATCGGTGGACCAACTCCTTGAGAACCGTTGCCGCGGTTGCGATCTGGTCGGCCGAGTGGTGGGCGTGGGCGGTGATCCGGAGACGCGATGAACCATCGGGTGTCGAGGGCGGCCGGAAACAACCGATGCGTATGCCGTGTGCTTGCGCTGCGTCGACGGCCGCCAGGGCCGCTTCCGGACCCGACATGGTGACGGACATGACGGCGCCACCCGGAGGCTCGATCCCGCACGCAGCGGCGAGCTGAGTGGCGTTGTGCTGCAACTGATCCAGTAGCACTGGTTGGTCGATGATGACATCGAGTGCCCCGAGCGCTGCTCCGGCTGCAGCGGGAGCGAGGCCGGTGTCGTAGATGAAGGGGCGCGCCGTGTTGACGAGATGCTCGCGGACCTCGGCCCGGGCCAGGACCACACCGCCTTGGCTCCCGAAGGCCTTGGAGAGCGTGGCAGTGATGACAACGTGCGTCGGAAAGGCTTGTCCCGCAAGCGTTTCAGCGACCAGCCCAGCGCCGCCGGGACCCGCTGCTCCAAGGGCATGCGCCTCGTCAACGACGAGGACGGCGCCCGACTCGGCGGTCAGGGCGATGAGGTCGCGCAGGGGTGCCCTGTCCCCGAGCACCGAGTAGATCGACTCGACGATCACGAGTGCGTGGGTCTGGGTGCGCGTCGCGAGGAGTCCTCGGACATGGTCGATGTCATTGTGGCGGGCCACCGCGACGCCGGCTCGTGACAGGCGAGCACCGTCGATGAGGGAGGCGTGAGCGTGCGCGTCGCTCACGATGAGGGTGTCCGCGTCGGCGAGAGCGGTCACGGTGGCGAGGTTCGCGGCATACCCGCTGGAGAGGACCAAGGCGGACGGTGCCCCAGCCAAGTCGGCCAGCCGACGCTCCAGGTCCTCGTGGATTCCGAGGGTGCCGGTGACCAACCGGGAGGCCCCCGCACCGGCCCCGTAGGCCCGAGTGGCGGCGATGGCTGAGTCGAGGACTCGGGGGTGGGTGCGAAGACCGAGGTAGTCATTGCCCGCGAGATCGAGGACGCTCGCGGGGTCGAACGCGCGGACCTCACGGTGCAGGCCTCGGGCATCGCGCTCGGCGGCAGCGGCCGTCAGACGTCCGAGGAAGTCACTCATGGGGCGAATCCTCGCAAATGGGCGCCGAATCAGCGGTCCCGTCTCGTCGGTTCCGCACAGTGGGTCCGTTTCTTGGGCAGGCCGCACCGAGCGTCCATTCGAGGTCGTGATCTCGACGCTGGCCGGCGCGCCGGCTGCGTGCGCGACGGTGATCGGTTCGGTCGAGGTCTCCCTGCCCTGATGCGTCGCCTCGCCGAACTCGGCATCCGATGCGCGACCTCGTCAACACGCGTCTGGCACGAAGGAGGGCGCGGCTGGGTGTGGCGCATCGGGCCCCCCGGCGAAACGTTCCGGACCGGTCCGCGTCACCCTGTCACTGCGCCGCCAGTGATCCGGTCCGGCTCAGTGCCGGCGCCTGACCTCAGCGAGCAGGGCGGGGCCGGTCCAGTTGCGCCGTCCGGGACCGGCAGCCTCGGCGTCTTGCACGAGGTCGACCAAGGCGTCATTGACCGGCGTGGGTATGCCGTGAGCGCGGCCCAGCGATGAGATCTCACCTTGGAGTTGGGCGATCTCGGTCGGGCGTCCCTGGTCGAGGTCGTCGGCCATCGAGGAGCGGGCCTTCGGGTGGACCGAGAGGGCGGTGCGAGCCAGGAGCGTGAAGATCGGTGTGGGGGTCTCGAGGATTCGCGTCATCGCCGCTGGAGGGACCGGGGTGAGTTTCGCGGGAGAGATGCCGCACCCGGCATACACGGCCAAGGCTTCCCGCTGGGACGCGGCGAGGACGCGGCGGAAGTCCCCATCGGAGAGTTCGGCCTTGAGGGGGATGCCGGAGAGGGCATTGATCGCGTTGTTGAGATTGAGGAGGAGCTTGGCGGCGTGGACATTGGGCATGTCGTCGCGGGGTACGAGTGTCAGCGGTGGACGGGAGGCTCCGGCCGCGGCGATGAGCGACTGGAGGGCGGGATCGGCGTCGACCATGACCTCGCCCGACGTGGTCTGGAGGAAGGTCGCGGGCTCCTCACGGACGACATTGAAGGCGACCATCCCGGCGAGGACACGGTGCTCCGGCATGGCGGTGGCGAGGGTCTCGGCGCCGCGCAGACCGTTCTGGAGGCAGAGGATCGGGACCTGGGTAGGGAGGCTGGTGGCCAGCTCGGCGCCGACCGTTGCCGTGTCCTTGGCCTTGACGGTGACGAGCACGACGTCCGGATCTGCGGTGGCGGCCAGTTCGGTGACGAACTCGAGCCGATCCGCTGGGATCGTGGTCCTCGGCCCATCGGGAGTCCCGACCGACAAGCCGTGACCGCGCACGGCATACGCGATGGTGGGCCGGCCGATCAAGGTGACGTGTACGGCGGGGTTGGTGGCGAGACGGCCTCCCAAGTAACAGCCGATACTGCCGGCGCCGACGATCACGATTCTCATGGTGGACATTGTCGCGGCGGGGACAGATCGGCGAGGTCGGACTACCGTTGACGCATGGGGACAGGGGAGTACCCGGCGATGCCCGGCGCGGAGGTCGACGTAGGCGGGCTGCCCGAACTGTCGGCCGAAGGCCTGGTCGAGGCGCGATCGCTGCGTGGCCGCTTACCGATGGTGACCGGTCCGGACCTGTTGTGGAATGTACTCGGATTGATCGGGCCGGCGGTGCTGGCTGTGCTCTTCTGGCTGGTCGAGCCGGGCGGGACGCTGTCGCGATCGGGCTTGATCGCCATGGTGGTCGCGATGGCGCTGGGCGGTCCGATCACGTGGCGGGAGCGCGTCCGGCCTCGCACGATGGGGTGGTCGATGGGCCCAGCCGTCGTCGGCATGGGGCTCATCGCCTGGGGGATCGACCTATCGACGTGGCCACCGAGCGCAGGGGATCGCTTCTACCGGGGATTCGGCGTGTGCCTGAGCGTGGCGGTGCTCTTCACACTCGGGCAGCGAGTGGGACAGGCGCGCGCACTGTCCCGCCTGGACCCTGTTCAGACGCCGGTGCTGACTGCGGCTCCGGGCATGGCGGTACTGCTTGCCCTCGACAATGTGGCGATGGCGCGCACTCCGCGGATCGCGTCGGTCTTGGGGATGCCCGAGGAGATGGCGAAGTCGTGGCTCGCGCACCTGTGTGGCCTCCGGCTGGTCCAGGGGAGCATGGGCGATCGCTACAGCCTCACGCCGGCTGGACGCGATCTCCTCGACCAGCGCCTCGCAGAGAGCTGAGCCCGACATGATGATCCCGGTCGAGTACGGCCGGGGTGGGATGGGGGTTGAGTGGACACCTCTGCAGTTGCCCCCGCAGGTGGGGCAACTGACATGCCCCCGCTGGTGGGGCAACTGACATGCCCCGCGTGGTGGGGCAACTGACATGCCCCGCGTGGTGGGGCAACTGACATGCCCCGCGTGGTGGGGCAACTGCAGAGCTTCGCGAAGACACACCCTTCGACCCCCGGCCTGCCCTGGTCCGGAGCCAAGGGTCAGCCGTGGGTCGCCCGCACGGCGTCGACGAGGGCCGCGTTGAGAGTGGTGAGGTCGTCGTCCGACGTCACATAGGGCGGCATCGTGTAGACGAGGTCGCGGAAGGGTCGCACCCACACGCCCCGCGCGATCGCCGCAGCGGTCACGTCGGCGACGCGGACCGGTTCACGTAGTTGGATGACACCGACAGCACCGATCGTCCGGACGTCGACGACGGACTCGAGTTCGCGGGCGGGTGCCAGGCCCGCAGCCAGACTGTCGCGGATGCGTGCGACCTGCGTGGCCGCGTCGTTCTCGCGCAGCAGATCGAGTGAGGCCGCGGCGATGGCGCAGGCGAGAGGGTTCGCCATGAAGGTCGGTCCATGCATGAGCCCGCCCGCCTCGCCGCGGGACACCCCGACGGCGACCTCGTGCGTGCACAGGACCGCGGCAAGCGAGAGGTAACCACCTGTCAGGGCTTTGCCAACGCACAAGATGTCGGGAACTCCTTGCCTTGCAACCGCTCTCGACTCCCCCGTAGGGTCTGCGGGTCCGGTCGCCATAGCAGCCGGTTCCGCAGACGCAAGGCGTTCGGCGTGATCGGCGGCCCACATCGGGCCCGTGCGGTGGAAGCCAGTCGCGATCTCGTCGTGGATCACCAAGGCGCCATGCTCCCGGGCCAACGACTGCAGGACGGACACAGCATACGGGCTGTAGATGTGCATGCCGCCGGCGCCCTGGAGGACCGGCTCCACGATGACGGCGGCAATGTCGGGGGCGTGCGCGGCATACAGCGCTCTGGTCTCGGCTTCCCAGGCCACCATCGTGGGATCGTCTGCGGCACAGTCGAATCCAGCGGGCGGCCGGGGTGCAAAGACGTGCTCCGGCAGGACGCCGCGGAAGAGCGAGTGCATGCCGCCGACCGGATCAGTCACGGACATGGGCGAGAAGGTGTCGCCGTGATAGCCGCCCCGGATCGTGAAGAAGCGCGTGCGCCGCTCGCCCCGCGCGATCTGGAACTGCAGTGCCATCTTCATCGCCACCTCGACCGCAACCGAGCCGGAGTCCGCAAAGAAGACGTGCTTGAGGCCGTCCGGAGTGGATTCGACCAGGCGGCGGCCGAGCTCGACGGCCGGCTCGTGGGTGAGCCCCCCGAACATCACGTGACTCATCCGGCCGAGCTGGGAGTGAGCGGCGGCGTCGAGTTGCGGCACGGCATATCCATGGATGGCACACCACCACGACGACATGGCGTCGATCACCTCGCGAGGGCGTCCATCCCTGTCCCGCAATCGGATTCGTATGCCGTGGGCCGACTCCACGAGGTAGGGATCACTCGGCGTGAGGGCGCTGCCGTAGGGGTGCCAGAGATGCTCGCGGTCAAAGGCCAACGGGTCCGTCACACGCAACAGTGTGACGGACCCGTTGGGTGGCGCGCCGGGCGGACTGTGCGGATCAGTCGCGCGAGATCGCCTCGACGACCTGACCGGTGCGCTCGTTGGAGAGTTCGCGGGCGATGTCGGCCTGGCTGATGATGCCCACGACCTCCTGACCGTCGAGGACGGGGACGCGGCGGACCTGGTTCTCGCTGAAGGCGCGGACGATCGCGTCGACCTCGTCGTCGACGTTGAGCACGACGACGGTCTCGGTCAGAACGTCGCTGAGGGTCCCGCGACCCGGGTCGATTCCGTCGGCCAGACCGCGCACGACGAGGTCACGGTCGGTCACCATGCCGACGAGGCGGCCGTCGGCGGCGAGGACGGGCATCGAGCCCACGTCGCCGTGCTTGAAGGCCTGGGCGGCGGTCACGAGGCTGTCGCCCTCGTTGAGCGTCTGGGCGGGGGAGGACATCAGGTCACGTGCTGTCGTCATCGTGCACTCCTTGAAGGGTTGGGTCGGCGCGACCTGGTCGAGGCCGTCGCCACATGCATTCGACGTTAACGACGTTCGCCGATGATCGGGGGTTTGGCGGTTGGACGTTGGCCGGGTGGCCGTTCGACGACACGCTCGATGTCTCAAGGGCGTTCGTCGTGATCAGAGCGCGCGGCGAAGCGCTGAGCGTGTCGTCGAAGGGGGCGTTGGGACCGCTGTCAGACGGTGACCGGGGCGAGCAGGTCGGCGACGAGGGCGTGGAGCTCGCGCTCGCGGTCCTTGTCGACCAGGCCGGACTCGTCGAAGGCCTCGAAGTGCTTGCTGATCCCAAAGCCCTGCTCCATGGGCTTGGCGCCGGCAATCGTGAAGGCGACCTTGGCGTGCTCGAGGACTCGGTCATCGGCGCCGGGGGAGTAGGTGGCCGTCGCGATGAGGACCGGCTTGTCCACGATCGGAGCGGCGCCGCGCGGCCGGGATGCGACGTCGATGGCGTTCTTGGCGACCGCAGGCATGGTGCCGTTGTAGGCCGGGCTGGTGAAGAGGATCGCGTCTGCCTTGGCCACCGCGTCACGGTTCGAGGACTTCGAGACGGTCCGGCGATTGCTGTCCGTCATGGTCGAGGCGCGCCCGCGCTCCGGCTCCTGTGGATGACCGCTCCCGGACGGTATGACCCGGTCATACTCGGGTATGAAGACAGCGATTTCCATGCCGGACGACGTGTTCGAGCAGGTCAACGACTATGCCGCCCGCCATGGGGTCTCGCGGTCCGAGGTGTTCGTCATCGCCTTCAAGGATCTGCTCGACAAGGAGGAGAAGGCCTCGTTGACCGCGCGGATCAACGAGGTTCTGGCGGCGACGGGCTATCCGACCGAAGAGGATCTCGCCGACATTGCGTGGGTAACCGAGGCGTCGCGCGGCGTGCTGGCCCTCTACGAAAACGAGGAATGGTGATCCAGCGGGGCCAGATTCGCTGGCTCGATCACGGCGCCGGCTCACTCCCCGCCGAACGCCGTCCCGTCGTGGTCGTGCAAGCGGACGCCCTCAACAAATCGGCGTGGCGCACGTGCCTCGTCGTGTCGTTGACGACCAACACGTCGCGCGCTGCCAGCCCGGACCACGTCTATCTCCCGGCCGGGGCCACGGGCCTAGCCAAGAACTCGGTCGCCGTCGCCTCCCACCTCAATGTGGTGACCCAGGAGCAACTCCTCCACGAAGAACCGATCGGCGTCCTCCCTGCGTATCTGCTTGCCGACGTGGAGGTCGCGCTGCGCGCTGCTCTGGACCTCTGACGCGTTGGCCGAGCGGCGCGCCTCTGGGGCTTCAGGACCAGGTGGAGTGCTCGACGCTTCCGTGCTCGACACAGGTGGCCAGCCAGGTGCCGGGTGTGACCTGGACCTTCATCCGACGCCGGCACTGCCCGCAGTAGCGAGGCGGTTCCAACGACAAGCGCTGCGCACATCGCACGTGCCCCTCGGCCGCGTCAACCAGGGACTCGCCACAGGCCCCGCACCAGGACGCCGATCGGGCGTCATCGGGAAGG
>DAOLRO010000022.1:19717-23555 GCA_035418665.1 Phycicoccus sp.
GGGTGAGCGGACGGCATACGAAATCGTTTGTCTGGCAGCGGAATCGGCGGCCGACTCAGAAGGTCTCGTTGAGTGCGCGGATCGGCATCTCGAGATCGGCCAGCAGCGACAGGTCCTCCTTGGGGTCGCGCCCCAGGGTGGTGAGGTAGTTGCCGACGATGACGGCGTTGATGCCGCCGAGAAGGCCGTCGCGGGTGCCCAGATCACCGAGGGTCAACTCGCGACCACCGGCGTAACGGAGGATCGTGCGTGGCAGCGCGAGCCGGAACGCCGCGATGGTACGCAGCGCGTCATTGGTCTCCATCGGCTCGAGGTCACCGAAGGGCGTGCCGGGGCGCGGGTTGAGGAAGTTGAGCGGGACCTCGTGCGGCTCCAGTCGGCCCAGGTCGGCGGCCAACTCGGCGCGCTGCTCGATGGTCTCGCCCATGCCGACGAGCCCGCCGCAGCAGAGTTCCATGCCGGAGGCCTTGACCATTTCGCAGGTCTCCCAACGCTCCTCCCACGAGTGGGTGGTGACGACGTTGGGGAAGAAGGACTGGCCGGCCTCGAGGTTGTGGTTGTAGCGGTGGACGCCCATCTCGACAAGTTCGTCGACCTGCTCCTGGGAGAGCATCCCGAGAGAGGCCGCGATGTTGATGTCGACGGCGGCGCGGATGGCGGCCACGCCCTCGCGCATCTGCTGCATGAGTTTGTCGTCGGGGCCGCGGACGGCGGCGACGATGCAGAACTCACTCGCGCCCGTGGCGGCGGTCTGCTTGGCAGCACGGACGAGCTCGGGGATGTTGAGCCAGACGCTGCGCACCGGTGAGGTGAACTGGCCCGACTGGCTGCAGAAGTGGCAGTCCTCGGGACAGCCGCCGGTCTTGAGCGAGACGATCCCCTCGACCTCGACCGTGGGGCCTTGGTATTTCATGCGCACGTCGTGGGCCAGCGCCAGCAGGTCGGCGAGCTGGTCGTCGCCGGTCTGCAGGACCTCGACGATCTGGGCGTGGGTGAGCGCCTCCCCGCGCTCGAGCACCTGCTCGCGCGCGATGGTGAGGATGTCGGTGCTCGCGGTGGTGCCGTTCGCGGTCTCAGTCACAGCCGTCATGCTCGCCATTGTCCCGTATGCCGTGAGCCTGGCGTCCGTGGGTCCGTCCCCCGTCTCCCTCCCGCCGATTCGATGTATCACGCACCCAGATTCGGTGCGCGTATTACATCGAATCGGCGGGTGGGATGAGGACGGTCGTCGTCGTGTCGACGAGCCAGCTGACCTCGACGTGGAGCGCCTCGGCCAGGACGAAGATTGTCTCGAGTCTCGCGTTGCCCGGCCCGGGCTTGCCGGTCTCGGGGTCCTTTGAGTTGTTGCGATTGCGCTCGATGTTCTGGATCTGGTTGCGGCTCAGACCGGTGAGATGGGCGAGTTGCTCCTGGGTGAGGCCCCGGACCTCGCGGGTGGCGGCCACGCGTCGCCCCATGAGTTCGGCGGCCCGCGCGTAGTTGCGGGACCGGCGGGACTCAGGCACCAGACCACCTTTGTTGCGCCTGCGACTAGAGTCCGCCCAACAGATTGGGTAACCCGCGTTGGTGGCGACACTCACCGGAGCCGCACCCACGAAGGGATGTCGCTGTGCTGCTCGAGGAACTCACCCCCGGCGCGTCAGTCGCCGGTCTCATGCCCGGCGCCGAGGTGACGATCATCAACGCGGTCATGCACGGTCCCGCCGCATGCACGGTCTACTACAAGACCGCTGAGGGCGGACTGGCCGAGCGCGTGATCTATCGCGGGGACGAGTCGGCCCTGACCCTCGGGACCGGCAACCGGCGACCCTTCGACGCCGATGCGGACGAGTTCAAACTGGCCGCCGAGGCCCAGCGCATCCAACTCGCTGGCCTCTACGACCCGATGCTCGCTGTCGCCACGAGTGACGTCCGACCCCTCCCTCACCAGATCCGCGCCGTCTATGGCGAGCTGCTCCCCAAGCGACCGCTCCGCTTCCTCCTCGCCGACGACCCCGGTGCCGGCAAGACGATCATGGCTGGCCTCTACATCAAGGAGTTGATCCTGCGCGACGACGTCAACCGTTGCCTCGTCGTCGCCCCGGGTGGCCTCGTCGACCAGTGGCAGGACGAGCTCTTCCTCAAGTTCGGCCTGCGCTTCGACATCCTGACCAACCAGCTCATCGACGCCACCGTCGGCCAGACCGTCTTCGATGCCCACCCGCTCCTCATCGCCCGGATGGACCACCTCGCCCGCAACGAGGCCCTGCTCGAGCAGATCGAGGACAGCCACTGGGACCTGGTCATCGTCGACGAAGCCCACCGGATGGGCGCCCACTGGTTCGGCGGCGAACTCAAGCAGACCAAGCGCTTCGAGCTCGGCCAACTCCTCGGCACACGGGCCCGTCACCTCCTCCTCATGACCGCGACCCCGCACTCGGGCAAGGAGGAGGACTTCCAAGCCTTCCTCACCCTCCTCGACCGCGACAAGTTCGCCGGCAAATATCGCAAGGAGCACCACCACTCCGACACCAAGGGCGTCATGCGCCGCATGGTCAAGGAGGACCTGCTCACCTTCGAGGGCAAGCCGCTCTTCCCGGAGCGCTTCGCGCACACCGTCCCCTACGAGCTCACCGCGCACGAAGCCGAGCTCTATCAACAGGTCACCGACTATGTCCGCGAGGGCATGGGCCGCGCCGACCGGCTCGACGGCAAGCGGCGCAACACCGTCGGCTTCGCCCTCACCGTCCTCCAGCGCCGCCTCGCCTCGAGCCCCGCAGCGATCCACGAGTCACTCAAGCGCCGCATCGCGCGCCTCACCAAGCGTGCCCACGACATCGAACACGGCGTCCCCACGGCGTCGACAGACCCCGCGCTCCAGACTCCGCTCGACTTCGACGAGGACGAGTGGAGCAGCGAGGATCTCGAGGAACTCGAGGAGGAGGTCGTCGACGCGGCCACCAGTGCCCGCACCGTCGAGGAGTTGCGCCTGGAGATCAACGAGCTCGAGCACCTGAGCACCCTCGCCGCCCGAGTCCGCGCTTCCGGACAGGACGTCAAGTGGACCGAGCTCCGCACGATCCTCGAGGACAACGTCCTCGACTCGGCCGCCAGCACGCGCAAGCTCATCATCTTCACCGAGCACCGCGACACCCTCGACTATCTCGTGCAGCAGGTCCGCAATCTCCTCGGCCGCCCTGAAGCCGTCGAGGCCATGCACGGTGGCGTCCGCCGCCCCGAACGTCGCCGGATCGCAGAGGAATTCACCAAGAACCCCGTATGCCGTGTGCTCGTCGCGACCGATGCCGCCGGTGAGGGTCTCAACCTCCAAGCCGCCCACCTCATGGTCAACTACGACCTCCCGTGGAATCCCAACCGCATCGAGCAGCGCTTCGGTCGCGTGCACCGCATCGGCCAGGAGGAGGTCTGCCGACTCTGGAACCTCGTCGCCACCAACACCCGGGAGGGCGAGGTCTTCGAGCGACTCCTCGAAAAGATCGAGGAGCAGCGAGCGGCATACGGCGGCAAGGTCTTTGACGTCCTCGGCGGTGCCTTCTCCGACAAGCCGCTGCGCGATCTCCTCCTCGACGCGATCCGCTATGGCGAGCTCCCCGAGACCCGCGCCAAGATGCACCAGGTCATCGACAGCAATGTCGCCGAGGGCCTGCGGGAACTCATGGCCGAACGGGCCCTGGCCAGCGAGGGCATGCACGACACCGAGGTCGACGCGATGCGCCGTGCCATGGATGACGCTCGCGCCCGCCGACTCCAGCCGCACTACATCTCGATGGCCTTCCGGGCGGCCTTCGAGCGGCTCGGCGGCCGGATGGCTCGCCGCGAGCAGGACCGCTTCGAGGTC
>DAOLRO010000023.1:0-23180 GCA_035418665.1 Phycicoccus sp.
GGGGTCGTGGATTGCGTAGAATGGCTCAACTGCCGGCGTGGGAGATGCCCCACCTGACGGCCCAGAAGGGCGGCGCCGGGTCAACTCGAAACCTGCATTGGAGTTCCGCATGTCCGTTGACCACCAGGTGCGCGACCTCAGCCTCGCCGAGGCCGGACGTCACCAGATCCGCCTCGCCGAGCACGAGATGCCCGGCCTCATGGGCCTGCGCGCCGAATTCGGTGAGAGCAAGCCGCTCAAGGGCGCTCGCATCGCCGGCTCGCTGCACATGACGGTCCAGACCGCCGTCCTCATCGAGACGCTGACCGCGCTCGGTGCTGACGTCCGCTGGGCGTCCTGCAACATCTACTCGACCCAGGACGAGGCTGCTGCTGCGGTCGTCGTGGGCTCCAACGGGACGCCAGAGGACCCACAGGGCGTGCCCGTCTTCGCCTGGAAGGGCGAGACGCTGCCCGAGTACTGGGACTGCACCGAGCAGATCCTCACCTGGCCCGGTGGTGCTGAGGCTGGCGCCAACATGATCCTCGACGACGGCGGCGACGCCACGATGCTCGTCCACAAGGGCAAGGAGTGGGAGGCCGCCGGGCAGGTGCCCCCCACCACCGACGAGGACTCGGAGGAGTTCGGTGTCTTCAAGGCACTCGTGCGTCGCACGATGGCCGAGGACCCGCAGAAGTGGACCAAGGTCGCCGAGCAGATCAAGGGCGTCACTGAGGAGACCACGACGGGTGTCCACCGCCTCTACCAGCTCGCCGAGGCCGGCGAGCTCCTCTTCCCGGCGATCAACGTCAATGACTCGGTCACCAAGTCCAAGTTCGACAACAAGTACGGCTGCCGCCACTCCGTCGTCGACGGCCTCAACCGCGCGACCGACGTGCTGATCGCGGGCAAGACCGCCGTTGTCGCGGGTTATGGCGACGTGGGCAAGGGCTGCGCCGCGGCGCTCGCAGGTCAGGGCGCGCGCGTCGTCATCACGGAGGTCGACCCCATCTGCGCGCTGCAGGCCGCGATGGAGGGTTTCCAGGTCGTGACGATGGACAAGGCCGCGGAGTTCGGCGACATCTTCGTGACGACGACCGGGTGCTATGACGTCATCACCGCGGAGCACATGTCCAAGATGAAGAACAAGGCGATCGTCTCCAACATCGGCCACTTCGACAACGAGATCGACATGGCCGGCCTGGCCAAGATCGAGGGCATCGAGAAGGTCGAGATCAAGCCGCAGGTGCACGAGTGGACCTTCGCTGATGGACACTCCATCATCGTGCTGTCGGAGGGTCGTCTCATGAACCTCGGCAACGCGACCGGTCACCCGAGCTTCGTGATGTCGAACTCGTTCTCCAACCAGACGATCGCCCAGATCGAGCTCTTCACCAAGACCGACGAATACGTCGACGAGGAGGGCAAGCCGGAGGTCAAGACCCTCCCCAAGCACCTCGACGAGAAGGTGGCGCGCGCCCACCTCGAGGCGCTCGGTGTCGAGCTCACCGAGCTGACCAAGGAGCAGGCCGAGTACCTCGGTGTCGATGTTGCGGGCCCGTACAAGCCGGAGCACTACCGCTACTGACGTTGGTCAGTCCGTTCTCCCGTCAGGGAGTTCAATGATTGGGTATGCCGTCCGCTCACCCGAGCGGACGGCATACCCTTTCTCCCTGCCCCATCGAGAGGCTGGGTGGGTATCGGCCGAACGGGTGGACTTGTTGGGCCCATCAGAGGATTACCCCGGGGTAGGCGTGGGCCCGAAACTCTGATGGTCGTCACCCACTCATGCCCTGCCAGGCATCCAGACGACGCCTGCCAGGCTGACCCCGGAAGGACCCCCATCATGACCAACGCCCTCATCAAGTTCCACACCCGCCTCGCCAAGGCCAACAACGAGCGCGGCGCCACCGCCGTCGAGTACGGCCTTCTGGTGGCCCTGATTGCCGCAATCATCGTCGGCGTGGTCGCCACTCTTGGCACGACCATTCAGGCCGCATTCCAGGACGTCGTTGACGCACTCACCTGATCCGGTTGGTGGGCCGGCCTCCTCGGGGGCTGGCCCAGCCTGCTGGTTGGTCGTCGTCTTGCCTGTCGATGGGACATCGAGAAGATGGTTCGCGTACGCACTGAACTCGGAGCGACTGCGGTCGAGTATTCCCTGATCGCGGCGCTCATCGCTGCCGTGATCGTCGTTGCAGTCGTCAGTCTTGGCACTGAGGTGCTCGCACTGTTCATGACCATCGACGGCAAGTTCTGATGATCCGGAGAACTCGCGAACGAGGTGCTGCCGCAGTTGAGTTCGCGCTCATCTTGCCGATTTTGCTGGTGCTCATCGGGGGCATCGTCGACTTCGGGCGGGCCTTCTTCGCCCAGGTGGTCATCACGAATGCAGCCCGTGAGGGGGCCAGGGCCGCTGTGGTCGGGGCCGACGCATCAGCGCGTGCTGCAGCGGCTGCCAGTGGACTCCCCTCCGCACCGGCCGTGACCGCGGGATCCTGCCCAAGCACCGGCAGCGCTCAGGTGACCGTCACGGTCGTGACCCCGTTCGATTGGATCCTTCTGGGGCCAGCGCTCTCGCTGATCCCGGGCCCGGAACTGCTTCCCGATCAGTTGACCGCATCGGCGACCATGCAGTGTGGAGGGTGATGATGACCGTATCTCGCAGGGATGACCAAGGCGCCACGACCGTTCTTGTGGCGCTCCTCCTCTCGGGCGTGATGGTCGGCCTCCTGGCTCTCGGGAGCACAACAGGCAACTTGGTGTGGGAGCGTCGCCAGCTCCAGAACAGTGCTGACGCGACGAGCCTCAAATTGGCTCAGACCTGCGCCCTCAAGCTCAGCGATTGTGATGCTGGCGCGGCTGCGGCCTCCTTGGAGGCGCTGGGGGACCTGAACGCCAATGACGCAAGCCAGGCTCTGGACGGAGCGGGCCGCTCGGACACGGTCTTGGGCCAGTGCGGGCGAGTGCCCGGCGCCCCCAACATGCCCCTCTGCGACAGCGGTAACCCGTCGATGCCGGCTGCGGACATCGCAGATCTGCGGCAGTGCCCCCCACAACCAACTTGGCTGCAGGGCAATGCGATCAAGTACGTCGAGACCTACACCCGCTCTGAGTCGGCGGACGGGCCCTTCGTCCGCTTCCTCTTTGCGGACGGGCAAACGGCGGTCCACTCGTGTGCCAGAGCTGCGTGGGGGGTTCCGACGAACGCTGCGGTGTTGCCGTTCACTCTCAGTGACTGCGAGTGGGATGACGCAACGAACTCCGGGACGGTTTATGGCGTGGAGACGGCACTGCCCCTGAAGTACAAGGACAAGACCTACTGCGGCGGCGTGGTCGGTCGAGACTACGACGGCGGCTTCGGTTGGCTTCTTCACGGGTCCGGGATGTGCGAGGTCGAGGTCGACAAGAACAGTTGGGTCGAAGGCGACCAAGGCATGGGCAAGGGCACGGACTGCATGCACCTGCTGCCCGTGGGAGCCACGATCCTCATCCCCATCTTCGACTGCTACAGCCAGACCAAGGTGTTGCCGTGCGTCACGAGCGACAAGCCGCATGGCGTGTATCACATCAAGGCCTATGGGGCCTTCACGATTACTGGGTACAAGTTGCCGTCGAAGACGGAGACCTCCGGTGTCGGTTCAACGGCCATGAGCCGATGCAGCTCTGACTTCGCCAACGGAAAACACTGCCTGTTCGGAAAATTCGTCAAAGCCCTTGTCCAGGAGGCCGAGATCGATCCTGACCCCACCGCTGAAGACTTCGGGGCGCAGGTCGTGAAAGTGGCTGGCTGAGCGTCCCACGTCCGCCGTCTCACCATCTCATCCCTAGGATTCCCGCCTCATGGTCAAGAGAGTCATCGCCATCGTCGTGGCCGTCGTGCTGGCCCTCCTCGGGGCGCTTCTCGTGCTCCTCTACGCGCGAGGAGCTGACTCGCGCGCCATGGAGGGGCAGAAGCCGACCAAGGTCTACATCACCGAGGAGACCCTGCCGGTCGGAACCACGTTGAAGGACGGCCTACGCGGCAACAAGATCAAGGCGGTCCAACTGGCTGCCAAGGGTGTTCCTGCGGGATCGCTGCTGAAGATCGACAGCTCGAATGACGGTTTGGTGGCGCTCGCGGACATTGGACCGGGCCAGTACCTGCTCGAAGCGGCCTTCGGCGAACGCGCACCGAGCGCGAAGGCCATCGACATCCCTGCTGGACAGATCGCGATCTCCGTCAGCCTCGAAGATCCCAATCGCGTGGGGCAGTTCGTGACTCGTGGCAGCTACGTCACGATCTACGACTCGTACGTGCTGAAGAAGTTGGGCACGGATGATGCAACCAAACAATTCAACGAACTCGAGCTTGGTGGGACGAGTGTTCTCCTGCCCAAGGTCCTTGTCATTGGCGTGGGCACCTCAGGATTGCCCCCGGGACCTGAGCCGTCCCCGAGTGCGAGCAAGGACTCGACCCAGCGGGCCACGGTCAGCACTCTCCTGACCGTGGCGGTGACCCCTGAGGACTCGATCAAGTTGGTGGGCGCAATTCAGGCCGCCCTTCCACAGAACAACCCGGCGAAGCACATCTACTTCGGTCTCCACGGCGCCGACGTGACCGTTGACCCCGGCCTGGTTTGGGATGCGCTCGATCGACACACGGGTCCGCTGCCATGACGCTGCTCTGGGACGGAGCGTCCACACCCGACCGTTACCGCATGTCCTTGGGCACCGATGTCCAGGTCCATCCCACTGCGGCGCTGATCCGACGTGCCGTGGAGGAGGTGGGCGCATCAGCCCAGGTCGTCATCGGGCCCGAGGTCGACTTCGACGAGGCCTGCGCACTCGTCGAGAGCACTCGGGCACACCTCCCAGAGGTGGGCTTCGTCCTGCTCCGCCATCGGCTGGACGTGACGACCCTCAGTCAGGCCCTGCGCAGTGGATTCCGCGAAGTCGTCCCGGCCGACGATGGCACGGCAATTGCCGATGCCGTGCGTCGAAGCCGCGAACTCACGGCCCGGCTCGTGGGCCACGGCGGGGCGTCAGCCAACCGACGTGAGGGACACGTCGTCACCGTTTTCTCGGCCAAGGGCGGTGTCGGCAAGACCACCCTGTCGACCAACTTGGCCTGTCACCTGGCCGCGAGCGGGCACTCCACCGTGCTGGTCGACCTCGACCTCTCCTTCGGAGACGTCGCTATCAGCCTGCACCTGCTCCCGGACCGGTCCGTCCATGACGCGGTCGCGATGACGGGGCACCTCGATGAGCAGGGTCTGGCCTCGATCGTCACGCGGCACGAGTCCAGTGGCCTCGACGTGATCTGTGCACCCTCTGACCCGGCACTGGCCGACCGGATCCCCGCGAGCACGGTCGTGGAGCTGCTCCAGGTCTGTGCGGCGAGCTATGAATTCGTCGTTGTCGACACCCCGCCGTCCTTCACCGAGCACGTCTTGGCTGCTTGCGATGCGAGCGCTTTGATGGTCCTGATCGCCACTCTCGACATCCCGGCGGTGAAGAACCTGCGGATCGCGCTCGACACACTCGACCAACTCGGCACCCCGAAGGATGCTCGGGTCGTGGTGCTCAATCGGGCCGATGCCAAGGTGGGGCTGCGATCGGAAGAGGTCGTCACGGCCCTCCGCGCCCCGATCGCGGCCTCCGTGCCCGCGAGTTCGGATGTGCCGGCGGCAACCAACCGTGGGGTCCCGATCGTGCTCGACGAGCCCCAGAACCCAGTGAGCGTCGCACTCCGCGAGTTGGGAGACGTCCACATCCGTCAGCGCTTCGGGCACGAAGTCGCAGCCGAGCGACGCCGGCGACTCTTCCGGAGCCGGCGATGAGCCTCGCCGATCGCCTGGACTCCGCGCGCCGACTCCAGGAGTCTGCGCCGTCAGCGGGGGCCGACGGTGCCGCCACGCGCCAGTCCCAGCCGTCGACAGCTCGCACAGGGGACCCCATGGTCGCCGTCAAGGAACGCGTCCACCAGAGCCTCATCGAGGACCTCGGCCCCCGGCTCTATGACCCGCATCTCAAGGAATCCGAACTCGCGGTGCAGGTTCGGCAGACCCTGCAGACGGTCATCGACGCCGAGCAGACTCCCCTCTCCCTCGCGGATCGCACCCGCATCGCCCAAGAGGTGTCCGACGAGATCCTCGGCCACGGTCCCCTCGAACCGCTCCTACGCGATGCCGATGTCACCGAGATCATGGTCAACGGACCCGACCGGATCTTCGTTGAGCGCGGCGGTCGAATCCACCCCACCGCCGTGCACTTCAGCGGCGAGGCCCACCTCCGGCGGATCATCGACAAGATCGTCGGTCGCATCGGCCGTCGCATCGATGAGTCCAGCCCGTTGGTCGATGCTCGTCTCCCCGACGGGTCGCGCGTCAACGCCGTCATCGCACCCGTGGCGCTCGACGGCTCCTTGCTCACGATCCGCAAGTTCTCCCCGGACCCCTTCAGCGACAAGGACCTCATCACCTTCGGGACCTTCTCGCCGGCCGTCCGAGACTTCCTCCACGCCTGCGTCGTCGGTCGCCGCAACCTGATCATCAGCGGGGGCACCGGCTCGGGCAAGACCACCACCCTCAACGTCATCTCGTCCTTCCTCCCGGAGGACGAGCGGATCGTGACCATCGAGGACGCCGCTGAGCTCCAACTCCACCAGCGCCACGTGCTCCGCATGGAGTCGCGCCCGGCCAACATCGAGGGCAAGGGCCACATCTCCATCCGTGACCTCGTCCGGAACGCGCTGCGCATGCGGCCCGACCGGATCGTCGTGGGTGAAGTCCGAGACGGTGCGGCCCTCGACATGCTCCAGGCGATGAACACCGGTCACGAGGGTTCGATCACGACCATCCACGCCAACAGTCCGCGTGATTCCCTGTCACGACTCGAGACCATGGTCCTCATGGCGGGCATGGAGTTGCCGGTGCGGGCCATCCGCGAGCAGGTGGCGGGCGCCCTCGACCTCATCGTGCAACAGGCTCGCCTCAAGGACGGCAGTCGACGGATCGTGCAGATCACCGAGGTGGTGGGCATGGAGGGCGACGTCATCACCTTGCAGGATCTTTTCGTCTTCGACTGGGCGGCCGGTCGTGACGCACAGGGCCGTTTCCTGGGGGAGTTGGTCCCGACCGGCATTCGTCCCGCCTTCACCCAGGACCTGGCTGACCTGGGCGTGGCCCTTCCGCTCACGCTCTTCATTCCTCCGCCGCGATGACCGCCTTCCGCCGGGGCAGGTCGTGGGTGCGGCTGGCCATCGTCGCCACCCTCTTGGTCATGAGTGGGTATGCCGGGTCGCTGGCTTCCGCGGCCGACCCCCTCCCAGCGAGCATCAGTGGGGTGGCCGTCAACGGCACCACGGTGTCCGGCCAGCTCACGGTGCGACCCGGGCCTGACTCGGCACGCATCGACCCCGGCTCGCTGACGGCGACCATGGGGGGCCGAACCGCCGACGTCCAGCTCGGGCAGGCGCCCTCGACGACGCGTCGGGCGGTTCTCCTCATCGACACCAGTGGATCGATGGGGGCGGAGGGGATGGCCACCGTGCGGGCCGCAGTCAAGGACTTCTTGAGCTCAGTGCCCCCGGACGTCGAAGTCGGGGTCGTCTCCTTCAGCTCCACCGCGGGAGCCGAAATCGAGCCGACCCTGGACCGTGCGGCTGTCCAGGCTGTGGTGGATCGGCTCCAATCCCGCGGTGAGACAGCCCTTTTCGACGGGGTCGCCGCAGGCGTGGCGATGCTCGGTCCGACGGGGGAGCGCAGCCTCGTCCTGCTCAGCGATGGCGCCAACACGGTCGGACCACGCGACTCGGGATTGGCGACGGCGGTCGCCGCGCTCACCGCGGCTCGCACGCGCGTCGAGGTCGTGCGCTTCAAGACGGCCGAGAACGATCCCGAAGCCCTTGAGGCCTTCGCCACGGCCGGCGGCGGCAGTGTGGCCCAGGCGGTCGACACCGACGCCGTCCGACGGGCCTTCGCCAGCGCCGCTCAGGTCCTGGAGACCCAGGTGCCCTTCACCGTGACGATCCCGGATGGTGCATCCGGCCAAGAAGTCGTGGCTCTGGCCGGCACCGCGGGGGGCACGCCCTTCCGAGCGGAAACGACGGTCGACCTGGGGGCGGTGACGCAGACGACGGCACCCAGCCCCACGGCATACCCGAGCAAAGGAGCGGGTCCGGCGGCCACGCCGGCGCCGACCGCCACCTGGGCGCCCCGGCTCACCTTGGTGCTCGGGGCGGCTGCCCTCTTCCTCGGCGTCCTCGTCATCGTCATCGCCCTGCTCGCACCTGCCTTCCGGACCCGACGAAGCGAGCGAGTCGCGTCCATCGAGCACTACGCCTCGGCACCGGCGCGTCGCTCGCCTGCCGCAGGGCGTGCCTCGTCGAATGTCGCGGTCCAAGCGGTGCACCTGGGCGACCGCGTCATGGAGGGCAGGGAGTCCACGAGTCGCACCATGGCGTTGATCGAGCGAGCCGACCTGCCCTGGCGGGCGGGCGAGTGGTTCGTCCTGCGAGTGGTCGCGATCATCGTCGGAGCGGCAGCCCTGTCACTCCTGATGAGCGAGCATCGCCTGATCGGGTTCCTCCTGGGTGCGGTCATTGGATTCGCCCTCCCAGCGATGGCGCTGCGCTTCCTGGCCGCTCGCCGGGCACGCCGATTCGAGACGATCCTGCCGGATGTCCTCATCCTCGTGGCGACCAGCCTCTCGAGCGGCTTCAGCCTGCCGCAGGCCCTTGATGCCATCGCTCGAGATGCCGCCGAACCGGCTGCCAAGGAGTTCTCGCGAGCCTTGTCCGAGGTCCGGATCGGCGCCGACGTCGCCGATGCCCTCGAAGGCATGGCCAGTCGCATGGACTCCGAGAACATGCGGTGGACGACGATGGCGATCCGCATCCAGCGGCACGTCGGTGGCAACCTCGCCGAAACCCTCCACACGACCGCCAAGACCCTGCGTGAGCGAGCCGCCCTCAAGGGCCAGGTACGGGCCCTGTCGGCCGAAGGCCGCCTGTCCGCCTACATCCTCATCGGGCTGCCGATCGCTCTCTTCGGCTACATGCTGCTCGTCAACTACGCCTACGTCTCCAAGCTGTGGACCGACGTCCGGGGGATCTTCATGCTCTTCGTGGGGCTGATCCTGCTCATCATCGGCATCTTCTGGATGCGCAAGACCGTTGAGATCGAGGTGTGACCATGCTCTGGGCCGGGCTCGTCCTCATCATCGGCGCCCTCGTCGTGGTCACCCTTTCCCTTGCCTCCATGGGGCGGGAAAGCACCGGAGTCGCTCGTTCTCTGGAACTGATCAACATGCGACCGGACACCAGGACGGTCGCGCGCTCCCAACTGCCGGCACGTGATCGGTTGTTGGGTCCGTTGGCCGGCTCGTTGCGCGGGCTCGGTCGCAGACTCTCTCCGACGGGCACCGTCGAGCGGCTCTCGCGCGGACTGGACCGGGCAGGCAACCCCACCGCATGGAGTGTCGAGCGCATCTTCGGCGCCAAGGCGGCGTGTGCCCTCGTGGGTCCCCTGCTCGGGCTGCTCTACGGCGGATTCACCGCGAAGGGACTCTTCCTCGCGGGCGTGCTGGCGGTGGCGCTCTTCTTCCTCCCCGACCTGCTCGTCTACAACGCGGGGCTCAAACGACAGGAGTTGTTGCGATCTGGGCTGGCGGACGCCCTCGACATGCTCACCGTGTGCGTCGAAGCTGGCCAAGGGTTCGATGCTGCGCTGATGCAGGTGTCGCGAGCGACGACGGGGCCCATCTCTGGGGAGTTCGCACGAGTCCTCGCCGAGATCCAGATCGGGCGTCCGCGCGGTGAGGCCTTCTCGTCGATGGCCGAGCGCACGAGTGCACCTGAGGTCAGGAACTTCGTCAGCGCCTTGGTGCAGGCGGACCGTCTCGGCCTCCCGCTCGGTGCGGTGTTGCGCGAGCAGTCACAACAGATGCGACTGGTGCGTCGTCAACGCGCTGAGGAGAAGGCACAGAAGGTGACGGTCAAGATCCTCTTCCCGCTGCTGTTCTGCATCTTCCCGTTGTTGTTCATCGTGCTCATGGGGCCGGGAATCCTCACCATGATCGATGCCTTCAAGGGTTTCTGACCCGGAAGGCGCGTGAGTCAGTCGTTGATGAGTCCGAGGGCGAGGGCACTCCTGACCGCGGACGCCCGGTTGTGGGCGCCCAGTTTGGCGTAGATCTTCGAGACGTGCGTCTTGACCGTCGACTCGCTCATGAAGAGGGTCCGACCCACCTGACCGATCGAGGCGCCCCCGGCGATGAGTTGGAGGACTTCGTTCTCTCGGAGAGTGAGATTCACCTGAGGAGTGTCGCGAGCACGACGTAGCGCATCGGCCAATCCCCGTGCGGTGAACGATGTGGGATTGGCATCCACGGTCATGATCGCTTCGATCACGTCCTCCGCCGGGGCCGACTTGTGCACCAGGGCCGAGGCGCCGACGTCCACGGCCTCGAGGAGGGTCTTGTCGTCGTCGTGCATCGTCAGGATGACGATGCCCAAGTGGGGAAGGTCGCGGCGGGCTGCTTCGGCCAGCCGTAGGCCCGACCCGTCGGGCAGGGAGACGTCACAAAGGAGGACGGTGTGCCGACCACCGTCAGCGAGATCCGCGTCCTGCAGCAGTGCCCTGCCCTCGGCGAGGCTGCCGGCTTCTCCGGTCACGGCCAGGTCCGGATGGGCCTCCAGAAGGCCGATCATGGCCTTGCGGATGACCGTGTGGTCCTCCACGAGCAGGACGTTGATGGTCATGGTTTCTCGTTCACGGTGCGTCGGTGAGCCCGGTGATGCCGTTGGGCCCTGGTCGAGCGTGGATGATCTGGCGGCATGAAGCGTGATGTCCTTGGCTTCCGGCTGGCAGTCCGGGGCGAGGCGGTCGAGGTCGGTGCTAGTCCGGTGATGACTTCATCACTGTCACGACGACCCCGTTGACGACACCATCATCCTCCCTCACGCTCACGGACGGAAGCGCATCGAGGTGGCGCGACAGGGATGCCGCGGATGGGGGAGCGCTCCCGTCGTGGCTGAGACGGACCTGGGCAGTGTGCGAGGCGAGGTCTGCGTTGACCTTGACCCGAGCCGCGCCCACAGTGACGGCCTCATCGAGGAAGCTCATGACGACCCGGAAGATGGCAGCCTCGAGATGGGCGGGGAGTCCCACCTGTCCCTCCCGAATGGTGATCGTCGTCGCGATCCCGGTCGATGACCCGAAGGACTGGACAGAGGCCGACAGGACCGCGGACAGTCGGCGGTCGGGCCGTTGGGTCATGTTGAGATCGCTGATCCGGGAGCGCAACCCACGGATGACCTGTCCCAGCTCCTCCCGCAAGGACTTGAGGGATTCTTCGAGGACAAGTGGGGGGTCGACCAGGGACCGGGCCTGGGCGCGCACACTGTCGATCTGGAAGCCGAGGGCCGCAAGGTCCTGCGCGATCCCGTCGTGCATCTCCTGAGCCAGCAACCTCCGCTCCTCCACGGCGGCCATCGACCGAAGCGAGGCCAAGAGGAGAGCGGCTTCGAGGTCGGTGGCCCGCGCGGCGGTCATGTCCCGAGCCAGAGCCAACTCGTCGTCCGTGAAGGGTCGTTGTCGGCTGCGCTCGAGGACGATCACGCCCCGTGGGCGCTCCGGGTGCGTCCCGAACGGACTGATGATCAGAATTCTCGGTTCGAGCCCGTCGAGCCACTCCAGCACGCGGGCGGATCCCTCCATGAGCGTGTTGGGGATCTCGCCCCCGGGCACCATCGCGGGGTCGATGCGCCGGACCCCCCGGAAGGCCAGGGGTTGAAGGCGTTTGTGGCCATCGGTGAAGAGGACCACGCTCCGCTCGTTTGGAATGTGCCTTCCCATGTCCTCGAGCAGGAGGGAGGCGCTCGCCGGCGCGTCGAGTTCCGTGCCGTGCTCGGAGGCCAGCTCGTGCAGCCGGCTGAGCAGGGCCCGAGTCTCCCTGGCCGTCGCCGAGGTGACATCGACGGCGGGATCCATGCTCCTCAGGCGTGCGCTCCACGCGCCGAGGATCCCCATGACGGCGATGGCCAGGGTCCACAGGACGAAGCCCTTGGTGTCCGCCGGCGTGTGGTGAGCCCGGAGCAGGAGGCTGATGAGGGCACTGGTGATGCTCAGGCCAGCGATGGCCAGCAGGCCGACGCGGGAGTTGCGGGTGCCGGCGTGATAGACGGGGACGGCCGCGAGGGCGACGGCGCTCACACCGACGAAGTTGAAGGCAAGGCCCGCGGCGATGGCGGCCGCGCCGAGCAGCGCCCACAGCAGGATGCGACGGGGGATCGGGAGTTCGACATCCAGCGCCCCAACGGCCGCCGCGACGAGATCGAGGACCACGACCAGGAGGACCCACGGGAGGGTATCGGTGAAACGGCCGATGAACCCGGCATACATGAGGGTGACGACCGCAAACCCCAGCCGCATCTTGGTGGCCAACGACGTGACCGGAAGGTGCAGACGGGGCATGTGGCGAGCGTAGGTCCGGCGCGTGGCACGCGAGGTGTTTCCGCTGATCCGGTCAGGAGGCGAGATCCGCGGCGCCGTCACCTCAATGTGTGATGATGAACCGAACTGCCGTGCGGAGAAGGGACGGGTTGGGGTGAAAGGGCGCGTACTCGTCGTCGACGACGACCTGGCCCTGGCCGAGATGCTGGGGATCGTCCTTCGCAATGAGGGACTGGAGGTCGCCCATGTCGCGGACGGGACCTCGGCCGTCACGGCGTTCCGTGAGAGTCGTCCGGACCTGGTCCTGCTCGACGTGATGCTCCCGGGCATGGACGGCTTGGAGGTGTGCCGCCGCATCCGGGCGGAGTCCGGCGTCCCGATCGTCATGTTGACCGCCCGCACCGACACTCTCGATGTCGTCGTCGGGCTCGAGTCCGGCGCCGACGACTACGTCGTCAAACCGTTCAAGCCGCAGGAACTCATTGCGCGGGTGCGGGCACGTCTTCGTCGCGACAACGAACCCGAGCCCGAGCGGCTGACCATCGGCGATCTGACCATCGACGTCGCGGGCCATTCGGTGCAGCGTGGCACGGAGCGCCTGAGCCTGACTCCCCTCGAATTCGACCTTCTCGTGGCGCTGGCTCGGCGTCCGTGGCAGGTCTTCACTCGTGAGGTGCTGCTGGAGCAGGTCTGGGGCTATCGCCACGCCGGCGACACCCGCTTGGTCAACGTCCACGTCCAGCGCCTGCGCTCCAAGGTGGAGAAGGACCCTGAGCGTCCCGAAATCGTGGTGACCGTGCGCGGAGTGGGCTACAAGGCCGGTACGTCCTGACCATGCCCGAGCGGGTCGGCCCGGCGGCCGAGCGGGCCCGACGGCTCCTGCGGCCCCTTCGCCGCGTGGTCTGGGGCGCAGTCCGACCCATCCGGAGGATCTGGCGCCAGTCCCTTCGCCTCCGCGTCGTCGCCACCACGATGTTGTTGGGCTTGGTGGTCGTGTCCTTCTTGGGCACCTATCTGTATGAGCAGATCTCGACAGGGCTCACCGAGCAGAAGATCACCTCCAGCCAATACGACGCGCGCTCGCTGACGCGCGTGGCCCAGTCCCGCTGGGATGCAACGGCGGCCAAGAGCGTCGAGGACCTCAACATCGCCGCTCGCGACATCATGGGCGCCCTCAAACCCTCTGACCCCGACCCCTCGCGCTACGTGATCATGACCCGTGGCAGGACGAACACCAGCCAGACCGTGCTCGCCACCGTCGCGTCGGGCGTGCTCGGGCTGTCGGTCGTGCGGAGTGAGTTGCGCGATGCCGTCGCTGCCGACGCGAGCCGCCAACAGACCCAAGTGGCCGATGTCCTGCTCGACGGTGACCTCGTGCCAGCCGTCATGGTCGGGAGCGCGATCCAAGCGTCCTCGGCGGGCACCTACGACCTCTACTTCATCTATCCCATGCAGCGCGAACAGGCGACCCTCGGCTTCATCCAGAACGCGTTCCTGGCTGCCGGAGTCATCCTCACCCTCCTGCTGGGCGTCGTCGCCTGGGTGGTCACCCGCCAGGTCGTCACACCGGTGCGCCGCGCGGCGGCCGTTGCCGAGCGCTTGGCTCACGGCAAACTCAACGAGCGCATGCCCTCTCACGGCGAGGACGACCTGGCCCTGCTCGCCACGTCCTTCAACGCCATGGCAGATTCCCTGCAGAGCCAGATCCGTCAGCTCGAGGGTCTGTCTCGCGTGCAGCAGCGTTTCGTCTCCGATGTCTCGCACGAGTTGCGCACACCCCTGACGACGATCCGGATGGCGGTGGACCTCATCCACGAGTCACGGGCGGGCTTCGACCCCACTGTGGCCCGCTCAGCAGAGCTCCTCGCCGGCGAACTCGACCGCTTCGAGTCCTTGCTCTCGGACCTCCTGGAGATCAGCCGCTTCGATGCGGGTGCGGCGGCGCGCGACGTCGAACCCACGGACCTGGTGTCCATCGTGCGCAAAGTGGTGGCAGCCGCCCAACCGTTGGCAGATCGGCGGGGGAGCGCCATGGAGGTCGTCGCGAGTGGCCCAGCCGAGGCCGAGATCGACGAACGCCGTGTCGAGCGGATCCTGCGCAACCTGGTGGTCAACGCGATCGAGCACGGTGAGGGCCAACCGATCACCGTCGAAGTGGCCGCGGCACGCGGGGCGGTCTCGGTCGTGGTCAGCGATCGCGGCGTAGGCCTTCGGCCGGGCGAGGCCTCGCTCGTGTTCAACCGTTTCTGGCGGGCCGATCCGGCGCGAGCCCGGACCACCGGGGGCACTGGGCTCGGGCTGGCCATTGCTCTGGAGGATGCCCGTCTGCACAACGGTTGGCTTCAAGCGTGGGGACGCCGGGGCGAAGGCTCGCGTTTCCGGCTCACGCTGCCGATTCGCTCCGACGGGCCGATCGTGGCAGCCCCCCTGCCGCTGGATCCCGAGGGCGACGAGTGATCCCGGCAGGAGGGGTCCCGAGGCGACCTGACCTGCACCGGCGACAAAGGCTGACCGGCGTGCTCCTCGTGCTCGTGATGGCCCTCACGGCATCCCTGGTCTCCGGTTGCGCGATGGGCTCCGACACCAGGGTCCGACCCGGGCTGGAGGTCGGAGGTGCGGAGGCCCCCCAAGTGCGAGTCCTTCCCGCGGGGCCCGTCGCCGGTGCCGAACCCGAGCAGATCATCCGTGGCTTCCTCCGAGCCGGTGCGGCCAGCGACGGTGACTATGCGTCAGCCCGGGACTTCCTCACCGAGGACGCCGCTCGGAAGTGGCAGCCGGACGGTGGTCTGGTCATCGTGTCCACCGAGTCCGAACTGGTCATCGAGGCCATTTCCGAGGGTCGCTATCGCGTGTCTGCGCCGCTGCGTGCGCGGATCGACGTCCACGGTCGATACGTCGCGGCGACCGAGGGAGAGCGAGCCGAGTCCGAGGTGCAGTTCGCGCGCATCCAGGACCAGTGGCGGATCGCCGGGCTCCCGGAGGACTTCGGACGGTGGATCGCCAGTGCCGAAGTGCGCCGGCTCATTCGACCGTATGCCGTGCATTACGTCACCGAGGACCGTCGGACTCTCGTGGAGGACCTGCGGTGGTTCCCGCTCGACCATCTCACCTCACGCTTGGCCCGGGCACAGTTGGACCCCGTCCCTGCCGACCTGGCGGGTGTCGCGACGACCGCTGTGCCCGCAGGGACGCGCTTGGCCGCCGACTCGGTGTCAGTGACCTCGGGCGTGGCGACGGTCGAACTCAATGCTCGGCTGCCCGCGGACCAGGCGCTCCGCCAGAACCTCTGGGCGCAGTTCACGGCGACATTGACCCAGGATCCGACCGTCGTGGCCGTTGCGCTGCGTGCCGATGGTGCCTCGATCGATCTCCCGGGTGTGGCTGCTCCGGTGTCGGATCCCAGTCAGGTGGGGTTCGTTGCGGCGACCACCGTCCTCAACGCGCCGATGATGGTGCGGAGGGGGGAGGACGTCGTGTCCTTCGATCCGGGTGCGGCTGCCTCCCTCGGTGACCCCAAGCCGAGCCCCAGCGGCGAGTCGTCCTTCCCCAAGATCCCCCAGACCTGGACTGGGCTGTCCCTGTCGGCGGACTCTCGCGAGCTTGCGGGCGTGAGTCGCGACCGGGCCCAAGTGGTGCGATTCAGGGGTAAGGACCGCTACGAGGTGCAAGGGGCCGTCGGGGGAGGCCTGAGCGACCCGACCTATGACCCGCGCGGCTTCCTCTGGGTGGCTGCCGCGAGCATCGACGGCACGGCCAGTCCGATCAGTGCGGTCAACCTCGCCGAGAACCCACAGACCGCAGTCGCCCGCCCAGTGGCCATCTCGTGGTTGGAGGGTCGGGTCGTCCGGGCGCTCCGGGTGAGTCCGGACACCGCGCGTGTCGCGGTGCTGTCGCAGGCACGTGACGGCACCTTCACCGTGGACGTCGCGGGGATCCAACGCGGAGCTGCTGGCGTGCCGACCGCGCTGTCCGAACCCGTTCGGGTCAGTGGGCAGGCGAGCGACCTGAGGGGGCTGACGTGGGTGTCCTCCACCGTCGTGGCAACCCTGGCCGCGGTGCCGGACAACGGTGTGCAGCCCCTTCTCATGTCCCTCGACGGCTCCAGCAGCACCCTGCCTGCCGTCATCGACGGCGTCGCCCTCATCACACCGTCGGGGGAGCGGCAGATGGTGGTGCGCACGCGGGGCGATGAGATCCAGGTGAGGGCAGGCCAGTTGTGGGTGTCCGCCGGACCCGGGACCGATCTGCTCGTCCCCGGGCGCTGACGCCTCCGCCGCGGGCGACGCATCCTTCATGGTCGTCCACAACCGCAGCCATCAGGGCGTGTCGTCCACGGCCGTGGCGAGGAGCCTTCACCGTGGCCTGAGCCGCAGAGAGGATCACCTCATGAGTCCTCCGAACGCCGTGGCCGCAGTCCTGACACCCCTCGTGTCCCTGGCCCTGCCCTCGACCTGCGTGGGCTGCCGCCGGGCGCGCGGACCGATCTGCCCGACCTGTCGGACGACCATCGACACTGTCGGGAGCGGAGGCGCGGCGCGGGTATGGCCAGATCCGGTCCCGGCCGGGCTGCCGCCCACCTGGGCCACGACGCGACTAGCCGGCACCGTGCGACTGGCGCTCACGGCATACAAGGATCACGGCCGTCGCGACCTCACTGACGACCTCGCTGCCCTCCTGGCGCTGTCCATCACGCGGGCCCGGGGAGCGCCGGATCAGGACCTCGTGCTCGTGCCGATCCCTGGCTCGGCACGGGCGGTCCGGCGGCGTGGCGACCGGCCGCTCGAGGCACTCACGCTCGCGGCTGCACAATTGCTGCCCGGCTCGGTCCGAGTGGTCAGGGCGCTGGAGCCGGTGCGTGCGGTGGCCGACCAGTCCGGCCTGGATCACGTGCAACGGCGCACCAATCTGGAGGGCGCCTTGGCGGTGGTGCCCAGCGCTGTGTCCCTCTTGGCCGGACAACGACTCGTCCTCGTCGACGACATCATGACGACCGGCTCCACCCTGTGCGAGGGGGCTCGCGCGCTCGGTGCAGAGGGACATCGACCGCGTGCAGCCTGTGTGGCTGTCACCACGCGGACACGGTGGTGACCAAGGTGTTGTGGGCACCGACGAAGCCGACTAGCGTCAGTGCATGGAAGTCCTCTTCAGGGAGGTGGCCCGCCACTGACCGGCCTGGCTCGCCATCGAATGCCCAGCAGCCGCAACGCAGCAGCAGACCAGGAGGCTCCACGTGGACATCGTGATCACCGGACGACACACATCCGTGTCCGACCGATTCCGCCAGCACATCGCCGACAAACTGACCAAGGTGAGTCAGCTCGCACCCCGGGCTCGTCGCATCGACGTCATGCTCAGTCATGAGCCGAATCGGCGACAGTCCAAGGCGGGGGAACGGGTGGAGATCACCTGCCACGTCAAGGGCCCCGTCGTCCGCGCCGAGGCCTGCCACGAAGACAAGTACGCCGCTCTGGACCTGGCCCTCGAGAAGCTCATGGAGCGGCTCCGGCGCGCCAACGACCGACGGCAGGTGCGCCGCGGTCGCCGGGCACCCGAGTCCGTGGCCAGCGCCACGGCCCGCAGCTGGGCCGGTCCCGACGGCGCCGCCGAGTCGCCCGGCGCCGGAGCCGCCGACGGGGACGTGCCGGCGGGCAAGGGCTTCGACGACAGCCCGATCGAGGTGCGCGAGAAGGTGCACGTCTCGACCCCCATGACCCTCGAGGACGCATTGCGCGAGATGGAACTCGTCGGGCACGACTTCTACCTCTTCCACGACAGTGACACCGACAAGGCGAGCGTCGTCTACCGCCGTCGCGGCTGGTCCTACGGCGTGCTCCACCTCGAGCTCGAGGCCGCTCCCGTGGAGCACTCCACCGAGGCAGCCGGCGCCGCGACGCACTGAGGCCCGGCGACTCGCCGAGAATGAGCAGTGAGGGCCCCGCACCGACGCGCGGCTGATCCCCTCTCCCCGTCGGTCACCCGGGCATCTGGGACGATGTCCGGGTGACCGATTCTGTGCAGCCAACGGACGCGGCCGACGACGCGATCCAAGTCCTCGTGGCGGACGACCACGACCTCTACCGCCGTGGCATGCAGGTCGTCATCGGACTCGAGGACGACATCCGGATCGTTGGTGAGGCTCGCAACGGTCAGGAGGTCGCCGCGCTCGCGATCGACCTTGCGCCCGATGTCGTCCTCATGGACGTGCGCATGCCCGTCCTCAGCGGGATCGAGGCGTGCCGTCTGGTCAAGGCCGAAGTGCCCTCCACCAAGATCCTCATGCTCACCATGTCCGACGACGAGGAGGATCTCTTCGAGGCCGTGCGCGCGGGCGCCAGCGGCTACCTGCTCAAGGACCAACCGGCCGAGGACGTGGCCGGGGCGATCCGCGCCGTCCATGCCGGTCAGTCGATGCTGCCGCCGAGCATGGCTGCCCTCCTGATCGCCGAGTTCGGGAGACTCTCGCGTTCGGCTCCTCAGGAACCAGCGGCGCCCCGGCTCACCGAGCGCGAACTCCAGGTCCTGAGGTGCGTGGCCCGCGGCGCTGCCAACAAGGAGATCGCCCGTGAGCTCGCCATCTCGGAGAACACCGTCAAGAACCACGTCCGCAACATCCTCGAGAAACTCCAACTGCACTCTCGCGTGGAGGCGGCGACCTACGCCATTCGCCGCAATCTCGTCGACTTCGACAGCTGACTGCACCAGCCCCCTCGACGACTCTGACAATCAAGCCCGTGACTCCCATCGACGGCCGCCCCGAGAGCCTCAGTCTGACCGCAGCACGCCGGATCGCCCTTGCGGCACAAGGGTTTTCGCGACCTCGCCCCACGACGCCCGCGACCTCCCGCGACATCCGGCGCGTCCTCGCCACCGTCGGTCTCGTGCAGATCGACAGCGTCAACGTCCTCACCCGCAGCCAATACCTCCCTTTCTTCTCGCGCCTCGGCCCCTACGACACCGGCCTGCTGGATGCGTTGCGGGACAAGGCTCCTCGCCGCGTCCTCGAATACTGGGCACACGAGGCGAGCCTCGTCCCGATCGAGCACTGGCCCAACTTCCGCTTCCGGATGGACCGTGCCCGCTCCGACTCCTGGGGTGGTATGCAGAGCGTCGCGCGCGAGCATCCCGACGTGGTGGCAGCGGTCCTGTCTGAGGTGGCTGCCCACGGTCCGATCACGGCACGCCAACTCGAGGCGCGCATGGCCCATGACACCGACCGTCCGCGCGAGCACTGGGGCTGGAACTGGTCGATCGTCAAGCGTGCCCTCGAGCACCTCTTCTGGGAGGGGGAGGTCACCTCGGCAGGTCGGACGTCCCAATTCGAGCGCCGGTATGCCGTGCCGCACCGAGCGCTGTCCCCTGCGGATCGCTGGGTGGTCGAGGCACGACCAACCGAAGACGAACAGTTCATTGCCCTGATGGAACTCGGAGCCAGGGCTCACGGCATCGGCACCGAGCAGTGTTTCCGCGACTACGCCCGACTCCGTCCCGAACATGCGCGCCCAGCCCTGGCCGCGCTCGTCGAAACGGGGGTCCTGCGCGAGGTGCGGGTGGACGGATGGAAGCGCACGGCATACCTGCATCGCGATGCGCGACGACCACGGAAGGTTCATGCTCGCGCCTTGCTCAGCCCGTTCGATTCCCTTGTCTGGCAACGCGATCGGGTGCGAGCGCTCTTCGACTTCGACTATCGACTCGAGATCTATGTCCCCGAGCCCCAACGGGTGCACGGCTATTACGTCCTGCCCTTCCTCCTCGGCGACGAACTCGTCGGGCGAGCCGACCTCAAGGCTGACCGCAAGGCTGGTGTGCTCCGGGTCCAGCGACTCACCTGGGAGCCCGGGCGCGGGGGAGCGAGTGATCGAGCCGAGCTCGACGCCGAACTCGACCTCATGGCCACCTGGCTGTCGCTGCCCTCAGTCGGGGAGCAGGACCCAGTGGCGGGCGTCGTCGAATGACCCGTCCTCGCGCGCGCAGAAGGCTGGCTCCCGGCCCCACTCGGTGAACCCCAGACGCTCCAGGACTGCAGCACTCGCGTCGTTGTCCCCGACGGTCAGGGCCACGGCCCGGCGCATGCCCAACCCGCCCTCATCGACCGGTCGGAAGGCCTGATTCAGCGCGATCCGCCCCGCCTCGGTCGCTGCACCCCGGCCTCGACCAGACCGCAGCAGGAAGTAGCCGAGCTCGACGGTGCCCTCCTCCTGCCCGTCCTCGATGAGGCAGACATCGCCGAGCGCCCGGTCACTCGCCAAGTCGGAGATGCACCAGTTGGTCGCCTTGCCCAAGGCCCGGTTCAGCCCGCGCCGGAGTCGCCATCCGTCGTAGGTCTCGGCTGTCGGTTCGGCCCCTGGTGGCATGAAGTGGCTGGGGGAGTCGCCGGGCTCCAGTGCGTCCACGTCGTCATCACGCCATGGGCGCAGCCGGATGCCGTCACCCTCGAGAACGACCGACTCGCGCCAGAGCTTGGCCGGACGCGAGAGGTCGTCCTCTCGCCCGATGCTCGCGGTCCAACCGTTGACCGGATTCTCTCGGTGGGGAAGCAGTTGCGGCGTCAGGCCGTGGAAGGTGAACCCGCAGGCCCACGCCACCCGCCACGAGGCGAAGTTGCCCTCGTTGGCCTGCCAGAACATCCGGACCCCGCCCTGGTCGAACCACCACTGGGTGACCAGCCGCAGAGCGCCGGCCATGAGGTGCCGCCCCCGGCCCTCCGGGTGCAGCCCGAAGCCGATTGACCCGATCCCGGCCCCTTTGGGCCGGACGTCGATGGTCCCCAGGAACTCCTGCCTTCGATCAGTCCCGTCGTCGGCCACCGCCTCGATCGCCCAGAGGCGATTGCCGCCCTCGACACCCCAGTCTCGGTGGATCGTCTCGACCCATTCCCGGCCCATCGCCTCGTCATAGCCCAGCGGCACCGTCGTCCACCGGATCGACTCCGGGTCATTGCACTGCTCCACGATCCGCGGCACGTCCTCGAGCCGGTGCCCCCGCAAGCGGACCACGCCATCGGTGAGTTCGGGGATGTCGGGAGCGGACGGCATACGGGCTGGCATGGGACCCAACCCAACCACGCGCGGCCGCGAGGAAGGAACCGAATAACCCGGTATGCCGTTGCTCCCCTTAGGCTTGGTGGGTCCCGGTGGGCCGTGGTGACCGCCGTGGCCTCGCAGATCGAGGCACCCCCGCCAGGACCAACGACCGAGTGTGTGCGTCAGGAGAGAACCCCTGTGGTGAAGATCGTCGAGAAGCTGCTGCGTGCCGGTGAGGGCCGCATGGTCAAGAGGCTCGAGAACATCGCGTCCCAGGTCAATGCGATCGAAGAGGACTTCCAGAAGCTCACCGATGCCGAGTTGCGCGCGGAGACCGACAAGTTCAAGGCGCGCCTGGCCAAGGGCGAGACCCTCGACCAGATCATGCCCGAGGCCTTCGCCGCGGTCCGCGAGGCCAGTGTGCGGACCCTCGGCAAGCGGCACTTCGACGTCCAGCTCATGGGTGGTGCGGCCCTGCACCAGGGCAAGGTCGCCGAGATGAAGACCGGTGAGGGCAAGACTCTCGTCGCGAGCCTGCCGTCCTATCTCAACGCCCTCACCGGCAAGGGCGTCCACGTCGTCACGGTCAACGACTACCTCGCCGAATACCAGTCCGAGCTGATCGGTCGCGTCCACCGCATGCTCGGTCTCGAGACCGGCTGCATCCTGTCCTCGATGACCCCGGACCAGCGCCGAGTGGAGTACGCCAAGGACATCACCTACGGCACCAACAACGAGTTCGGCTTCGACTACCTGCGCGACAACATGGCGTGGACGACCGACGAGCTCGTGCAGCGCGGCCACCACTACGCGATCGTCGACGAGGTCGACTCGATCCTCATCGACGAGGCCCGCACGCCGCTCATCATCAGCGGCCCGGCCGATCAGCCGACCAAGTGGTACACCGAGTTCGCCAAGATCGCCCGCCGTCTCGAGCGCGGCGAGGACGGCGACCCCATGCGCGGCATCAAGCCGCGTGGCGACTATTCGGTCGATGAGAAGAAGAAGACGATCGGTGTGCTCGAGCAGGGCATCGAGAAGGTCGAGGACCAACTCGGTATCGACAACCTCTACGAGAGTTCCAACACCACGCTCATCGGCTACCTCAACAACGCGATCAAGGCCAAGGAGCTCTTCCACCGCGACAAGGACTATGTCGTCATGAACGGCGAAGTCCTCATCGTCGACGAGCACACCGGTCGCATGCTCGCCGGCCGGCGCTACAACGACGGCATGCACCAGGCCATCGAGGCCAAGGAGGGGGTGCAGATCCAGAACGAGAACCAGACGCTCGCCACGGTCACCCTCCAGAATTACTTCCGCATGTACGACAAGCTCTCCGGCATGACCGGCACGGCGCAGACCGAGGCCGCCGAGCTCAACGGCATCTACAAGGTCGACGTCATCCCGATCCCGACGAACATGCCGATGATCCGCAAGGACCAGTCCGACCTCATCTACAAGACCGAGGCCGCGAAGTACGACGCGGTCGTCGACGACATCGTCGCGCGGCACGAGAAGGGCCAGCCGGTCCTCGTCGGCACCGTGTCGGTGGAGAAGTCCGAATACCTCTCCGAGCAACTCCGCCGTCGTGGCGTCAAGCACGAGGTCCTCAACGCCAAGCACCACGAGCGCGAGGCCTCGATCGTCGCCGACGCCGGACGCAAGGGTGCCGTGACCGTCGCCACGAACATGGCCGGTCGAGGCACCGACATCATGCTCGGCGGCAACCCCGAGTTCC
>DAOLRO010000024.1:0-21803 GCA_035418665.1 Phycicoccus sp.
GTCAAGGCCTACCCGCACCAGTTCTCCGGTGGCATGCGCCAGCGCATCATGATCGCCATGGCGATCGCGCTCGACCCGGCCGTCCTCATCGCCGACGAGCCAACGACAGCTCTCGACGTGACCGTCCAGGCCCAGATCATGGCCCTGCTCGAGGAACTCCAGGAAGAACGCAAGATGGGGCTCATCCTCATCACGCACGACCTCGGCGTCGTGGCCGATGTCGCCGACCGTATCGCGGTCATGTATGCCGGCCGGCTCGTCGAGACGGCCGACATCGAGCCGCTCTATGCGCACCCCGCGCACCCCTACACGCGAGGCCTGCTCGAGTCGATCCCGCGCCTGGACCAGAAGGGTCAGACCCTCGCCGCGATCGGTGGCCTGCCGCCTAATCTCCTGCGGATCCCGGAGGGCTGCGCCTTCAACCCGCGCTGCCGGATGGCTCAGGAGATCTGCCGGCAGGAGCGCCCGGAGTTGCGTGAGATCCAACCGGGGCGGCGCTCTGCCTGCCACTTCGCCGAGGAGGTCATCGATGCCTGAGGTCATTCTCGAGGCGAAGGATCTGCGCAAGTACTACCCGATCAAGCGGGGCGTGCTCAAGCGCACCGTCGGACACGTCAAGGCCGTCGACGGCGTCTCCTTCGAGCTGCACCGCGGCGAGACCCTCGGCATCGTGGGCGAGTCCGGATGTGGCAAGTCGACGCTCGGCCGCCTGCTCATGCGGCTCGAGGAGCCCACTGAGGGCAACGTCATCTTCGAGGGCAAGGACTGGCACGCGGCGACCGGTTCGGAGATGCGGCGCCTGCGTCGTGACATCCAGATCGTCTTCCAGGATCCCTACACCTCCCTCAACCCCCGGATGACGGTCGGCGACATCATCGGTGAGCCCTTCGAGATCCACCCCGACGTGGTCCCCAAGGGCGGTCGGCGCAAGCGCGTCCAGGAACTCCTCGACCTCGTGGGCCTCAACCCGGAGCACATCAACCGCTATCCCCACCAGTTCTCCGGTGGTCAGCGGCAGCGCATCGGTATCGCTCGCGGGATCGCCCTGAACCCCAAGGTGCTCGTCTGCGACGAGCCGGTGTCAGCGCTCGACGTCTCCGTGCAGGCCCAGGTCGTCAACCTCATGGAAAAGCTCCAGGACGAGCTCGGTCTGGCCTATGTCTTCATCGCCCACGACCTCTCGGTCGTGCGCCACATCTCGGACCGGGTCGGGGTCATGTATCTCGGCAAGATGGCCGAGCTCGGCACCGAGGACGAGGTCTACCAGCACCCGACACACCCCTACACGCAGGCCCTGCTCTCGGCCGTCCCCGTGCCCGACCCCACCTTGCGCGGCAAGCGTCAGCAGATCGTGCTCGTCGGGGACGTGCCCTCGCCGGCCAATCCGCCGTCGGGTTGTCGCTTCCACACCCGGTGCTGGAAGGCCCAGGAGATCTGTTCGGTCGAGGAGCCACAACTCATCGACCGTCCCGATGGCGACGGCGTCCACCGCAGTGCCTGCCACTTCGCCGAGCCACGGACGGTCGTCGAGACCGTCGACGTCAGCGACGTCGAGCCCGATGAGCGCTTCGCCGTGGTCGAGACGCGCGATCCTGCCGCCGCCGCCGAGATGGCCGTCGGGGACGAGGTCTTCGCGCGCAGCGACGCCGAGGCCGAGGCGGACGTGCCGAAGCAGTACACGGGGGAGGAAGCCGCCTCAGAGCGTCCCACGCCCGGCGACCCCTCCCTGCTCGTCGAGAACGACGAGGGCGCTCCTCCACGACGCGAGATCTGAGCCGCGTCACGAAGTAGGCACCCGGCATACACGACGGGGTGAAAGGGCCGGCCTCCCTCGGGAGGCCGGCCTTTTTCGCGTATGCCGGGTGGCTGGCTCAGTCGGTCGGTTGCGGGTTGCGTGCCCGCAGCAGGCGGCGAAGGGACTCCAGACGTGACGGGCCGGACGGGCCAGCCCCTCCTCCAGCGACGAAGTCGTCGAGGGCACAGTCCGCCTCGTCGTGGGTGCAGCCGCGCGGGCACTCGTCAGTGCCGGCCTCGAGGTCGGGGAAGTGCACGATGATCCGCTCGAGGTCGACGTGCGCCAGGCCGAAGGAGCGCACGCCCGGGGTGTCGATCACCCAGCCGCCGGGCGCCGGGAGCTCGAGCGCGACCGCAGACGTCGACGTGTGACGCCCTCGGCCCGTGACGTCATTGACCTGACCGACAGCCCGATCCGCTTGCGGCACAAGGGCATTGACCAAGGTCGACTTGCCGACACCGGAGTGGCCGACGAGCACGCTGATCCGGCCCGCGAGTGCCTCACGCAGGGGATCGAGGCCGTCGGTGAAGTCGGACCTGGTCGTCACGAGATGCCGCACGCCGAGCGGGGCGTAGTTGGCGAGGAAGTCGTCGGGGGAGGCGAGGTCGGCCTTGGTGAGCACGAGCAGCGGCTCCATACCTGCGTCGTACGCGGCGACGAGGCACCGGTCGACCATGCGCGGCCGTGGCTCCGGGTCGGCGAGCGCCGTGACGATGACGAGTTGGTCGGCGTTGGCGACGATGATCCGCTCGACGGGGTCGGTGTCGTCGGCCGTCCGACGCAACACGGTTGCTCGGTCGTGGACGCGGACGATCCGGGCGAGGGCATCCGGGCCGCCCCCGGTGTCGCCGACGAGCCCGACGCGGTCACCGACGACGATGCCCTTGCGACCGAGTTCACGGGCACGCATGGCCAGGACGACACGTTCGGTGTCACCATCGGCGGCCACCGCGCCCCCGCCGACGAGCACCGTGTAGCGGCCTCGGTCCACGCCGATGACGAACCCGTCGACCGCATCGGCGTGGGCCGGGCGGTCCTTGGTGCGTGGCCTGCTGCCGCGTCGGTTGGGCCTGATCCGGACGTCGGACTCGTCATAACTCCCGACCGATCGTGCCACCGTCAGGCCCTGATCAGGTGCGCGCGCTTACCGCTGCCGGCAACCATGTCGGCCCACAGGGTGGTGAAGGTCGGCAGGGTCTTGCCCACGGTCGCGACGTCCTCGACGAGGACACCGGGGACGACCAGGCCCAGGAGGGCACCGGCCATGACCATCCGGTGGTCGGCATAGGTGTGGAAGACACCCCCGTCGAGCGGGCGGGGGGTGATCGACAGACCGTCGTCCGTCTCGTGCACGTCAGCTCCCAGAGCCCCGAGTTCGCGGGCGAGGGCGGCCAGCCGATCGGTCTCGTGCCCGCGGATGTGGGCGACGCCGCGGATGATGCTCGGCGTCTGCGCCAGAGTGGCCAGCGCGGCCACGACGGGCGTGAGTTCGCTGGCGTCATGGAGGTCGATGTCGATGCCATGGAACTCGCCCGTGCCGCTCACCGTCAGCCCGCTCCGGTCGAGGTGGACGTCGGCGCCGAACCGGTCCAGGAGATCACGAAGGAGGTCACCCGGCTGCGTCGTGTGGTGCGGCCAGCCGGGAACGTGGACCCGACCGCCGGCCACGAGGGGAGCGGCGAGGAACTGTGCGGCATTGGACAGATCGGGCTCGATGGTCACGTCGAGAGCAAGGACCTCGCCGGGCTCCACGCGCCAGGTGTGTGGCTCACTGTCGTCCACATCGACGCCCGCGTCGCGCAGCACCGTCACGGTCATGTCGATGTGCGGCAGGCTCGGCACCTGCGTGCCGTCATGGTGGATGGTGACGCCCCTCTCGTAGGCCGCGCCCGAGAGCAGGAGCCCGGAGACGAACTGGCTCGATGAGGAGGCGTCGATGGTCACGGTGCCACCACGGACGACGCCTTCACCGTGCACGGTGAAGGGCAGCGACGGCCCGTCGCCTGCGGGGTCACCAGCACCGTGCTCGGTGATCTCGACACCGAGGTCGCGCAAGGCCCGGATCACCGGGCCCATCGGGCGACGGCGCGCGGCCTCGTCCCCGTCGAAGCGCACATCACCGGTGGCCAACCCGGCCAAGGGGGGCACGAACCGCATGACATTTCCGGCGAGGCCGCAGTCGATCTCCACCCCCCCGGTGAGTGCGGCGGGTGTGACCAGCCAATCCGCATCCGGTGAGTCGTCGACGTCGTCGACCCGGCATCCGAGGGCGCGCAGGGCGTCGGCCATGAGGAGGGTGTCGCGCGAGCGAAGAGGTCGACGAAGCCGGGAGACATCACCGGCGAGGGCGGCGAGGACGAGGTAGCGGTTGGTGAGGGACTTCGACCCGGGCAGGGTCACGATGGCGTCGATCGGCCCTCGGGCGACCGGCGCGGGCCAATCAGCTGAGGGCATTCTGTGCCTGCACGGACAGCAACTTGGCGTCCTTGGCCGCCGCGCGGGCGGCGTGGCGGGCCTCGCGCCGGGTCGTCGCCCAGGTGCGGGCCACGCTGTCCCCAGCGAGCTTGGCGCGATAGGTCACGCCCGGCTTGCCCTCGGTGTCGACGGCTGCCAGAAGCAATCCACCGAGCAGGCCGAGGTTCTTGAGGAACTGCACCCGCTGCTGCTGCTTCTTCACCGGGTCGGTCTCGCGCCAGAAGGGGTGGCCAGCGATGGTCGTCGGCACGAGCGAGCCGGCGAGCAGGGTGGAGGCCAAGCGCGGGACCCGGCCGGTGGCGAGCAGGGCACCGCCGGCCAGCATGGCCACACCGTTGGCCCGCACCGCGAGCTCGGGGTCGTCCGGCAGCGGAGCAACGGCGCTCAGGGCATCCACGACGGGGGCCGCCGCGGCCGCCTTGGACGCCGGGCGACGCAACTGGTCCAGACCGCCGACCACGAACATGGCAGCGAGCATGGGGCGGGCGATTCGACGAACGATCATGAGTGAACTCCTGGGCGTGACACGTCGGTCCTGCGGGCCATCGGTTCTTCCTACCGTAGTTGCTCGCAGCCCCGGGGTGCGGGGAGTGCCCGCGTAGCCTTGGGGCCATGTGCGGGCGTTATGCAGCATCGGCCAACGTGGGCGAGCTCATCGAGGAGTTCGAGATCGAGGAGGAGCGGACCGGCGAACCCACGCGCAGCATCCTCGTCTCGCCCCAGGACCCGCCTGCTGGCAGTCCGGACTTCAACATGGCGCCCACGAAGCAGGCGCCGGTCGTCCTCACCCGTCGGCCGCGCACGGGGGAAGAGGCCGACACCGACGTCGAGCCCGTCCGCCAACTCCGATTGCTCACCTGGGGCCTGGTGCCCAGTTGGTCCAAGGACATCCGAGGCGGCGCCCGGATGATCAACGCCCGCGCGGAGACCGTGGCGAGCAAGCCATCCTTCGCCAAGGCCCTGGGGGCCCGGCGGGCGCTGGTCCCGGCGGAGGGCTGGTACGAGTGGCAGGTCTCGCCCACGGCCAATGACGCCAAGGGCAAGCCCCGCAAACAGCCCTTCTTCATCCACCGCGCCGACGGCGCGACGCTGGCCATGGCCGGGATCTACGAGTTCTGGCGGGATCGCGCGATCGCCGATCCTCAGGACCCGATGGCCTGGCTCACGACTTTTGCCGTTGTCACCGTCGCCGCGGAGCCCGGACTGGATCGGATCCACGACCGCCAGCCGCTGGTCCTCGAGCGCGACGACTGGGAGCGATGGCTGGCGCCTGACGTGACCAGCCCCGACGAGGTTTCCGACCTTCTCGTGACCGCTGCCCCGGGGCGCTTCGAGGCCCACCCGGTGAGCCGGGCGGTGAGTTCCAACCGGTCCAACGGCCCGGAGTTGCTCCTGCCCGCTCCCGTGAGTGACCTCGTCGGTGTCGTCGACCCGACCACGGGGGAGGTCATCAATGGGTGAGCCGGTGGTCGTGATCGTCGAGACTCCCGCGGGACCTGGCCGCGTCACGATGCGTATGCCGTCCGCTTTCGCAGCGCCGTCGGGTGCGGGAACGATCCCGGCGGGGGGAGGGCCCGGTGTCGGCCGGGGCTTGCTCGTGCTCGGGCATGGGGCAGGGGGCCAGTCGTGGTCCAAGGACGTCCTGGCCGTGCGCGAGGCCGCCGTCCGCGCAGGTTGGGCCGTGGCCCTGGTCGATCAGCCGTGGCGGGTCGCGGGTCGCCGCGTGGCCGATCGCCCGCCTCGGCTCGATGAGGCCTGGCCCTCCCTGGTCGCGTCGGCGCGTGACCATGCGCCAGGTGGGGTCCTCGTCGTCGGTGGGCGCAGTGCGGGGGCGCGGGTGGCCTGCCGCACGCACGAGCAGACCGGCGCCGACGCCGTGCTCTGCTTGTCCTTTCCGCTCCACCTGCCGGGCAAACCGCAGGCCTCACGGGTGTCCGAGCTTGCTCGACCCGTGGCGGCCGGCGTGCCGGTGCGGGTGGTCCAAGGGGCTCGTGATCCCTTCGGCACTCCCGACGAGGTCCGGGGCGAACTCGCCGTGACCCTGTCCCGCGAGGCCGCCGATGGCCTCGACCTCGTCGAGGTGCCCGGCACTCACACGCTCACCAGCCCGGTGCGTGTCGCCAGTGAGGTGACCACGTGGCTGGCCGCGCTTTCCTCGTGAGGTGAGCGGACGGCATACGACCGCCTGTGGGCCAGCCGGGAATGTCCCGGCCGCGGGCGGGCGTTGTCCCCTCCGTCCCATTCCCGATGTCCGAGGCGGTCCCATGTTGGTGCTCGCGGCAGCCGCGCCGGTCGATGCGCGGCTAGGGTGGAGCGCGATGAGCACTCCCACCACGTCCGAACCCGTCGAGTCCACCGAGGAGATCGAGGACCCCTCGATCTCCTTCGATGATGCCCAGGCCGAGGCCGACGCCACCGTCGATCTCGCGCAGGAGTCCCCTGAGGAGCGTCGGGCCCGCTTCGAGCGCGAGGCCCTGCCACTGCTGGATCAGCTGTATTCGGCGGCACTGCGCACCACCCGCAACCCCACCGATGCCCAGGACCTCGTCCAGGAGACCTTCGCCAAGGCGTTCGCGGCCTTCCACCAGTACCGGCCGGGGACCAACCTCAAGGCGTGGATGTATCGCATCCTCACCAACACCTACATCAACAGCTATCGCAAGAAGCAACGCGAGCCCAAGCAGTCCGACGCCGCAGAGGTCGAGGACTACCAGATCGCCCGAGCGGCCTCCCACACCTCCTCCGGGCTGAAGTCCGCCGAGGTCGAGGCACTCGAGCATCTCCCCGACACCGAGGTCAAGCGCGCGCTGCAGGCGTTGCCGGAGGAGTTCCGGCTCGCCGTCTACCTCGCGGACGTCGAGGGCTTTGCCTACAAGGAGATCGCCGAGATCATGGGCACCCCGATCGGCACCGTCATGTCCCGCCTGCACCGCGGCCGTCGGCAACTGCGCGAGTTGCTCACGGACTACGCCCAGGACCGCGGGTTCAGCGCCGCGGGTCGACCGGGGGCCTCGGCTGCCGGAGATGATCCGAGCAGCGATGACGGGGAGGCCGAGCGATGAGCACCGGGGATGGCACGCAGGCGGTCCCGCCCGGAGGCGCGGAACCCCATGAGGGGCACACCGACTGTTCGGAGGTGCTCCACCGCATCTTCGAATACCTCGACGGGGAGATGGGTCCGATGGACGTGGCACGCGTGGCCGCGCACTTGCAGGAGTGCGGGCCGTGTCTGGCCGAGCACGACCTCGAGCGCACGCTCAAGGCGGTGATCCGTCGCTCCTGCGCTCAGGAATCGGCGCCGATGACCTTGCGCATGTCCATCATGCAGAGCATCACGGTCGTGCGTTTCGACGATCGCGGCTGAGGCCGGCGCCCGGACGGACGAGAAAGGGGCTGGACACCATGGTGTCCAGCCCCTTTCTCGGGTCATGGTCCGCGCTCAGGCGTTGGGACGGCGACCGTGGTTGGCGCCGTTGCCCTTGCGGGAACGACGCTTGCGCGCACGCTTGCTCATGAGATGTCTCCAAACGGGGTGGGATGCACGACACGACAGTGTGTGCCGTGTGGCCTTGTGCCATTCTCGCACATGAAGGGCTGTGCCAGAATGGGACCCGGACGTCAGCTCCACCGGTGGACTGGCCATGATCATGGGGAGTATCACATGCGTACACGTCGTCTCTTCTGTGCCACCACCCTGCTGGCCCTGACCACCGTCGCAGGTGCTGCAGCGGCAAGCGCCGCCTCCCTCGAGGTCGAGAGCAACCCAGTGCCGCGCACTCAGGTCGTGTCCTTGACAAAGGGTTCCGGACTTGAGAAGTTGACCCCCCAAGTCTGGACATGGAGGCCCTGACCGACCCTCGCCATGTGACCGACCGTGACGGTTGAGGCCGGTCAGCCCACGATCTCGAGCGCCACCCACGTCTACATCGCGTCGGTGTGCGGGGTGGCCGTGGCCGCCTTGATGGCGGCCGCGCTGGTCGGCGCCCCGCCCGATCCGGGACCATTCATCGCCCTCGCCGTGCTCTCGGCGATCATCTGGTCGGTGGGGGAGAACCTCGTCGAGTCCCAAGTCGGCATCACGCTCCTGGGAATCCTTCTGCTCGCGGCCGCCGTGGTGGTCGGCCCGTTGGGTGCCGGCCTCGTGGGGGTGCTCGTCGCAGGCGTCTCCAGAGTGCGCACGCCGTGGTCGGCACGAGTGTTCAACATGGCGGTGTCTGGGCTGCTGGGAGTGGTGGCCGGAGTCGTCTACTCCGCTGCGGGGGGGAGTTCGCAGGCTGCGGCGCTGCGAGGACTTGGGCCGGTGACCGCTGAACTGGCCATTCCCCTTCTTGTCGCGGTGGGTGCGCAAGCGGTCGTCAATGTCATTCTCATCGCCGGGATCATGCGCGTCTCCCAGGGCGTCCCACTGCGGCTGACGGCCTCTCGCCTCTTTCTCACGACGGGTGCACTGTCACTGGGATACGCGGTCCTCGCCACCCTGCTGGTGATCCTCTGGCTGCCGGCAGGGCTGGGTGCGGTGAGTGTCGTGCTGGCCCTGGCGCCGCTCATGGGTGCCCAATGGGCGCTGGGCCAGTACGCCGCACAGAAGCGGACCCAGGAGCAATCCTTGGAGTTGCTGGTGGCCGCCATCGAGTTGCGGCTCCCGCATCTGGTTGGCCATGCCGCTCGCGTGGGGCAACTCGCGGGACGCCTCGCGGAGCACCTCGGCCTCGGTGCCGCCGAGGTTCGCGACATCGAGCGCGCCGGGCTGCTCCATGACCTCGGCCAGATTGCCCTGCCACGGTCAGGCCCACGTCCCGCACCCCGGCCCGACGGCTCGACCCACGCTGGTCGCGGAGCCCAGATGCTCGTGGGTGTCGCCTTCCTCCGAGGTGCTGCTGCCCTCCTGGCCGGTGGCTCCCGCGTGACCGATCGACCAACGGGAAGCGAGATCGTCGCTCTCGCCGCGGCATACGACATGGCCGTGGGTGTCCACCAGCGAGATCTCAGCGTGGCCGAGTTCTGCCTCGAGTTCGATCCGACCCAGTCTCTTCCGGTCCGGCTCACCGAGGCGCTTGCCTGGTGTGTGGCCAGACCGAGATCCGGGACGAGTACGTGAGAAGGGCCTTTCGTCGGTTGCCCGCGGGATCCGTGGTCATCTCGCTGGCTCTCGTGGTTCTCCTGGCCAGCATCGCGACGGGATTCGAACAGACCGTGCGCGCGTGGGGGCAGGCCATGCCGTTGATGACAACCGTCTTCGTCCTCGTGCTAGCGGGTGCAGTCATGGAGATTCGCCTCCCCAGCGGACGGCGGCTGGCCCCGGTCGCCATGACCGCTGGTCTGTCGGCATCGGTCCTCCATGCCATCGACGGCTCTCCGGACTTCGATGTCCGCCCAGCCGTCGTGATCCTGCTCGTCGCGAGTGCCCAGCTGTTGGCGCTCCTCATCCGGCATGCCACGCCCTCGCTCGCTGCCCGCGTCGGCGCGGGCGTGCACACCGCATCTGCCGCTCGACTCCTCGGGATCGCCCTTGCCGTGTGGCTGGTCCGCAGCAGCATCGGCGAGCGCCGATCGTTGTGGGCTTGGGCTGCCGATGACTCCACCTCCCGTGTTCTCGTGGCGCTCGCCCTCATCGGGGTGTGCCTGGTCGGGCTTGCCCTCGAACGCACCCTTGCCGCCGCCGCGCGCGCACGCCGTGAGCACGCGCGACTGCGGGCTGCGCTCAGGGACGAGATGACAGAGGCGGCCCCCTTGAGTTTGGCCTTGGTGGTGCCCGCGCCCATGGCGGCCCTCACCGCACCCGTCGTGGGGGTTGCCGCGATCCCGCTGTCGCTGTTGCCCGTGGTCCTGATCTCCTTCTCCGTCGGCCTCTACGTGGGCGTCGGGGCGACCTTCCGCCAGACCGTCCGAACCCTGGCCAGGTTGACCGAGGAGGGTGGCTACACTCCGAGGCGGCATGCCGAGCGAGTGGCTGACCTCGCGAGGGCGACCGCCTTCCGTTTGGGGGTCAGCGCGCATGACGTGCGGTCGCTCGAGTTCGCGGCACTCCTGCACGACTTGGGTCAACTGGGTCTGCAGCACCCGATCCCTGCCGGTGCCACGGTCCTCGCTGCGCCCCATGACCAACAGACCATGGCCAACGATGGCGCCGCGATCATCCGGCACAACCCGGACCTCGAGGTGGTCGCGACGGTGGTCGAGGGCCAGGCCACCCCGTATCGCTCGGTGGTGGAATACGCCGTTGAGGTGCCCCTGACCAGCCGGATCCTCAAGGTCGCCAATGCCTTTGACGATCTCACTGGTGGACGGCGGGACACTCAGGCCATCACCTCCGCGATCGAGCGCATGCACCTCGGGCTGGGTTATGAGTACGACCCACGAGTGGTCATGGCGCTGGAGCAGGTCATCAACCAGCGCTGGACCACCCGTCGCTGAGCCCCGGGTAGCATCAACGGGCCCCCTTCCGACCTGATGAGGACACCTCGTGGAACGCCTCGAACCCATCGTCTTCAACGATGCCTGGGGCTCGCGCGTGTCCATCGCCAGCCTCCGAGGACTGCCGATCCCCAGCCCGGAGCCGGAGTCGGAGTTCTGGATGGGGGCTCACGAGGCCGGTCCATCCTTGCTGAAGGACCGTGATCACCTCGACCTGGCCACCTGGCTGGACCGCGATCCGGAGGCACTACTGGGCGCGGACACGGTCGCGCGTTTCGGACCGCGACTGCCCTTCCTCCTCAAGGTGCTCGCGCCCGGCAAGGCCATCTCGATCCAGGTCCACCCCACCGCCGAGCAAGCTCAGCATGTCCGCAGGACCCGCGGCCCCGGCACCTATGTCGATGACTGCGCCAAGCCGGAGTTGTTGCTGGCGATCGCCCCCTTCGAGGTCTTCATCGGTGTCCGTGACGCGGCCCAGGCCGCAGCCTTCGTCGGGCGTCTGGACGTGCCGGAGCTCACCGCAGCCCTCACGGCCTCGGCGGAGGCGAGCGACCCCATGCACGCCTTCCTGGACCACGTTCTGGCCACGCCCAGTCGCGACGCGCTCGCCCTCACCCGCGAGATCGTCGCGGCGTGCGTGCGCGTGGAGGCGACCGACGACGAGTTCGGGGACGCGGCCGCCGCGATCGTGCGCGTCGCCGAGGAACACCCCGATGACATCGGGCTCGCGGTTCTCGTCGCCATGTCCCACCGCGTGTTGCAGCCGGGCGAGTTCGTCGACGTCGCGGCCGGTGTGCTCCATTCCTACGTTCGCGGGTTGGGCATCGAGATCCTCGCCAACTCTGACAACGTCGTCCGGGCCGGCCTGACCGCCAAGGAGGTCAACACGGCCGAGTTGCTCCGGATCGTGGACACTGCGGCAACGGGTGTGGCTGGGCGAGCGCGCGAGGTGTCGCCCGGAGTGCAGGTGTTCGACTCGGCATCCGAGCAGTTCACCCTGCACCGGGTCGATCCGGCACACGCCGACGGCCTCCCGGGAGCTGGGTCGCCGCGCATCGTCTTCGTCCTGCGGGGGAATGTCCAGCTGTCCACCGCGGAATCGGAGTGCGTGCTCCGTGACATGGAGTCGGTGTTCGTCCCCTTCGGAGAGTCCGACGTTCGCGTGCGGGGCCGCGGCGAGGTCTACGTGGCCAGCGTGCCAAGACCACACGCGACCTGATCTGGCCTCACGTGCGGTCAATTCGGTCCCTTGCTGGCTCCACGGCATACGTGGCCGTCGTGGCAGTTGTGGAGGCACCTCGACACGAGGCGGCTGAAGGGCGCCACCCGCGATGGGTGGCGCCCTTCAGCAGCGCAGGGGGCTCAGGCCGACTGCGTCACTTCTTCGTCTCGGCGAAGATCTCGGCGATCCGGTCGATCTTGGCCAGCAGCTCATCGGCGACCGACTCGTCGAAGGAACCCTTCGTGCCGGAGGCGCCGGCGAGCTTGGTGGCCTCGTTGACGAGGGTGTGGAGCTCGGGGAACTTCTCGAAGTGCGGCGGCTTGAAGTAGTCGGTCCAGAGCACCCACAGGTGGTGCTTGACCAACTCGGAGCGCTGCTCCTTGATGATCGCGGCGCGGACGCGGAAGTCCGCGTCGTCGCTGTCGGCGACCTTCTTGCAGACGGCCTTGATCGACTCGGCCTCGATCCGGGCCTGAGCCGGGTCATAGACACCGCAGGGAAGGTCGCAGTGGGCACTCACGTCGGTGATACGCAGCAGACGGTCGAACATGTCACTCCTGAGGTCAGCGCCGGGTCGGCGAGGCGAACGGGTCACCACCCAACCTACCTCCCGAGGCGGTGGGCGAGGGCTCTGGGGAGCCGGGTCATGACCACCCCGACGATCGACGACTCAGGGACCGGACCGATATCGAAGGAGGTGACCCCCTCAGCGGCGTTGTCGGAGTCGATCCACCAACGTGACGGATCGCCGGGGTCGCGTCGAAGGAGGCGCTTGATCGATCGTGGCCGGCGCTCGCCGTGGCGGTCCGGAGGCAAGTCGAGGACCACGATCTGCCCGGGGCGCAGGACGAAGCGTGAGGTGACCACGAGGAGGTCGCCCTCGGTGTAGGTCGGGAGCATCGAGCGTCCTCGGACGCGGACCAGGCTCAGGGGAAGGACGAGCACGTGCTCATCCTGCGGCATGAATCACACGCGATGGCGCGCTGCGCCGTGGGATGATGGCCCGGCTGCGGTCACCCCTGCCGTCGGCATCGCTGATCGCCCACCACCTCGGGCGCACAAGGCCGGTGCCGCCCGCACCTCATCGATCTCGTCCAGGAGTCCTCCCATGGCCGCCGCGCCCGAGCAGTTTGCTTTCGACCCTCAGAGCCCGGTCTTCCGGGCGCACGAGGGCGGCAAACTCGGCGTACACGCCACCCAGCCGCTGCGGGATCGTGCGGATCTGGCGCTGCTGTACACACCCGGGGTGGCCGAGGTGTCGCTCGCGATCGCGGCCGACCCCACCTTGTCCCTTCGCTACACCGCACGTGGCAACACCGTCGCCGTCATCAGTGATGGAACCGCAGTCCTGGGCCTGGGCGACATCGGCCCGTTGGGTGCGATGCCGGTGATGGAGGGGAAGGCGGTCCTCTTCAAGCACTTCGCTGACATCGATGCCGTGCCCGTCGTGATGGAGTCGGGCACGGTCGACGAACTCGTCGAAGCAATCGTCCGGATCGCGCCCAGCTACGGCGGGATCAACTTGGAGGACATCTCGGCGCCTCGCTGCTTCGACATCGAGGAGCAACTCAAGGATCGCCTCGACATCCCCGTCTTCCACGACGACCAGCACGGCACGGCCATCGTCGTCCTCGCTGGCCTGATCAACGCGTGCAAGGTCCTCGACCGCGAACTCGCCGAGCAGCGGGTGGTGGTGGCCGGCGCCGGAGCGGCGGGAGTCGCCGTCACCAAGCTTCTCCAACGGGCTGGGGTCCGCGACGTCATCGTCTGCGACAGCCGGGGGATCCTGGCTCCATCACGGGGAGATCTCGGCGGTCACAAACTCGCGCTCGCCGCCTCGACCAATCCCCGTGGCATCCACGGAGGGCTCGGCGACGCGCTCGTGGAAGCTGACGTCTACGTCGGAGTGTCGGGCGGCACCGTCCCCGAGGCGCAGGTCGCGCGAATGGCTCGCGACTGCATGATCTTCGCGCTGGCCAATCCCACCCCAGAGGTCCATCCGGACGTCGCCCGCCGGCACGCGGCCATCGTGGCCACCGGACGCTCGGACTTCCCGAACCAGATCAACAACGTGCTGGCCTTTCCGGGGATCTTCCGGGGGGCTCTCGACTCCGGTGCTGGGCGAATCACCGAAGCCATGAAGTTGGCCGCAGCCGGCGCGATCGCAGCGCTGGTGCCAGTGCCGACTCCTGACGAGATCGTCCCCTCGGTCTTTCAAGAGGGCGTGGCCGACGCAGTTGCGGCCGCCGTCGCCGGGCTCGCCTGACCCCCGGCTCGGTCAGCGCGTGCGGGAGGCGAGCTCCGCGGCATACGACTGACATTGCCCCCACGTGGGAAGGAGACCGGCGTCGATCGCCTCGCGGAGCGAGGGCGCCGCCGAGTCCTTGGCGGACAGCAACGGCTCGATGCCCTCGGGCAGCGCGAGTCCGATCTCGGGATCGAGCGGGTGGATGCCGTGCTCGCCGGCCGGGTTGTAGGTCGCGGTCACGAGATACATCGCGGTCGTGTCGTCCTCGATCGCGCAGAAGGCGTGGCCCATACCCTCGGAGAGGTAGACCGCCTTGCGGTCGACCGTGTCGAGCACGACTGATTCCCACTGCCCGAAGGTCGGTGAGCCGACCCGGATGTCGACGATGTAGTCGACCAGGGCACCGGAGAGGCAGGTGATGTACTTCGCTTGGCTGGGCGGAACATCCGCGAAGTGGATGCCGCGGACGGTGCCCCGAGCCGAGACCGAGATGTTGGTCTGGACGAGGTCGGGTCGGTGACCGAGCTGCTCGGCGAGTTTGTCCCCTCGGAAGGACTCAAGGAAGACACCGCGACCGTCGGGGAACTGGCGGGGGGTCACGACGAAGGCACCCGAGATGGCGAGCGGGGTGATCTCCATCAGGAGATGCCTCGCTCAAGCTGGGCGTGGATGTAGGTGCCGTAACCGGACTTGGCGAGGGCGTCGCCGAGGGCCCGGAACTGATCGTCATCAATCCAGCCAGCGCGCCAGGCGATCTCCTCGACGCAGCCGATCTTGTAGCCCTGACGCGCCTCGACGACGTGGACGAACTGACTGGCGTCCATCAGCCCTTCGAAGGTGCCCGTGTCGAACCACGCGGTGCCGCGCGGGAGGACCGTGACCGTGAGGTCGCCACGCTGGAGGTAGGCATCGTTGATGCCGGTGATCTCGAGCTCACCGCGGGCGCTCGGCTTGAGCGCACGGGCGATCTGGACGACGTCGTTGTCATAGAAGTACAGGCCGGGGACGGCGAAGTTGGACTTCGGCTGGGTCGGCTTCTCCTCGATCGACAGGACGCGCCCGCCTTTGTCGAACTCGACGACACCGTATGCCGTGGGGTTGCTCACGTGGTAGGCGAACACGTGGCCCCCCGAGAGTCCTTTGAGCCCACGCAGCGAGGTGCCCAACCCGCTCCCGTGGAAGATGTTGTCGCCGAGCACCAGGGCCACCGCGTCCTCACCGATGAAGTCCGCCCCGATGATGAAGGCCTGGGCCAGACCGTCGGGGGATGGCTGCACGGCATACGTGATCTCGATCCCCCACTCGCTCCCATCGCCCAGCAGACGCTGGAACTGCTCCTGGTCCGCGGGGGTGGTGATGATGAGGATCTCCCTGATGTCGGCCATCATCAGGACCGACAGCGGGTAGTAGATCATCGGCTTGTCATAGATCGGCATGAGTTGCTTGCTGATGCCCTTGGTGATCGGGTGCAGGCGCGTGCCCGACCCGCCGGCGAGGATGATGCCCTTCATGGGGCCAACGCTACTGGCCCCGGTGCCTGCGCCGGCACCCCGTGAGCGCTCGGTAGGCTGAAACCCATGCGCATCCTCGTCACCGGTGGAGCCGGTTTCATCGGCAGCAACTTCGTCCACCTGACCTTGGCCACCCGCCCCGAGGCGCAGATCACGGTGCTCGACGCGCTCACGTATGCCGGGACCAGGGCGTCATTGGACGGGGCCCTCGACCGCATCACCTTCGTCAAGGGTGACATCGCCGACGCCGAGCTCGTCAACCAACTGGTGGGGGAGAGCGATCTCGTGGTGCACTTTGCCGCCGAGTCGCACAACGACAACTCACTCGCCAACCCGTGGCCCTTCGTCCAGACCAACCTGATCGGTACCTTCACGCTGCTCGAAGCTGTGCGCAAGCACAACGTGCGCTACCACCACGTCTCCACCGATGAGGTCTACGGAGACCTGGAGTTGGACGACCCGGAGCGCTTCTCGGAGTCGACCCCCTACAACCCCTCCTCGCCCTATTCCTCGACCAAGGCAGGGTCGGACATGCTCGTGCGAGCCTGGGTGCGCTCCTTCGGGGTGCAGGCGACCATCTCGAACTGCTCCAACAACTATGGTCCCCGTCAGCACGTCGAGAAGTTCATCCCCCGGCAGATCACCAATGTGATCGATGGGGTCCGACCCAAGCTCTATGGCGCTGGCCTGAACGTGCGCGACTGGATCCATGTCGACGACCACAACACCGGTGTCTGGGCGATCATCGATCGGGGCCAGATCGGTGAGACCTACCTCATCGGTGCCGACGGCGAGGTCAACAACGTCACCGTCATCCGCGACATCCTCGAGGCGATGGGTCAGGACCCGAACGCCTTCGACCACGTGACCGACCGAGCCGGCCACGACCTGCGCTACGCCATCGACTCGACGCGACTGCGCACGGAGCTCGGCTGGGAGCCGACCTACCGCGACTTCCCGTCCGGCCTTCGGGCGACGATCGACTGGTACCAGGCCAACGAGGACTGGTGGCGGCCGATGAAGGCCGAGACCGAGGCGAAGTACGCCGCGACACAACAGGTCGTCGACGCGCCTGCCGCTGGAGAGTCGCACTGATGCGGTGGTTGGTCGCCGGCGCCAACGGCATGCTCGGCCAGGACCTGTGTGAGGTGCTCGAAGCCGCCGGCCACGCGGTGACCCGCCGCGACCTGCCCGAGCTGGACATCCTCGACTCTGCCCAGTGCCTGGAGCAGGTGGCCGGCCACGACGTCGTCGCCAACTGTGCCGCCCACACCGCTGTCGACAGGGCCGAGGAGGAGGAGGGCCTGGCCTTCGCCATCAACGCCGTCGGTGCCGCCAACCTCGCCCGCGCCGCGGCCGCGACCGGCGCGGCCATGGTGCAGATCTCGACCGACTATGTTTTCGCCGGGGACGCCGATTCCCCGTATGCCGTGGACGCTCCGCCCGCTCCCGTGTCGGCCTACGGCCGCACCAAGGCGGCCGGCGAGTGGGCCGTGCGCGCCGAGTGCCCCCAGTCGTGGATCGTCCGGACGGCCTGGCTCTATGGAGCGGCCGGCCCGACGGGCTTCCCGAAGGCCATGAAGCGACTGTCCGCTGCCCGCGACACGCTCACGGTCGTGAGCGACCAGGTCGGCCAGCCGACGTGGACGCGTGATCTGGCCGAGGCCGTCGTCCGCCTCGTCGACCGGGGGGCGCCCTTCGGCATCTGGCACGGCACCGGCTCGGGCGAGTGCTCGTGGTTCGACTTCGCGCGAGCGACCTTCGAGGAGTTGGGCCTGGACCCCGAGCGGGTCCAGCCGATCACCAGTGCCGAGTACGCCGCGATGTACCCCGCGGCGGCGGCCCGCCCGGCATACAGCGTCCTGTCCCACGACCGATGGGCGGAGGCCGGCATCGCGCCCCTGCCCGACTGGCGCGACGGCCTGCGCCGGGCCGCACCGACAGTCCTCGCCGACTGAACACGCACAGATGCATCGGGGGGATGCAGCAATGACGCCAGGGAGAGCTGACGAAGCCGACGAGATCGCCGGGGATGGGCACGACGACGCGGCCACGTCGAAAAGCCCTGGCCGGATCGAGGACGCCTCTCGACCCGGGGCGTGGATCCTTCGCGAAAACCGCCGTTCTGTGGCCGCCATGGCTACCGCGTCGATCACCGGCATCGCGGCCACCGGCATCGTGCGAGCAGTGTCGAACACGACTTTGCTCACCGTGGTCATCACGGCGCTGCTCAGCGGGTGGGCAGCCTTCTCCCTGACCCACTGGTGGCTGTGTCGTGCTGCGTACCAGGACGCCTCCGGTGCCGTGCTGCGCGACCGCCTGCTCGCCGACCCCGCCCACACGCCGCGAACGCGATGGCTGGCGCGCCTTTTGCTCGGCAGCACGAGCAGCCACTCCTTTGCGGCCAACGCCGCTGGTATGGCCCTGCTCGGCGTCATCGTGCTCGTGCTCTATCCCGATCTCCGGCGGGATGCCTCCTTGCTGCTGCTCGGCGTCGCGCTGGTGGTGACCTCGTGGCTGGACATGGCGATGGCGTATGCCGTGCAGTACGCCCGCATGGACCTCACCGAGGGTGGACTGGCGTGGCAGGGGGAGCGAGAGCAGCGCTTCAGTGATTACGAGTACTTCGCGAGTTCGGTGCAATCGACCTTGGGCACGACCGACGTGGCACTGACGACGTCGACGATGCGCACGGCGGTCCGACGCCATGGACTGATCGCCTTCACCTTCAACTCGGTGATCGTCGCCCTCCTCGTCTCCCTCGTCCTCACCCTCGGCTGACCTGCTGGCGGGCCAGAGGTGGGGGATAGGGTCGATCCATGCTTGCTGCCTATGCCGCCCGCCAGTCCGCCGATGACCCCCTGTCCGGCCTCGAGGTCGGGGACATCGAGGCGCCGAGCACTCCCGAAGACTGGGTGACCGTCAACGTCCGCACGGCCGCCCTCAATCACCACGATGTCTGGTCCCTGCGCGGAGTCGGACTCCCCGCGGACCGGCTCCCGATGATCCTGGGCTGTGACGCGGCGGGCACGGATGACCAGGGCAACGAGGTGCTCGTCCATGCCGTCATCGCGACGCCGGGCTGGGTGGGCGACGAGACCCTCGACCCCAAGCGTTCGCTCCTCTCCGAGCTCCACCCGGGTACCTTGGCCGAGCAGGTCCGCGTCCCCGCCCGCAATGTCGTGCCGAAGCCGACCGGCCTCTCGTGGGAGCAGGCGGCCTGCCTCCCCACGGCCTGGCTCACGGCATACCGAATGCTCTTCACCAACGGTGGTATCTCCGAAGGCGACACGGTGCTCGTCCAGGGGGCATCCGGTGGGGTGGCGACGGCGCTCGTGCAGTTGGGGAGTGCTGCCGGGTTGCGGATGTGGGTCACCAGCCGCGATGCCGCCAAGGGGGAGGCGGCCCTGGCCCTCGGGGCCGCCCAGGCCTTCGAGTCTGGGGCGCGACTGCCCGAGCGCGTCGATGCGGTCATGGAGACCGTTGGCGCCGCGACCTGGTCCCACTCGGTCAACTCGCTGCGACCCGGTGGGCGGATCGTCATCTGCGGCGCGACCAGTGGGGACGCCCCGGCGAAGGCCGAGCTGACCAAGATCTTCTTCAAGCAGCTCCAGGTCATCGGCTCCACGATGGGGACGCGCGAGGAATTGGAGCAACTGGCGGAGTTTGTCGTCGCCAACGGCATCGTGCCCCGGATCGACCGAGTGCTCCCGCTCGCGGACGCGCGTGAGGGGTTCGAGGCGATGGCTGCTGGGCAGGTCGACGGCAAGGTCGTCTTCACCGTCTGAGGGCTGCCGGCGACAATGCGATCAGGCAGCGCCCGATCGGCTCAGGCGATGCCCAGCCATTCATTCCAGCCGTTGTGGAGGACGAGCCAGGCCATGAGGCCGTAGCCGGCCTGGCCGGGATGACCCTCGACGGATGAAGCGGCGAGGTCGGACTGCCACTGGTCGTGACCGAGCAGAGGCGAGAAGGTGTCGACAAAGGGCACCGAGCGTCGCGCGCAGACGTCGGCCTGGGCCTCGACGAGGACGGCCAACTTCTCGTTGAGCACGTGGTCATCGGTCGGTGGGGGACTCACCACGAGGACGGCCACCCCGTTGGCGCTCGCATCGTCGAGGATGTTGGCGATGTTGAGGCGGTGCCGGGCCAGGGACACCCCGGTCAGGACGTCATTGGTGCCGACGGAGAGCACCAGACGGCGCTCGCCGCGACCCTCCCAACGCAGCGGCACCTCACCCTGCCAGCGGGTGAGGACTCCCGCTGAGGTGTCACCGCGCAGACCGAGGTTGTATGCCGTGAGTTGCACGTCGGGATGATGGGTGCGGCCCACGACGCGGGTCACCCAACCCTGGCCCTTGGGGTCGCCGACCCCGACGACGAAGGAGTCTCCGAGGAAGACGATGCCCGTGTCGCGGATCCCGTCCCGACTGGCGGTGAAGTCGGCGCTCGGCCGGAACTCGATGCCGTGCTCACTCATGCTCATTCGTCCTCGTCGTCCAGTCGGGCCAGCCAGGTGGCCAGTCGCTCGACGGGCACCTCGAATTCGGGGTGCAGGTCGACGAACGTGCGCAACTGCTCGGCGAGCCACTCAAGAGTGACTTCTTCCTCGCCCCGTCGCGCTTCGAGTTCCTCGATCCCACGGTCAGTGAAGTACACGTCCTGAGGTTACCCGTGCGCTCGATCAGCGGTCGAAGGCGCGCGCCATCAAGTGGGCCTGCTCCACCGCGTGCTTCTTGGTCGAGCCCGTGGACGGCGACGCCGAGGCCTTGCGCGCCACGATCCGCAACGGCCGGGTCTCGCCGAGGTCGGCCAGGGCTTCCGGGAGGTTGAGGGCGAGGAAGGGCCAGCCGCCTTGGTTCTGCGGCTCGTCCTGGACGACGACGACCTCGGCACCTGGGTACTTGGCCAATTCACGTGCCAGGTCATGCGCCGGTAGCGGGTAGTACTGCTCGAGACGGAGGATGGCGGTCTGGTCATCCCCGCGCTTCTCCCGCTCGGCCTCGAGCTCGTAGACGCACTTGCCGGCAGCGATGAGGACGCGCGTGACATTGGAGCCGGTCGCGCCCTCGCGGTCGGGAAGCACCGGACGGAAGCCGCCGGTCGTGAAGTCCTCCGGCGCGCTGGCCGCGGCCTTGAGGCGCAGCATCGACTTCGGGGTGAAGACGATGAGCGGGCGACGAGGCCGCTGGTAGGCCTGTCGGCGCAGCAGGTGGAAATAGGACGCCGGGGTCGACGGGTAGCAGACGGACATGTTGTCCTCGGCGCACATCTGCAGGTAGCGCTCGATGCGGGCTGAGGAGTGATCCGGGCCCTGGCCCTCGTAGCCGTGGGGCAGGAGCAGGACCACCGAGGAGCGCTGACCCCACTTCTGCTCGGAACTGCTGATGAACTCGTCCATGATCGACTGCGCGCCATTGGCGAAGTCACCGAATTGCGCTTCCCAGAGGACGAGCGCATCGGGCCGCTCGACGGAGTAGCCGTATTCGAAGCCCATGGCCGCGTATTCGGAGAGCAGTGAGTCGTAGACCCAGAACTTGGCCTGCCCGTCGCCGAGGTAGAGCAGGGGTGTCCATTCTTCCGCAGTGTTCTTGTCGATGAGCACCGCATGGCGCTGGACGAAGGTGCCTCGGCGGCTGTCCTGGCCGGCGAGCCGGACCGGGGTGCCATCGGCGAGGAGGGAACCGAAGGCGAGCAACTCGCCCGTCGCCCAGTCGATGCCGCCTTCGCGCGTGCTTGCCGTGCGCTTCTCGAGCATGGGAAGCAACTTCGGGTGGACGGTGAAGTCCTGGGGGATCGCGGTGAAGGCATCGCCCAGGCGCTGGAGTTGCTCGACCGAGATCGCCGTCTCCGTCGCGCTGTGCGTCGTGGCATCGGCGTCACTCATCTGGGCGAGTGGCGGCTCGAGGCCGTGTTGACCCTCGAGGTCGGTGCCCGTGTAGGCGTCCTGGCTGGCGGACTGCTCCTTGTCGGCTTCCTTGAGGGCGTCCTTGGTCTCGACGAAGACCCGCTCGAGTTGCTGCTGGTAGTCGCGCAGCGCGGCCTCGGCGTCCTCGCGTCCGATGTCTCCTCGGCCGACGAGCGCTTCGGTGTAGAGCTTGCGGACCGAGCGCTTGGCCTCGATGAGGTTGTACATGA
>DAOLRO010000025.1:0-4069 GCA_035418665.1 Phycicoccus sp.
CCCACCGTCGTAGACCATGTCGCCATTCATCTGCTGCACCTGGACCCCGTCGATCGCCGACCCGTTGGGGCGGTTGTTCCAGGTGAAGTGCAGGTCCGTGCCGCTGGCCGACCCATTGGGTCGTGAGGGGGCCAAGGTGTCGCCATAGGGATTGGCCGTGCCACCGGTGGTGTCCGGATCGGAGACCTGGCCGGCGGCGTTGACCGTCCAGACCGTCATGGTCTGCGCGTCGTAACGGTTGCCACCGGTCGGTGTCACGGTGACGGCGACCGTGGTGTTCGCGGCGCAGCCACAGGTGAAGGTGCCCGACTGGCCGGTGCTCGAACGCCACCGGATGGCGCTGAACCCTGCCGCCCGGGGGTTCTTGACCGCGACGTTGAACTGCATCCAGTCCGGTCGACCATCCGGGATCGGCGTCCAGGTGACCGTCGGCGTGGCGGGCTTGCCATTGGCGACATAGGTGCTCGGTGACCGACCCGTGGACTCGTTGCCGGCAGCGTTGGTGGCGCTCACGGCATACGCATAGGTCGTGCCGTCATAGGCGACGACATCATTGGTCGTGGTGGCCGTGCCCACGTCCTTGATGGCGACCATCGCGCCCCCGTTGGCGCTGCGATAGAGGCGATAGGTGCTCGGGCCGGGCCCGTTCGGGGAGACGGCCGGCCAGGAGATGGTGAGCGACTCCGAGTCCGCCGCGGCACTCGGACCCCGCGGGACGATCGTCGGCGGGTTGGCGTTGGGTGGCGTGCCGGCCGACTGCATCGGTTGGGTGGCCATCCCGGCGGGACCGGGACCCACGTCATTCGTCGCGACGACCGAGACCTGCTGGGTGGCCATGTTGTTGAGGCCGGTGACCACGGCCTGGGTGGCCGAGCCCGCGACGTCGACCTGCTGGCCACGCCATTGCTGTCGGAGAGGCGCACGGTGTTGGACTTCAGCGGCGAGCCCTCGGTGACCGCTGCGGTCCACCCGATGGTCAACGTGCCGTCACCGCGACTGACCATGGCGATGTTGGTCGGCGCCTGGGGCTTGACGTCGGGCTTGACCACATTCGAGGGCTCCGAGGCCGGGCCGGTGCCGATGGCGTTCACGGCGGCGACCGTGAAGGTGTAGTCGACGTTGTTCTGCAGACCCTGGATGAGGCACGGCGAGGACGCGCAGTCCGTCGTGCCACCACCGCCTGCGGTCCAGGTGACGACGTACTTCTGGATCGGGGAGCCACCGTTGTACTGCGGTGGCAGCCAAGAGACGGTCGCCTGCTTGCCCGCGATCCGGTCCGGCGCGGCCGACACCCCTTGGGGCGCCGTGGGCTTGCCCAGCATGGTCACCGACACGCGCCCATCGGCCAGTCGTCCCGGGCCGTCGCTGACGGTGACAGCCACCGAGGCGGTCGGCGAGGGTTGGGTGCCGGCGGTGAAGGTCAGGGTGCAGCCGCTGGCGCTGACGGTGAGTGCGGTACCAGACTCGACGGTGGCGGTCTGGATCGCGCACTGGGGGTTCTCGAGGGGCGAGTCCAGGTAGCCGGAGACGTCGAGCGTTTGAGGAGTCCCCTCGGCGAGACCGGTGAGGAGCATCGGACGCAGCGTCGGCGGGGGGATCGCGGCCTCGCCGTTGCCATTCGCCCCCGCGCCCCCGGGGCCCACACCCAGGACGGTCACCTTGATCTCGGCGGGCTTGTCCATGCCAGCGGTCTTCACGAGGATCGTGCCGGTGCCGCTCGGGGCGTTCGCGTCTGCACGCACCGAGACCTGCCGACCGCCGGTGCCCTCCACCTCGAGGTCGGTGCCGTCGGGCTTGGTGCCCCACGCGGACTCGAACGTCAGGTCGTCCACGCTCATGCCCTGGGGCAGCCAGGCCCGGCACAACGTCGGGATGTCGAGGTTGCGCGAGCGACCGCCGGCACTGACCTCGATCGCCGCGTCGGGGCAGCGCATGAGCGGGACCTTGGGTCCGACCTGGACCGGGATCGACACATAGGCCGTGCCGAAGTCCTTCTGCTCGAGGCTCTCCTGGTCGGTCACCTCGACCATGACCGCGGCCGGTCCGACATAGCCCCCCTGCGAGGTGAGGGTCAGCCCGTCGGTGCCATCGGCCGCCGCCGTGAGCTTGTCGGCGGGCGAGGCACTCACCGTCTCAGCCGCCGTGATGCCGACCTTGCGGTTGCGGGTGGACTTCACGTAGTCCTCGAGCGCGACCGTCTTGGTCGAGTCCTTGTCCATCGTGATCAGCGCGCCCTGGACGACGAACGGGACACCGTTGGTGCCCGTCGGAACGTGGATCAACGCCATCGCCGGGAGCCCGTCCTCGTCCTTGATGACGTAGGGCACCGAGTAGGCATGATCGAGGATGTCGACCTCGACCCGGTCGCCGACGATCCGGGCGCTCGGGGAGAGCACCTCGGAGATCCTGAGTGTCTCGGGCTTGGAGTCGATGTCGTAGTCATTGAGGAGCACGTCGACCGTTGCCTTGGCCGAGCCCGGCTCCGGCTTGGCGACGTCGTCACGGGCCACGGGCGGGTTCTCGTAGCCCGGCATGGCCTGCACGAGCACCGTGGTCCGTGACGGATCGAAGACCCCGTTGTCGATGCCGTACTTCATCTGGCGCACGGGCTCCTTGACGTCGGGGACCACCGTGGAGACGGTGTTCTCCTTGTCGTCGACGGTCCACAGCGACATCGTCTTGTCGTCGTTGAGGTCCTTCCACTCCAGGTCGACACTGTCGCCTCGAGCGATGAGGTCATTGCGCAGGATGTTGATCGTGACGGTCTTGCCGGGCGCCGCGAGCACCGTGTCCTGCACCGCGACGGGAGGTTGTGGATCTCCCGGTGCGACCACACCGACCCGGATGAAGGCCCGACTCTTGGCCCCGAAACGGTCGGTCACCTCGTAGTTGATGATCTCGGTGCCCGATGCCGTCGGATAGGACTCGTAGCGGATCGTCGAGGGGCCGAAGCTCACGACGCGACCATGCGTGAGTTCGACGGCACCGTTGTCCTGGCCGACGATCCCGGCCACCGCGGCCGAGTCGCCATCGGGGTCGATGCCGAAGGTCGGCACGGTGATCGTGAGCGGGTCACCCGAGGTCACCGACGCCGAGAAACTGCGGGCCGCCGGGGGCTGGTTGGGCTGGGCCTGCGAGGGGAGGGGGTTGACGGTCACCGTGACACGCCCCGTCTGGGCGGTCGCCGAGTCCCCGCCATCGGGGTAGGTCGCGTATTCCAAGGTGATGACCTTGGGGGCGGTGAGGCCGGTCATCTCGGGGACATAGCGGATGACGTTGTCGGAGGCGAAGGCCCGCTGGGCGTCGCTGCCGTTGATGACGCGCACGCTGTTCTGGACGAGCTTGAGGGGTATGCCGTCGGCCATCGAATCGTTGTCGAGCACCGGGATGGTCACGGTGTCGCCCTCACGCACCACGGCGGTGTCGTCGACGACGATCGGGACCACGCCGGTCAGGGCCGGCCGTTGGACGACGGAGATCTGGCCGGTCGTGCGCTTGACCCCATCGCTGACCGAGTACGTCACCTGTCCGGCACGTCCGGACTCGCCCGCCGCTGCGGTCGAGGGCTGCGTGGCCTCGATGCGCACCCAACGGCCCTGGTAGATCGAGGGACGCAGCCAGGAGTTGTCGCCGTCGACGCCGACACTCGCCGTGACGAGCACGTCGCCACGGGGGCTGTAGTCATTGGCCAGCACGTCGACCAGGACCGGCGCCTGATCGTGGAGGGTGCCGGAGTCGGGCACCGCCACCGGCGGCTCGTCGCCGGGCTCGGCGATCATGTCGACCCGAATGCGACCGGGCGCCGTCCCCCCACCGGTGCGGGCGGCATACGCGAGTTCGAAGGTGCCCGCCCCGGTGCCGGTGATGGTCACGACACCCGTCCCCAACTCGGTGTCGACCTGGAGTGGTCCGACGCCTTGCACCGGCGCCTGCAGCGTGAGTTGGGCATCGGGTTCGGCCGGATCGGCGCCGGCGATGTCGTTGCCGAGCGGCTCGAGCTGGACCGGCTTGCCGACGATGCCACGCACGACGTCGGGCTGGGTCCGCGGTTGCTCCATCTGCGTGCCGG
>DAOLRO010000025.1:4169-9106 GCA_035418665.1 Phycicoccus sp.
GCGACGATCCGCACGGTCACCTTGCCGAGGCTGCGCTCCTTGGCCTTGCCGTTGTTGACCTTGTAGTCGAAGGTGAACTCGGTGGCATCGGGCCGCTCGGGCAGGGTGACGTCGATGGTCTGCCCGTCCGAGGAGACGACGGCCGTGATGCCCTGCACGCTCGGCGGTGTCACGTCACCGGGATCGACGGCGAGGACCGACCCCGCGACATCGGTGTCGTTGTCGAGGATGTGTAACTTGCTCGTGCGACCCGGGCGGACGTTGAAGGCGTCGTCGACCGCCTTGGGCGGCTGATTGACCAACTGGTCGTCGACGAGGTTCTCGTCCTTCTTCTGGGTGTCGTCCTGCTTCTGGGGCGGTGGGATGAGCGAGTCCCAGTTGTCCAGCTTCTTGGGGCGCTCGTCGATGTCCCAGAGCGAGCCATTGTCGAGGTCGTTGAGGATGATCGCGTCACGGTTGATCCGGAAGGCCACGCCCTCACGGGTGGGGATCTCGTTGACGTTGTCGATGGTCCCGGTGGGCACCGGCTCACTGCGACCACAGTTCGCGCCGTAGTAGATCTTGCCCTGCTGGGCCCATGCGGCATGGTGGCAACCACGGAGCACGGCGGGGCGCGCGATCAGGGTCCCCTTGACGTCACGGTCGGCCATGTCCTCGATGGTCACGCCGCCTCGGGCTGCACCTCCGTCGAGCGGGACGAGCACACTGCCCACCGGGCTGGACACCGCGATGGTGTCAGCGGCCGCACTTGGGAACTGGAGGGCGGCACCCTTCGATCCGCCCGCGCTCACGTGCGCGGCGAAACCGTCTGGCGTCTCCTTGGTGTAGAGCATGTCCCTCTCGGCGTCGAGGGCGACCCAGGTGCTCCCGACGGCCGACAGGTCGGGGTTGTCCGAGCGGAGCCCGGTCGTCACCGTCGACGGTTTGGCGAACCCCTCCGGGGCCACCAGCAGTGTGATGACCTTGCCGGTGCGTCCGGAGATCGCGTGGACGTTGCCGTCGACGTCGACCGTGATCGCCGCGTCCGCACCCACGGTGGCCAGCGGCTTGGTCGTCGGCGAGACCTGCCCGAGATCGGTGACGGGCTGCTCGGGGTCGACCCGCTCGGCCCACACCTTCCCCGTCTTCGGCTCGACAACGGCCAGCGTCCCACCCCGCAGGTCGATCGGGGTGGCGTGGAAGATCCCCGGCTCGGTCGGGGCCATCGGAGGAGCGGGCGCCCCCGACCCCGCACCGCTGGTCTTGGGGTCGATCGGCAGGAGTTGCCCACTGCCCTTGGCGAGCCCGACGACGACCGCACCGTCCTGGACGATGTCGAGGCCGCTTCCTTCCGGCACGTCGGCCGACACCCCGGCATCGAGTTGCTTGATCGGGGTGTTGAAGCGGCCGAACTTCGCCAGGGAGGCCGAACTGACCCAGACCCCGGCATCGTTGAGCCGCGCCTCGTAGGCCTTCTCACCGGGGCTGGCAGTCGCCGCCCAGAAGAGCCCACCGACAAGGGCGACGACAACGGCCGACGAGAGCACGCGCACAGAGCGCTTCCTCGATGGCCGAGCCACTCCAAACCCCCCACGGTTGACGACGTGTGCTTGCGTTCGTGAGCACACCGGTGACTCGATCCGTGGACCGACGCCCCCACCGGCGGCACTAGCACTGTACGTGAGCGGGAGCATCGAAATCGCCACAGCGCCCCGAAATCAAGCGGGGAGCACTCCCCATGTGGTATGCCGTGCGGCCCCCTCAAGGGCCGCCCTCGGTCCCGCTTCGGTCGACTTCAGGCCGGCGTCAGTCGAGCAGGGCGAGGTCGCGCTCGGAGACCAATCGGGTCGACAAGGCGTGCTCGACGAGGCGGGCCTTGCGGTTGCTCGCGAGCTTCCCGGGGCCACCGTGCAGGCCCCGTGTGCCCGCGTCCGCGAGTTTCTGGCAGACGTTGTCGAGTTTGCGGTTGAACTTCGTCACCGTCCACCCCAACCGGGCCGCAGCGTCGGCGGAGGAAGGGATCTGCCCCGACCCGGCATACGAAGTCCGAAGGAAGCCCTCGCAGAGGGCGACGATGAGGAGTTTCTGGTCAGGCGTCATGTTGACGCGACCGAAGGTCGTCTCACCGCCCGCCGTGGGCGGCTCCTCGACCTCGGTCGAGATGGCCTGGAAGGCAGGCGAGTCCACGAGGATGTCGAAATCGTAGGTCGTCGGGCCGGCCGTGAACCACACGGTGAGGGCTTCGAGCGCGAGCGGGATGCGGGCACCGGGCGCGAGCCACGCCTGGAAACGTGACTGCTTGTCGGCCACGGTCGCCGTGAGGGTCGAACCCACGTTGGAGAGCCACCAGAGTTCGTGCTCGCGATGGATCTGGAGGAAGACCCGGTGCAGGTAGGGGTTGTCGTCGATCTCGACGTCGGCCACTCGACCGATGGTCAGGGGCCGGTCCTCCGGCGCGCGGAACTCTTCTCCGCAATAGTCGACGGTCACACTCACGGGGGGGCCTCCTCGGGTCTCACTGGGCTCGCAGGCACTTGGCGGCGGAGTAGGGGCCGGTCGCCCCTTGGGCGCGGGAAACGGCGATCTGGGCGCAGACGGTGGTGCCCGCGGCCGCCTCGACCCGGTGCGGCACCTCCTTCACGGTGGTCACCACCGCGTCGGCGAGTTCAGCCTCGCTCGGGGCCATCCGCAGCCGATAGAAGTCACCCTCGCGCACGCCGGCGTAGTTCCAGCTGAAGCTCACCCCTCCGGCGATCGACTGCCCGTCGAGAGCGGGCTGTTCGGGCAGGTCGAGGATCGGCTCACCCCCGCCGGACTGCTCGATCAGGCTCGGCGACGGCTTGGGATCCGGTGTCGATCCACCACCTCGGAAGGCGACGGCCCAGATGAGGGCAGCGGCCAGCAGAAGGATGAGGCCGCCGACCACGCCGAGCAGCATCCCGCCGCTGATGGTCCGCGGCGCATCCTCGGCTGGGTGGACGATCGTGGGTGTCGTCGTGGAGGTCGCGGACGGCGTGCTCACCGGCGACTGGGCACTCACCGAGGTGGGTGCCTTGATCATCGTGCGATCGGAATCCTCCTCCGCACCCGCGTCCGCCGGCTCGGCCACGACGTGGGTGCCCGACTCGTCGAGCACGACGAGCGGGGTCCTCGGGAAACGCTGCTCCTGTTCGATGGCCTGCAGGCCGCGCGCGAACTCGAGTGCGCTCTGGGGCCGGGCCTCCGGCTTCTTGGCCATGCCGTGGGCGAGCAGGCGCTCCAACGAGAGCGGCACGTCCGCGCGGCCCGTCGGCGGCACGGGTGTGGCTCGGATACGGGGCATGAGGGCGTAGGCCGAGTTGTCCCCCCCGGGCTGCTCGAAGGGTGAGCGGCCCACGAGCAGGTGCCAGAGGGTGGCCGACAGGCTGTAGACGTCGCTGCGGACGTCCCCATTGCTCTGGCCGTAGAGGACCTCAGGAGGGGACCACGGCACCGAGACACCCACGTCGTCGTCATGGTCGTCGTGAGCGATCGCGCGGCCGGCGATGCCGAAGTCGGTGAGGCCCGGAGCGCCGTATTGGCTGACCAGCACATTGGCGGGCTTGATGTCGCGGTGGATGATCCCGGCCCGGTGTGCGGTCTCGACGGCGCTCGCGAGCTGGATCCCGGTCCGGAGCACCTCCTCGACCGAGAGCCGATCCTTGCGGGCGCGCACCGCGAGGTTCGGCGGCGGGTAGTACTTCATCACCAGGTAGGCGCCACCGTCGGTGGTCTGCTCGGACCGGAAGACCTGGACGATGTAGGGATGGTCGGCGAGTTGGGCCATCGTGTTGGCCTCTTCGACGAACTGCCGACGGATGGCCGGCGTGAGGCCATCGCGCTTGAGCACCTTGACGGCAACGTTCATCCGCGGCGACTGCTGCTCGTAGAGATAGACGTCGGCATAGCCGCCGGACCCGAGCGGCTGGATGTGCACCAGCCCGGGGATGTGCGGAGGAGGCGGCGACGCGCTCACTCGTCGACCTCGTAGATGAGGGTGACCTCGTCGGCGATGCTGATGACGGTGCCGGGCTCGATTCCCTGGTCCTCGGTCGGTCGCAGGCGCACCGGGGCCTCACCGGGGAGGGTGATGGTGGTGCCATTGGTCGAGCCGAGGTCGCGGACCAGGACGTGCCAGCCTTCGAGCACCACTTCGGCGTGATTGCGGGAGATGTCGTTGTCCACACTGGCCAACCGCACGAGGTGCGGTCGGGCGTTCGGTGGCAGGTCGGCGTTGACCCGAGGGGCGCGCCCGAGGAGGACCCCGCGATCGAGGGGGACGACGCCACCGGTGGAGATCCGCAGGACACCCAGACGCGGCCGCGGGGTCTGGAAGGGCTGCTGTGGCGGAATGTCACGACCGCACACCCGACAGGCGCCGGCATGCGGGGAGGAGGCGTGGCCGGCCGGGCAGAGCACCGCCAGGACGACCGGCCCGTCGGCCCCTTCGGACGTCGTGGGCAGGAGGGAGCCACGATCCGTGGTCACCTCCGGCGGTGGCATGGCTGACGGACCAGGAGCCGGTATGCCGTCCGCCCGGCTTCCGCCGTCGCTCACCTCGGGGGCACTCACGGGCACAGCGGCCGGTGGTTCGCTGGCTGGCTCCGGGGCGGCTTCCTCATGGGGTGCCGCGGGGATGGCTGCCGTGGGTGGCGCGGCTGTCGGCGATGGTGTGCTGTAGACCGGAGGTGGTGGTGCGGACGACTCGTCACCCGGCGGCTGGCCGCCGGCCGAGCCAGGGCGTCGCCAGGGCACCGAGTCGATCACCGAGGTCGATCGGGGCGGCTCCGGCTGCACGCGTGCTGCCGGGGGGGAACTTTCACCGTCGGTCGGCGGCGGGAGGGTCAGGTCGACCGGGAGTGGAGGGACCACTTCGGGTTCGGGTTCGGGCTCGGGCTCGGGCTCGGGCTCGGGCTCGGGCTCGGGCTCGGGCTCGGGCT
>DAOLRO010000025.1:9206-21515 GCA_035418665.1 Phycicoccus sp.
GCTCGGGCTCGGGCTCGGGCTCGGGCTCGGGCTCGGGCTCGGGCTCGGGCTCGGGGGCAGGCTCGTCGTCGTCCGCGAGCATCGTCAACTTCGTCGGGACCGGACCCACGGGGTCATCGAGAGTGGGCAGCGGTGCCTCGTCGAGGTCGGCGACCTCCTCGTCGCCCGTCTCGTGCGGCTCGGTGTCCTGCCCGATGTCCTCGGTCGTGGCCTCCGCGGCAGTCGCGAAGCGCGAGGGCAACTGCCACCCCAGCCGCGGTCCGGCCGGCTCGGGCGCGTGCAACTCGACCGCGCCCGCGACGTCGAACTCACGCCAGGGCTGACGACCTTCGGCGCGCCCCGTGTCGGCGCCCGACACGGCATACGCCTCACCGCGAAGGAGGACGCGCGTCGGCGAGGCCGACGTGTCGGCGATCGCGAAATCGGGCAGGGCCGAGAGGGCCGGGGAGAGGGCCTCCAGGACGGCCACCAGTCCTTCGTGGGCGGCCGCCTCGAGCGTCGGGCGCCGCCCGTCCTCGACCCGAGCGAGCACGTGCAGGTCGCCCTCGGAGACGAAGATCCACCCGTCCCGGGGGGACGAGGTGACCGTCGGGGAACTCATCGGCGATCCTTTGTGCTCGGCGGGGGACCGACGCGCCGGCGGTCTGCTGGGGTCAGTCGATCAGGACAAGTGTGCACGTGGCGCGGTGTCGCCATCGTCGTCGTCATCTTGGTCGGTGTCGACCGCGACGACAACCACGGTCACGTTGTCGCGTCCACCGGCCTTGAGCGCGAGTTCGACCAACTCGTCCGCGGCCGCCTGGGGGTCGTCGTGCTCGCGCAGCGTGACCATGATGTCGCGATCGGTCACCTCGTTGCTCAGCCCGTCACTGCAGATGAGGAAGCGTTCACCCGGGCAGGGCGGGAAGACCCACACGTCGGGGGTCGGGCCCGGATCGGTGCCGAGGGAGCGTGTGATGACATTGCGCAGCGGGTGCTTCTTGGCCTCGTCGACGGTGATGAGGCCCGCGTCGATGAGTTCACGGACCTCGGAGTGGTCGTGGGTCACCTGGCTCATCCGATTGCCGAGGAGGCGGTAGACGCGGGAATCCCCCACGTTGAAGACGCACCAGTGGTCGGCACCCCCCGTGCGCACCACCGTGACTCCCGCCATGGTCGTCCCCATCCCCTCGGTCTCGGGCCTGGAGCCAGCGGACTTGAGGATGCGGCGGTTGGACTCGCGAATGTTGTCGACGATGTCGTCCGGCCGCAGGGGGTGGTTGCCCCCGAGATCTCGCAACGTGAGCACGGCAATCTGACTGGCCACCTCACCGGCTGCGTGACCGCCCATGCCGTCCGCCACGGCATACACATAGCCCTCGGCGACGAAGGAGTCCTCGTTGAGTTGACGCACGAGACCGACGTGGCTGCGGGCTCCGACACGGATCCGGGTGTCGGCGGTGGTGATCGAGGCGTAGTGCGTGGGACTCATGCCACCTCCGTGCCGTCGACAAGGACCTCGACGGTCTCCATCATCCGCTGAAGCACGGCGTACTCGTCCTCGATCTCAGCACCCGCGGCGCGACCGGTCAGGATGACGACCTGACGGACCGGGCCGCGGTCGACCGCGGTCGCCAGGTGCACCTCGACCCACGGGGGCGAGTCCGGTCCGCCGGGTCCGGAAACGTTGACCCCGGTCCACTGGCGGTCACCGAAGGCCACTGCGAAACTCGGATCGACCACAACTCCGGACCCCTCAGCGATCCCCGCGAGCACGACGTCCTCGACAGCGGCCTCGAGTGGCTCGGTCCGGACCCTGACGGTGAGCATCGGGGGTGGACCTCCCGCCGGCCGGCCGACGGCCCGGAGCAGGGCATCACCTGCGGGCACTGCACTCCACCCATCAACGAGTTCCAGGCTGACCTGCGGCAGGGCGGGGGCCAGTGGACCGGGATGACTCAAGGGGGGCATCGGAAGACCTTCAAGGGAGGACGGACGATCCACGCAACCCTAGTCTTCACCGGTCGGGACGCCCATGGGGAGAACTCCCCATCCCTTCCGCGTCGCGATCCGGCCCCACCCGAATCCTGACCTCACAGAGTGAGGGGAGGCAACACCCAGACGAGCACGGCTCCGAGCGCCATCGCGGGTCCGAAGGGCATCGCGGTCTTGCGATCAGCGCGTCCCAAGAGGAGCAACGCAGCCGCGAAGACTCCTCCCGCGATGAAGGCCGCGGCAGTGCCGATCAGCACACTCGACCAGGACAACTGGCCCAGCAGCATGCCAAGAGTGGGTGCGAGCTTGACGTCCCCCATGCCCATCCCCGTCGCACCGCCGAGGAAGGCGAGGACGAGATAGACCACGCCGAGGAGCAGGCCGGCCAGGAGGGCTCGGCGCCAACTCGCCCAGTCCCCGGTGAGGGCCGCGAGTGCGGTGAGCACCACGGCCGTGCCCAGCGCCATGGGCCGAGTGAACGAGTTCGGGAGGCGGTGGACATCGATGTCGATGGCCGACAGGACTCCGAGCAGGCCGACCATGACCACGAGCAGGATCACCAGCAGCACGTGGGCGCTGTGGGTGGACCTCTCCAAGGCGACGAGGGCGCCGAACACCACGGTGGTCGGGACCAGCCAAGCATTCCGCGGTGGGGGAGTCGTGACCTCATCGTCGACACGACGGTGATCCCCTCGGCGCAACCGGGCCAGGGCCAGGAGGGCAATCCCGCCGGCCAGGAGACCGCCGACGAGCAGTGCGACCCACGGCGCCGATGTCACTCGTTCCTCGACCCACCGTCGTGGCCACCCGGCCCCGATTCGGGCTGGTCGGCCCACCACGCGAGCAGCCGCTCCCGCGCGACCTCGGGTCCTACCGGGCCCTCATCGAGGCGCACCGACAACAGGTACTTGTAGGCCCGTCCCAGCACCGGACCAGGTGCGATGCCGAGGACCTGCGCGATGTCGTTGCCGTCCAAGTCCGGGCGGACCTTGCCCAACTCCTCGGCCGCCAGGAGACGACCGATCCGCGCCTCCAGGTCGTCATAGGTCGCCGCGAGCTGCCGGGCCTTGCGGACGTTCCGGGTGGTGCAGTCCGCGCGGGTCAGCCGGTGCAGCCTCCCCAGCAAGCCGCCGGCGTCGGTGACATAGCGTCGCACCGCCGAGTCGGTCCACTGGCCCTGCCCGTAACCGTGGAAGCGCAGGTGCAATTCGACCAGTCTGGCCACCGCCTTGGTCGTGTCCTTGTCGAAGCGCAGCGCTCGCATCCGCTTGGCCGCAAGTTTGGCGCCGACGACCTCGTGATGGTGGAAGGAGACTCCGCCACCGGCCTCGAAGCGCCGTGTCGCGGGCTTGCCGATGTCGTGAAGGAGGGCCGCGAGGCGAAGGACGAGGTCGGGCCCGGGCACGTCGTCGCCCTCGAGAGCGATCGCCTGCTCGAGCACGGTGAGGCTGTGCTCGTAGACGTCCTTGTGGCGGTGGTGTTCGTCGACCTCCAGCGCGAGCGCGGGCAACTCGGGCAGCATGTGCGCAGCGAGGCCGGTCCGGACGAGGACCTCAAGACCGGCGCGCGGGTGAGCGCCCAGGAGCAGCTTGACCAACTCGTCACGGATCCGCTCGGCGGAGACGATGTCCAACGATGACGCCATGGCCGTCATCGCCTCGACCACCTCTGGGGCCGGGGCGACCCCCAGTTGCGCCACGAACCGTGCCGCCCGCATCATCCGCAGCGGATCATCACCGAAGGACACCTCGGGTGGACCGGGCGTCCGCAGGGTCCGCTCGGTGAGGGCGACCAGCCCGGCATACGGATCGACGAAGGTGAGGTCAGGCAGGCGCAGGGCCATGGCATTCATCGTGAAGTCGCGGCGGAACAGGTCCTCCTCGAGTGAGGTTCCGAAGGCCACGACCGGCTTGCGGGTGACCCCGTCGTAGGCGTCCGCGCGATAGGTCGTCACCTCGACGACCGTCGCCCCCAGACGCGCCCCGATCGTGCCGAAGTCCCGTCCCATGTCCCAGACGGCACTGCCCCAGGCGGACAGGATCTTCTCGATGGCGTCCGGGTGTGCGCTCGTGGTGAAGTCGAGGTCGGGAGAGGTCCGCCCGAGGAAGGCGTCGCGCACGGGTCCGCCGACGAGGGCGAGTTCGTGTCCGGCCGCCGCGAATCGTCCGCCGAGGTCGGTGAGCAGGGGCAGCACCGGGGCGAGGTGGGCGACGGCCGTGCGCATGGCGGCGGTCGTGACACCGGTCGTGGCGCCGGTCGCCGCGCCGGTGCTCTCGCCGGTCGTGCGTTCGGTCGGGTTCGCGGGGGGCACGAGCACCAAGCGTAGGCGGCGCGGACGTGGCCCAGACGACGTCGGTCCGTGCCGGGTCGGTGCACGGGCCTCGGCAACCTCGCTGGCTACAGTGGCCATCATGAGCCACGCCGCCGCCGAGCCCCCCCGGGTGCATCGTCGGCTGCCCTCCGTCGAGGAGCGATCCGCGGGAGGGGTGGTCGTCGACGTCCATGACGGCATGGCCCGGATCGCCGTGATCGCTCGCCGCAACCGCGCCGGACGGATCGAGTGGTGCCTGCCCAAGGGACACATCGAAGGTGAGGAGACCCTGCCCCAGACCGCGGCCCGTGAGGTGGCCGAGGAGACCGGCATCGTCGGCAAGGTCCTCATCGAACTCGGGACCATCGATTACTGGTTCGCCGTGGGGGACCGTCGGATCCACAAATATGTGCACCACTACCTGCTCGAGGCGGTCGGTGGGGAGCTCACGATCGAGAACGACCCCGATCAGGAAGCCATCGACGTCGCGTGGCTGCCCCTGCGCGAAGCCCACCGTCATCTCACCTTCCCCAATGAGCGGCGGATCGCGCGGGTCGCCTGGCAGCGACTCGCCGGAGATCCCTGATGGCCGATCGCCCTCGCGGCCGGATCGCCGCGCTGGCGCTCTGCCTCACCTTGGCCCTCCTCACCGCGCTCGCGGCCTCGGTCGTGACCACGATCGGCGGCGCCCCGCGAGCCTTCGCGAGCGCACGATCCGCCAGCGTGGACGGCCTCCAGATCCGCCTCACGGCGATCACGCCGATCGTGGCGGGGCCCACGGACTCCCCCACGGTCAGTGGCACCGTGCTCAACGGTGGCGCCACGGCCTCGCCGGCCGGGGAGTTGCGAGTCATGCGTGGCCTGGCCGACCTCTCGGACACGGCCGGCGTGAACGCCTGGTCAACCTCGGCGACCACCGGCGGAGGTGTGCTGCTCGGGCGGACCGCGCTACCCGGCATACCTGCGGGTGAATCCGCGACGTTCAGCCTCACCCTCCCCGCCGCGGGTGGCCTCACGCGAGAGCCCTACGACGTGCTGCCGATCACTCTCGAGTTCGGCGACGCGATCACCCACACCTTTCTCGGCATCCAACGGGCGCGCGAGTACGAGCCCCTCGCGCTGGCGTGGGTCGTCCCGCTCACCATCGACCCCGATCCGGCCCTCTTCGCGACTCCGTCCGCCGATCGGGTCGCGGCCTGGGAGAAGACCGTGGGACCACAGTCCCGGATCGCCCGGCTGGTGTCCTCGTTCACCGGGACGGGCATCGGCTATGCCGTGGATGCCGACCTGATCGCACCGCAGCCCCTGACCGTCGGCGGCGCGCCGAGCGGCCCCTCCGACCAGTCGGCGAGCCCGACGGCCACGCCGAGCGCCAGCCCGTCCCCGTCCGCCCCATCGACCGCTCCATCGAATGCCCCGTCGACCGCTCCGAGTGCCAGTCCGTCTCCGTCCCCGTCCGCCACGAACACCCCTCCCGAGACCGCCCCCGATCTCTCCGGGCTCACGCCCTTGGCGGCCGAGCAGGCCGTGCGAGCGGCCGCGGGACGCCGACTCGTCAGCCAGTTGAGTGCCAGTTCACCGTGGGTCCTGCCCGCGGGTGACCCCGACCTCGCGGCCCTGCCCGCCGGCGTGCGACCCACCGGGCGCCTCGAATCGGCGGAGGCCGCCGCACGCTTGGTGTCCGGACGTGCCGACGTCGTCTGGCCGGCGGAGTCGGCCTGGTCCCCCGAGGCGAGTGAGCGGTATGCCGGGCAGTTGGGTGCCGCTCCGGGTGCGGTCATCGTCGGGCGGGGTGGACTGGCCTGGAATGTCGCCCAGGGCGATGCCGGTCGTCGAGCCGTGGACGGGACGCCCCTGCTCGCCAACTCCGAGCGCCTCGTCGCGGCCGTTGATCGCGCGGTGCGCGTCGAGACCGCCGGGGTCGGCAGGCAGGAGTTCCTCGCCCTGACCATGGCCCACCTCCGGGAGTCCCCCGGCCTCGCGCGCACGGTCCTGCTGGCCCTACCTCGTGGACTCGACCCCGACCCTGCCTCGGTCAAGGCCCTCCTGACGAGTGCCGACCAGATCCCTTGGCTGGGGCACACCACTCCCACCGCTGTGTTGGCCCAGGCCGGATCTGCGCCCGCGCGCACTGAGCCGGTGAGCGATGTCGCCGCCGACCCTCTCCCCTCGCCCCTGGGCGACTCGACGTGGAAGGCCCTCACCAGCCTGCAGGAGCGGGCGAACGGGGCAGCCCAGATCCGCGCGGACCGCGACCTGGTGCTCGGCGACTGGGAACGTCGCCTCGCCGCGCTGGACTCGACGCGCTGGCGGGGCCGGGCCGACGCCTTCGACCAGGTCCTCGTCGGCGTCGACGCCGAGGTCGCGAACTCGGTGCGGTCGGTGCGCGTCGCGCCCCAGACGATCAATTTCCTCGCCGATCGCGGTCGCCTCCAGGTCACCGTGTTCAACGATCTCGCCGTCGAGGTCGAGGGGGTCCGGGTCCAACTCGTGCCCGACAACCCGCGGCTGCGGATCACCACCCCCGTCAAGGAGGTCACCATCGGCGCGCTCAGCCGGACGACCGTCACCTATGAGGCGTCGGCTCTCGCCGCAGGGCCGGTGCGTGTCGAGGCCCGGGTGACCGGGCCGTCCGGGGTGAGCGTGGGTCCGACGACCATGATGGACGTGCGGGTCTCTCCCACCGGGAACTGGATCTACGTCCTCCTCGGCGGACTGGCGGTCCTCGCGCTCGCGCTCGGTCTCTGGCGCAGCCGCGCGGCGGCCCGCCGCCGGATCGCCGACGGCGAACTCCCCCCGAATGCGATCCAGGTCGATGAGACTGGGACAGTGATGGAGCGCGCTCCCGAGGGCGGATCCGCCCGAGGCTGGGACTCGTGAGCAGCGACAGGCCGTCGCCGGGCGGGGGCGCACCAGTCGCCCGCTCCGGCGTGATCATGGCGGCCGGAACCCTCACCAGCCGCATCCTCGGCGTGGTCCGGGTGTCGCTTCTGGCCGGGATCATCGGCACGACGGGTCTCTCCGCAGACGCCTTCGGCGTGGCCAACACCCTGCCCAACCAGTTCTATCTGATCGTCGCCGGCGGCGTGCTCAACGCCGTCCTCGTCCCTCAGATCGTCAAGGCGATGAAGCACCCGGACGGGGGGCAGGAGTTCGTCAACCGGATCGTCACTCTCGCGCTCGCCTTCCTCCTCGCGGCCACCGTCCTGGTGACGGTCGCCGCACCCCTGCTCGTCAGCGCCTACTCCAAGGTCAAGGCCGGAGACGCCTTCACCCTGGCCGTCGCCTTCGCCTTCATCTGCCTGCCCCAGGTCTTCTTCTACGGCCTCTACACCCTGCTCGGCCAGATCCTCACCGCCAACAATCGCTTCGCCGCGTACATGTGGGCCCCGGTCGTCGCCAACATCGTCTCCTTGGGTGGCCTCCTCCTCTTCCTGTTCTCCGGGCAGCCGCGGATGGCCGGGCCGAGCGAGTGGACGCCGACGATGATCTGGATCCTCGGCGGATCCAGCACGCTGTCGATCGCCATGCAGGCCCTGTGCCTCATCGTCCCGCTGCGTCGCATGGGCTTTCGCTATCGGCCGGTCTGGGGCTTCCGGGGAGTGGGTCTGGGCTCGGCCTCGAAGGTCGCGGGGTGGACTTTTGCCGCAGTCCTTGTGGCCCAACTCGGCTTCATCATCACCTCGAAGGTGCTCACCCGTGCCACCGACCTGCTCGCGGACCAGGGCGCCATCGGTCCGGGCCGGGCGACCTTCGACAACGCCTACCTCCTCTTCATGCTCCCCCACTCGCTCGTCACCGTCTCCCTCGTCACCGCCCTCTTCACCCGGATGGCCACGAGCGTGCAGGCCCGGAACCGGCAACACCTCGCCGCCGACCTGCTCCGCGGCCTGCGCATGCCAGCTGTCATCCTCGTCCCGGGGGTCCTCTTCGTCATCGCCTTCGCCGACGTCATCACCCGGGTTCTCTTCCCCGGCAATTCCTACCCCCAGACCCATGCCGTCGCCGTCGTCGTCATGGCCCTCTACTGCGGCGTGATCCCGTTCGGCTGGTTCTACCTCTCTGAACGCTTCTTCTACGCCCACGAGGACGCCCGCACCCCGTTCTTCATCCAACTCGTGGTGACCGCCATCTCTCAGACCGGCGCGTTGATCGGCGCCACCCTGGACCCGCGTCACACCGCCATTGCGGTGGGGCTGGGACAGTCGATTGCGTATGCCGTGGGCGGACTCATCGGTTTCGCCCTCATCCGGAGACGGCTGGGGAGGTTGGGGCTGGGAGGTGCCCTCACGGCATACGCCCGCCTGGGCATCCCCGCCCTCGCGTCGGCGGCCCTCCTCTGGCTCCTGCTGAAGCAGGTCGCACCGGACCTCTGGGAAGGCGGCCCGCTCCTCTGCCTGGCCTGGCTCGCCGTCGCGGGCCCGATCCACCTACTGGTGACACTCGGTGCCGCCCACCTGCTCAAGGTGCGCGAGGTCCAGGACCTCGTCGGCCCGCTCGTCCGGCGGCTCCGCCGAGGCTGAGCAGCCAGCACCTACTATGGGTCACGCCTGAGCAGGCCCGGGCGACGCGGACTCGACGCACACAGGATCGACGAACCCAAGAACGACGAACCCAAGAACGACGCACACAGAAGAGGAGACCCTCGCGTGGAAGGTGTGGGACCCGGCACGACGCTCGGTGGGCGCTACACCGCCACGGCCCGACTCGAGCAGGCAGACGGCACCGAGCGTTGGCGTGCGTCCGAGCCCGAGCTCGCCAGATCGGTGTCCATCTTGTGCCTTCCGGCGACGGACCCACGCGTGCCCGCCGTGCTCGATGCTGCCCGGGTCGCCGCGGGCCTGGAGATCCCCGCGACGGTGCGTGTGCTCGACATCGGCACCGAGGGTCCGATCGCCTATGTCGTCGAGGAGTCCCTGGATGACGCCGAATCCGTGGCCCAGCTCGTGCGGTCGGGTGGCCTGCCCGGCGACGAGGTGCGCCGCATCTCAGGTGAGGTGGCGACGGCGCTTGCCGCCGCCGGTGCCCGCGGTGTCCACCACTTGCGCCTCACCCCTGAGTCGGTGTTCCGGACCTCCGAGGGCACCGTCAAGGTGCGCGGACTGGCCACCGCTGCGGCGCTGCATCAGGTCGATCTCGGGGGGGCGGAGGCCGCCCGAAGCGACGCCCGTGGGGTGGTTGCCCTCGCGTATGCCGGGTTGACCGGCCGTTGGCCGCTCACCGAGGTGCCCTCCTCCCTTGATCCGGCCCCCCGTTCCTTCGGTGGGGCCGCGGCGCCGTCCGAGATCGCAGCGGGCGTGCCGCGTGACCTCGACGGTCTGTGCCGGATGACCCTGAGTGGTCGCGGTGGTCCGACCAGCCCCGGCGACTACGCCCGTCAGGTGGCGCCCTGGTCCAGCCGGCCGATCGTGGGGCGGCCCACGCCCGTGACGATCCCGGACCCCACGCGCGCCGACCCCGCCTCCCCGGCTGGGTCCGCCCCGGGTGCGTCCCAGGCGGTCACCTCGAGCCCTGAGGCAGCCGAGAGACGCGATCAAATGGCCGGCGGAGCAGCGGGTTCCGGTGCGGCGGCAGTCGGTGCGGCGGCTGCGGGCGTGGCTGGTGTTGCTGAGGCGACGGCCGCGGCCAGCACCTTCTCCAGTGCGGCGAGCACCACCATGCCCACCACCACGCCCACCACCACGCCCACGCCCACCACCACGCCCACGGCTGCGGTCGGGACGGCGCCCGCCGCTTCCACCTCGAGTGCACCTCCCGGGCGTCCACCCGCCCCGGCCCCCCGGAGCATCGATGTGGGCGAGTTGGAGCCACCCCTGCCGGGTGCTCCCGCGGAGCCACTGAGCCGACAACAGTCCAAGCTCGCCCTGGGCCTGATGGCGGGCTTCGTCATCCTCGCCCTCATCGTCGGCATCAACGGCGTGCGCAAGATCGGCTCCCAGACCGACCTCGACTTCGGTGCTGCTGCGGCAGCCAGCCCGAGCCCGTCGCCGTCAGCGACCGCCGCTGAGGGGCCCCAACCGAAGGCCATCCTCAGTGCCGACGGCTTCGACCCGCTCGGTGACAACAGCGAGAACGGCGATCTGGCTCCGCGTGTCTTCGACGGGAATCCGGACACGGAGTGGCTGAGCGAGGGCTATCGCACGGCCAACCTCGGTGGCATCAAGCCTGGCGTCGGGGTGATCGTCGACCTCGGGCCCGCGGTCACGCCCACGCTCGTCCGCCTCAACCTCAAGACGCCCGCCGATGTGACCATCCTGCTCTCCGCGAGCCGCTCCCTCGACGGCGCGATCACCGCGGGCCAACTGTCCGGCGCCAACGGGCAGGTCGACGTCGCGGTGCCGCCGGAGACCGGAGCCCAGCAGTACGTCATCGTGTGGTTCACCAATCTCTCCCAGGACGGGGACGGCTTCTTCCGTGCCCACTTGGGTGAGGTCACCGTCCTGGGCTGACGCCCGGACCACGCGCCATGGAAGCCGACGACAAGGAACTCCTGAGGCGCCATGTCGCCGGTGATCCCGACGCCTTCGGCGAGATCTTTCGGCGCCATCGTGACCGGATGTGGGCCGTGGCCACCCGCACGGTGGGCGGTGATCGGGAACTGGCGGCCGACTGCGTCCAGGACGCCTTCGTGTCGGCCTTTCGCCATGCCGCGAAGTATCGCGGGGACGCGGCGGTCACGACCTGGCTGCACCGGATCACGGTCAACGCCTGCATGGATCGGCTGCGGCGCGAACGTCACGTCCTCCGGCGGGCCGGTGATCTCTCGGAGATCGACCTCCCTGACGAGGGCGACGACCACGCGAGCACCGAAGCCGTGCTCGACGTCCGGGCGGCACTCGCACAATTGCCAGAGGGCCAGCGGATGGCCCTGGTCCTCGTGGACATGCACGGCGTGTCCGTCGCCGAGGCCGCACAGATCCTCGAGGTCGCCGAGGGCACGGTGAAATCCCGTTGCTTCCGGGGCCGAGAGGCCCTCGCCGCGCTGCTCCGAGTCCCCGCGGGAACCACCGAGGCAGCTGGCGCGTCAGAACCATTGGGTCGCGCACCTGCGTCGACCGCTGCACCCAACAGCAATGCCACGGTCACGGGCCCGGTGACCACCACGACCCGAGGGGAGGACCGATGATCGAGAAGTCAGGCGATGCGGACCGTCCCGTCGAGGACGACCCGACGGGCATGAGGGCCCTCCTTCGAAGTCTCCCCGATCCGGGACCGATGCCCGATCATCTCGTCCGGCGCATCCAGGCCACGCTGGCCGAGCAGGAACGGCTCGGTGTGCCGGACGCACCGGTTGTCGACCTGGGTGCGTATCGAACCCGTCGCACCCAACGCCGGGGGCCGTGGCTGGCGGCTGCTGCCGGTCTGGTCGCCGTCGCCGGTGGTGGCTTGATCGCCACGGGTGGCGCGACCGGGATGATCGCGGCCTTCAGCGGCACGAGTCAGTCCGCCACCTCGGTGGCCGCCGGCGCCGCCGACTCCAACGCTGCGCCCGACGGTGCGGGCCTGCCCGGCACTGCGGAGGGGACGTCGGTGACTGGCATGCTCCCCGCCGGAAGCGTCCACGTCATCAGGACCGAGGGTCAGTGGTCGGGCTCCGACCTCAGCCCTGCCGCCCGGGTCGCGCTCACCTCGACCGGGGACCGGCTTCGTGAACTCGCCTCGGAGAGCCCGGCCATCGGACCGATCGGCACCGCCATCGGCGGTCGTGACTGCGCGAGTGCCCTGGGCATTCCCGGCGATGCCGGCGTCCTCATCGACCTCGTGACCCATGACGGTGAGCCGGCCGCGCTGGTCGTGGCCGCGACGGCGAGTGGTGAGCAGACGGCATACCTCGTCGGTCGCTCCTGTCGCACCGGCCACAGTGAGCTCCGCGTCGGGCCCCAGAGCCTGCCCAACTGAGGTCCAACGAAGGCGAGCCCGCACGCGGCGGGAACACACGAGCCCTAGGATCGGTTGGCAACGACCAGCGCCCCGGCGCCGCCCCCAACCCCTCGAGGAAGTGTCCGACGTGTCCGACGCGCCCG
>DAOLRO010000026.1:0-259 GCA_035418665.1 Phycicoccus sp.
GCATGGGCTACCGCCAGCACCTCGTCCGCTCGATCCTCGAGATCCGCGACCAGGGCGGCGTCCTCCTCGCGGATGGCTCGCGGGTGCAGGTCGACCCGATCCTCGTCGGCCGCAACCTCGAGCGCATCAAGGAGATCGCGGACCGCCACGGCGTGACCCGCTACACGACCGACCTCGACGCCGCACTGGACAACCCGAACGACATCATCTACTTCGACGCTCAGCTGACCACCGTGCGCGAGGCCTCGATCCTCAAGGC
>DAOLRO010000026.1:269-20971 GCA_035418665.1 Phycicoccus sp.
ATCGCCGCCGGCAAGCACGTCTACACCGAGAAGCCGATCTCCGAGTCGCTCGAGGGTTCGCTCCGCCTCTCCGCCGCCGCGAAGGCAGCGGGCATCAAGGACGGCGTTGTCCACGACAAGCTCTACCTGCCGGGCCTGCTCAAGCTCAAGCGACTCATCGACTCCGGCTTCTTCGGCCGAATCCTCTCGGTGCGTGGCGAATTCGGCTACTGGGTCTTCGAGGGTGACTGGCAGCAGGCGCAGCGCCCCAGCTGGAACTACCGCTCCGAGGACGGCGGCGGCATGACCACCGACATGTTCTGCCACTGGAACTACGTCCTCGAAAACCTCTTCGGCCAGGTCGAGTCGGTCACCGCCAAGGTCGTCACGCACATCCCCGAGCGTTGGGATGAGAAGGGCCAGCCGTATGCCGCGACCGCGGATGACGCTGCCTACGGCATCTTCGAGCTCGAGGGCGGGATCATCGCCCAGATCAACTCCTCGTGGGCCACGCGTGTGCATCGCGATGAGCTCGTCGAGTTCCACGTCGACGGCACCCTCGGCAGCGCGGTTGCCGGCCTGCACAACTGCGTCATCCAGCACCGCACCGAGACACCGAAGCCGGTCTGGAACCCCGACCTGGTCGAGTCGACCAAGTTCCGCGACCAGTGGCACCCAGTGCCCGACAACGCCGTCTTCGACAACGGCTTCAAGGCCCAGTGGGAGCAGTACCTCCGCGCCATCGTCGGTGAGGGTGAGCACACCTACGACTTCATGGCCGGGGCTCGCGGCGTCCGTCTCGCCGAGGCCGGACTCCAGTCCTCGGCCGAGGGCCGACGAGTCGCCTTGTCCGAGATCCCGTTGGACGCCGAGACCGCAGCTGCTGCTGCAGCTCACGGCGAGCCCCTCGCCCTCGCCGGTCGGTGACGCCATGACCACCCTCAACCTGCCCCGTCCGGACGGCACATGGGAGACGCTGGACCTCCAGCCCCCCCGCGAGTGGCCGAGCCACGACGGCTTCACCTCCCGAGTCGCGTTCGGTGCCGCCCACGTCATCACCCGCGCCCTCGGCGACAACACCCCCGGGCAACCGGCCGATGTCGACTGGGACTCGACCCTCGCCTTCCGCGAGCACCTCTTCGCGCATGGGCTCGGTGTCGCCGAGGCCATGGACACCGCCCAGCGCGGCATGGGTCTGGACTGGGCCACGACCCAGGAGCTGATCTCGCGTTCGGCCGCGCAGGCCAAGGCTCACGGTGCCCGGATCGCGTCCGGCGCGGGCACCGACCACCTGGCCGCCGATGTCGACTCGGTCGATGAGGTGCTCGCCGGTTATGAGACCCAGCTCGAGTTCGTCGAGTCGACCGGGTCACAGGCGATCATCATGGCGAGCCGCCAATTGGCCCGTACGGCAACGACTTCCGAGGACTACTTCAAGGTCTATGACCGCCTCCTCACCCAGGCCGACCGCCCGGTCATCCTCCACTGGCTGGGGACGGCCTTCGACCCGGCGCTCGAGGGCTACTGGGGCAGCAACGACGTCGCGACCGCGACAGCGAACTTCCTCGAGCTCATCACCGCCCACTCGGCCAAGGTCGACGGCGTCAAGGTCTCGCTCCTCGACGCCGACCACGAGAAGGGCCTGCGTTCTGCCCTTCCCGACGGCGTGCGCCTCTACACCGGGGATGACTTCAACTACCCCGAACTCATCAAGGGTGACGGCGTCCACCACTCCGACGCCCTGCTCGGCATCTTCGCCGCCATCGCCCCGGCAGCCGGAGCGGCACTGGCCGCGCTCGACCGAGGCGACCACACGGCATACGACGCTCTCATGGAGCCGACCCTGCCGTTGGCGCGCCACATCTTCGCCGCGCCGACCTACTACTACAAGACGGGGATCGCCTTCCTGTCCTGGCTCAACGGTCACCAGCCCGGCTTCACGATGGTGGGTGGGCTGCAGAGTGCCCGGAGCGCCCTGCATCTGGCGCACCTGTTGCGCCTGGCCAACGACGCTGGCCTCCTCACCGCGCCGGACCTGGCCGCCCAGCGGATGCAGGCACTCCTCGCGACAGCAGGACTCGTCCGATGAGCGCCTTCGACCGGCTCTCGCTCAACCAGAAGACGACCAACTCATGGTCCCTGCCGGAGGCCATCGCCGGGTGTGTCCGCGCGGGCCTGCCGTCGATCGGTGTCTGGCGCGAGCCGCTGGTGGAGATCGGTGTGGACCGGGCGCGGGGGCTCCTCGACGATTCCGGGCTTCGGGTGTCATCACTCTGCCGCGGTGGATTCCTCACGGGCACAGGCGAATCCACTCGTCGTGAGGCCATCGCAAGCAACGTGGCCGCTATCGAGGAAGCCGCTGCCATCGGCACGGACTGCCTCGTCATGGTCGTCGGCGGCCTCCCCGAGGGCTCGCGTGACCTGCCCGGTGCTCGTGCCCGGATGCGCGAGGGCATCGCCACCCTGGCTCCCATCGCCGCCGACCACGGCGTGCGGCTGGCCCTCGAGCCGATGCACCCGATCTTCACCGCCGACCGTGGCGTGCTCGCCACCCTGGGCGAGGCGCTGGACATCGCCGAGGACTTCCCATCCGAGCAGGTCGGCGTCGTTGTCGACTCCTTCCACGTCTGGTGGGACCCGCAGCTCGAGGCCCAGGTCACGAGGGCCGGCGCGAGTGGCCGGATCGCGAGCTTCCAGGTCTGCGACTGGATCACCCCGCTGCCCGCCGACACCCTGCTCTCGCGCGGAATGATGGGCGACGGACACATCGACTTCCGCCACCACTTCGAGCTGGTCAGCGCGGCGGGTTACACAGGTGACATCGAGGTCGAGATCTTCAACGCGGACGTGTGGGCCGCCGACCCGGACGAGGTGCTCGAGACGATGAAGCAGCGCTATCTCGACTGTGTCGTGCCGGCGCCCGCGGCAGAACCCGTCGCCGTGGGCTGACGTGCGCGTCGTCATCGCGCCGGACTCCTTCAAGGGTTCGGTCACCGCCAGCCGAGCCGCAGCGATCCTGCGGCTCGGCTGGCTCGACGTGCGCCCCGACGACGAGGTCGTCTCGCTGCCGCTGGCCGACGGAGGCGAGGGCACTCTCGACGCGAGGGCTGCTGCCTCACCGGGCTCGCGGCTGATGAGCACCGACGTCGATGGACCCACTGGCCCGGCCGACGCACCGTGGCTGCTCCTGCCGGATGGCACCGCCGTCGTCGAACTCGCCTCTGCCTGCGGCCTTCCTTTGTGGCCAGCCCCTGATCCGTTCGGGGCCCACACCTTCGCGCTCGGTCAGGTGCTACTCGCGGCCGCCACCCATCCCGAGGTCGAACGTGTCGTCGTCGCGTTGGGTGGGTCGGCGAGCACCGACGGTGGCACGGGCGCGCTGTCGGCTCTCGGCGCGCAGTTCCTCCTCGCAAACGGTGACCGTATGCCGTGGGGTGCCTCCGCTCTCGGCTCCCTTTCGCGTGTGGACCAGTCCGGCCTGGTTCCGCCACCCAAGGGCGGGGTCGAGATCCTGTCCGATGTCGACGCGACTCTGCTCGGTCCCCTGGGCGCAGCCGGTCAGTTCGGTCCCCAGAAGGGTGCGACGCCGGCTGTTGTCGCAGCCCTCGAAGCGGGGCTCGCTCACCTGGCCGAGATCCTCGGCGGCGACCCAGACCAGGCCGGTGCGGGCGCGGCCGGCGGCACGGCATACGGGCTTGCGACGCTTTGGGGTGCCACCATGACGCCCGGCTCAGCCCGGATCGCCGATCTCGTCGGCCTGCCTGCGGCTCTGGACACAGCGGACGTGGTGATCGCGGGCGAGGGGCGTCTCGATGCCCAGAGTTTCCGCGGCAAGGTCGTGGGCCGGGTCAGTGAACTGGCCCGGGACAAGGGAGTTCGACTCCTGGCCTGTGTCGGCATGGCCGACCCGGAGGCCGCGGCACGGCTCGATGGGTACGTCGCGCTGGCCGATCTCGCTGGCTCGACGCAGGACGCCATGGCCCGCCCGGAGCACTGGCTCCGCGAAGCCGGCCGCCACCTCGCCCGCTCGTCCTGACCCTGAACGCCTGACCTCTTCCCGGCACCGCGCTACAGCGCAGTAAGTGCTGCTGGAACGACACTTACTGCGCCGTAGCGCGGTGGAGGTCAGAGCTGGATTCTGCACGAAGAGATGTGTCAGGTCCGGGAGAGCAGGGCCCTAGGTCTGGATGGATCAGGCCACCCGGACGTGCAGCCGCGGAGTCGCGACCACATCGGGGCGAGGCCGACCCTGGGCCGCACGATAGGAGGCCTCGAGGCGGGCAAGGACCGCACGGGGATCTTCGCCGATCCGGCGGGGCGTCACTCCAGCGACGATCACGGATCGACAGACAAGATCCGCATCGCGCTCGACGGTGACATCCCAGTCCTCGCCCGTGCTGTGCCATTGCTTGGAGTGGACCATCGCGGCCATGGCGACGTCGTCCCACCACAGATCAGGGCTGGTCAGCACGACGCCGTCGGGACCGTGGAGAACGGGATTGAGCATGGGCTCGGGCAGTACTTCAGAGGTCGCCACGAGATCTAGAAGCCGCATCTCCGGCACGGACCAAGCGCCGTCAGCGGCGGCGGCCAAACCCGGCCACAAGGCCGCAGCATCACGCGTGCGTAGTCGGGAGACCCATTCCGTCAACTCGTCCACAGTGGCCAGGCCCTTCTGCACCACCTCGATCAGAATCGCTTCACGCTGACCGCGGCCGCGGGATTCGACAGCTGCATCAACGGCTGCCCTCGCGGGCGAGGAGACGCGAATCGGACCAATGGTGCGGACATCCTTGTCGAGAAGTTGGGAGCGCCGGATCACGACGAAACCCGTGCGCCGGGCACGCACGGGAGGTGGGACGACGAGCCTGACCACTCGGTCCGTTGCACCGGCGGACACTCCGTACCAACGGATCGCGCTGGTGCCAGCGAGGGCCGCCTTGGGGCCAGCGTGCAGCAGTCCTGCAATCAGTCGTTGCCGATCAGTGGCAACTTCCGAACCCACCTTGTAGACGCACGGAAGCACCACGCGCCAGTCGCCTCCAGCGTGATGTCGGATGGCCGACTTGCTCACTCCGAGGTCGAGAAGCTGACGGCGAGTGACGAGCTGGTCCTGTTGGGCAAGCAGCGCACGCAACTCCTTGGTGAATTCCATGAGGCACAGGGTCGTCGGGCGGTCCGGGGTTGCGCGACCTCGTGCTCTCCCTTGTGGATGACACACCTTCAGCGACACGCCTGTGGACGAGAACTTCCGAGCCTTCGCTCGAGCTACGGCGCAGTAAGTGTCGCGCCAGCGACACTTACTGCGCCGTAGCCCGAAGTTTGAGAGGGGCCTTGCTGGACTGACCGACTGGCCGCCGACCAACACGCCAGCTGACCAACTGGCCAGTCCGGTGTGCGGCGGTCAGCGGGGGCCGTTCTCCTCGACGACGACGAGGTTGTTGCCGCGCATGGTGTACATGCGACCGTCCTCGTCGTTGTTGACGTGGCAACCGCTGTACCAGCCACCGTTGAGCTCCGGCACGACGACCGTCATCGCGAAGGTCTTGTGGTCAAAACGCATCAGCGTTGTGTCCGAGGCGCAGTAGACGCGGCCCTTGTTGGTGATCATCGAGGACCACTGCGGGCAGACTGACCGGTGATTGGCGGTGTGCACGATCTGACGCGTGCTGAGGTCGATGACGACGAAGCCACCCTTGAGGGTCATGACGCAGAGGTGCTTGCCCTGGGTCGCCATGGCTCCGATGCCGTACTCCTGACCGGTCTCGATCCGCCAGAGCTCGCGGCCGGCCACCGGGTCGAAGGCGACGACTGTGCCGCGCAATCCCTTGGCCTGGGCGTTGTCGCCGCCGAGGTAGGCGATGCCCTCGCGCGAGGTGACGGCACGCAGCATCTGCACGTTGTCGATCGGGTTGGGGAACTGGGTCGAGGCGCCGGTGGCCGGGTCGTAGGTCCACAGGGCGCCGCCACCCTCGGTGTCCGACTGGACCGCCACCAGGAGCAGCTTGTTGACCTCGTCCCACTCGGTGTCGAGCGGGCGGTTCTGCCAGCCGGGGAAGGCAGCCACCTGAGCTGCGGACTGGCCCGACGTCGGGTCGTAGCGCCAGATCCCCTGCGCGTTGTACTGCCCGGTGTAGAGGACACCGTTCAGCACCTCGGCGTCCTTGGCCTCTCCGGGCATGCGGAGGTAGGTCGTCTCACGCACCGGGCCGAGGGCGTGCCGGGCGATCGTGCCATTGCCACCCACATAGGCGAAGCCACCACCGGCGGCGATGCCCATGACGGCCTGCGGGTCGGCAGGCGCGCCGGCCTCGACGAGGTCGGTCGTGACGACGGTCCCGGTGGTGGGGTCCCACTCGGCGACGAAGCCGTAGCCCGACACCGCGAGAACATTGCCGGCCCGTACCTCTACGCCCCAGATCTCACCGAGCGACGGTCCCTGGTAAGGGACAGGGGAGACAGTGGCCGTCGACAACGAGAAGGCATCGACTGAGGTCTCGGTGGCGTAGTAGACGGAGTCGCCGGACGCGGCATACATCTTGGTGACCTTGCCGGTGAGCCGAGCCGAGCGATAGCTCGCCAGGTCCGCAAGGTCCATGACCGCCATCTTGGAGGGCTCGGTCCCACCGGCCGACCCGGCGACGAGCTTGTCGCCGACGATCGCGAGCTCGCGCATGCTCGGGTCCGGGATCATCTCGGCCGGCGTGACATTGCGGAACTTCTTGGTGGCGCGGTCGTAGGCGAAGAGTGAGGCGCGACTGGCGGAGCCACCTCCGCCGAGGGTGCTGCCACCGCCCCAGAAGACGGTGTCGTTCGTTGCGGCGACGGCTCGGGCGAGGGTCGCCGTCGCGTCGGGGTTGCCCAGGCTGGTGACCTGACCGGTGGTCGGGCTGTACTGCCAGAGCGCAGGTGGGGTCGAGCTGCCCCCACCGACGGCGAACAGGGTGCCGTCCGGGGCCACCGCGAGATCACGGACGTCACGGTCGACGATGCGCCCAATCGGGACGGCCGGTTGCGTGAGGTCGGAGAGGTCCCAGCGGTGCAGATTGGCCTGCGGCCCACCGCTCTTCTGGAGCACGCCCGCGTAGAGGTAGCGACCCGAAGGGTCGGCGGCGATGCCCTGGATGGCGTAGCCGGTGGTGAGGTTGGTGACACCGACGACCTTGCGCGTCGGGACATGGAAGGCGACGACGCGCGCCGGGAGGATGTTGCGCGAGCCGACATACAGGATGTCGCCCACGAGGACCGAGCTCATCAGCCCGAACTGGACCAGTGCCGGCCCGAGGTCGGTGACCGTGACGCGCGATGCGGGGGCGCCCGGAGCGGCGGCGGCAGCGCCATGAGCGGAGGCGCTGAAAGCGCTTTCCACACCGACAGCAAGACCGAGGGCGGCGCCTGCGCGCAGCAGACCCCGGCGGGAAGGCTGGAAGGTCGTCATTGACTTCTCCTTGTGCGTTGTTCGGCACCCGCTACGGCGCAGTAAGTGTCGCGCCAGCGACACTTACTGCGCCGTAGCGTGCATTCGGGGTGAGGTGGGGGATTGCGTATGCCGTGCGGCTGGGTTGTGCCGTGCGGCTGGGTTGTGCCGTGCGGCTGGGTTGTGCCGTACATGAGGTTGTGACGTGCGGTCGGGCTGTGTTGTGCGGACTGGCGGGTGCGGTGTCCGGGACCCGGGGGCTCAGGGCCGGCCCGGGTCCCGGACAGGAATCAGGCGGAGTTGCTGAGCAACTCCGGTTGGACCGGGCTGGCCAGGGGCTCGCCGGCAGCGACGCGCTCGAACTCGTCGAGGGCGTGGTCGATGAGCCGAGAGAGTTCCTCGCCGACCGAGCCCGCGATGTGCGGTGTGAGCAGCACGTTGGGCAGGTCATAGAGGGGCGAGTCCGCCGGGAGCACCTCGGGCTCGGTGACGTCGATGACGCCGTGGAGCCGTCCGGAGACCAACTCCTCCGTCAGGGCCTGACCGTCGACCAGGGCGCCCCGAGCGGTGTTGATGAAGACCGCACCGTCGCGCATCGAGGCCAACCGGCGACGGCTCACCATGCCCTTGGTCTCGGGGAGATCCGGGGCGTGGAGAGACACTGTGTCCGAGATCGTGAAGAGCTCGTCGAGCTCGACCAGCCGGACACCCAGGTGGTCCGCTTCCGCCTGCGAGACGTAAGGGTCGGACAGGACGACCTCGACATCGAACGGGCGGAGCAACTCGATGACCCGACGACCGATGCGAGAGGCACCGATGATGCCGACGACCCGGCGGTAGTTGCCCATGAACGGGTAGGGCTCGGCCCAGGGCTGCGCCGAACGGGTCTGCCGATAGGCACGGCTCGTCGAGAGCACCCGCTTCTGCGCGAAGAGGATTGCAGCGAGCGTGTATTCGGCCACCGGGATGGCGTTGTCGTCGACGCCCGAGGAGACCTCGATGCCACGGTCCCAGCAGGCCTGGGTGACGTAGTGCTTGACCGAACCGCCGGTGTGCAGGATGGCCCGCAGGTGCGGCATCCGGCGCAGGGCGTGCTCGTCGATGACCGGGGCACCCCATCCGGTGACGAGCACCTCGACCCGGCCGAGGTCGGCCACGTCGTCGAAGGAGGTGACGACCGATCCCGTGTCGATGTCAGCGATCCGCTCGAGGCGCTCGACGACCTCAGGGGTGGCGAAGTCGTGCCACACCGCCGGGGACATGGCGAGCTGGGTGCGCGGTCGGTGGTTCGAGGACTGAGTCCGGGAGTCTGACTGTGATTGGGAATGGTGGGCCTGCGTCTGGAGCTGGTCCTGGCTCAATCGATGGACCCCGCCGTCATACCGGAGCGCCAGAAGCGCTGGAGGGTGAGGAAGAGCAGGATCAACGGGATGATCGCGACGAGCGAACCGGTGATCGCCAGCAGGTAGTCCTCGGGGTGACCTTGCGACAGGGCCGTGGTGTTCCAGACATAGAGCCCGAGGTTGACCGGGTAGAGCTTGATGTCGGTCAACATGACGAGCGGGAGGAAGAAGCTGTTCCAGATCGCGGTGAACTGGAAGAGCAGGATCGTCACGAAGCCGGGCCGCACCATCGGGAAGGCGACCGACCAGAAGGTCCGGAACTCACCTGCCCCGTCGATCCGCGCCGCGTCGATGACTGCGTCGGGCACCGAGGCGTTGGTGAAGATCCGGGCCAGGTAGACACCGAACGGGAAGACCAGCCCGGGGAGGAACACACCCACGAAGGTGTCGGTCAGCCCCACCTTGGCGGCGAGCAGATAGGTCGGAAGAGCCAAGGCCGTGCTCGGGATCATGACCCCGATGAGGACGAGGCCGAAGACCTTCTCCTTGTGCTTGAAGTCGTATTTGGCGAAGGCATAGCCGGCCATCATGCTCACGAGAGCCGCGATGAAGGCTCCGCCCCCGGCATACGCCACGGTGTTGAAGATCCACCGCAGGTAGATGCCGTCCTGGACCTGGAAGAGGTAGGTCAGGTTGTCGAACAGGTTGAAGCTCTTGCCGGGCGCAAAGCCGTTGGTGCCGAACAGGTCTGTGAGGTTCTTGGTCGAGGCCATGGCCAGCCAGAGGGCCGGGATCACGGCATACGCGACTGCAACGAGGAGGACGGCATTGGCGAGGGTGCCGGACAACCACGCCGGGCGCTGACGGCCACCCTTGGGGCGGTCCGAGGAGCGCTCGGCGAAGGTGATGTCACCACCGGCCAGGCGGTCGGCCAGGGCCGCAGAAGAACTCCGGTCCGGCTTGGTGGCGGAGGTCTCCTCCGCAGACATCTTCAGGTCGATGGTGCTCATGCTTCACCTCGGTTGCCGAGTCGCATCACGACGAAGGAGAGACCGCCGGCGACGAGCGCGACGATGATCGAGGCCGCAGCCGCGAGCCCGTAGTCGTTGCGGTCGAAGGCGACGCTCTGGAGGAACATGTTGGGCGTCCAGGTGCTCGTGATCGAGGCCGAGGCCTGGTCGAGGATCTTGGGCTCGGTGAAGAGCTGGACGCCACCGATGGCCGTGAAGAGCGCGGCCATGACGACCGCCGGCCGGATGAGCGGCAGCTTGATCATCAACGCGACCTGCCACGGGCGGGCCCCGTCGACGACCGCCGCATCGACGACCTCGTCAGGCACCGACTGGAGCGCGGCGTAGAAGATGACGATGTTGTAGCCGAGCCACTGCCAGACGGCGATGTTGACGACCGAGAGGAGCGGGTTGGTCGTGGCCGGTCCACCGGGTCCGGTGGTGCCGAGCCACTCGATGACCGGGCTCAGTCCGGGGGTGTAGAGGTAGAGCCAGATCAGTGCGGCGATCAGGCCCGGGACGGCGTGGGGCAGGAAGAGGGTCAGCTGCGCTGCCTTCCTCCCCCACGCCAGTCCCGAGTCCAGGATGAGCGCCAGGAGCAGGGCCGCCGCCATGAGGAGGGGGACATAGATCGCGATGTATGCCGCGATGGTCCCGAATCCGCTGCGGAAGGCCGGGTCGCCGAGGGCGGCGACGTAGTTGCTGATGCCGACGAAGACCTGCTCCACGCCACCGAAACCCAGGCCGGACGTCTGCTCACTGAAGAGGCTGAGCCAGATCGAGTAGCCGAGCGGCGCGATCGTCACCAGCGTGAAGAGGACCAGGAACGGTGCCAGGAAGATCCCGGCAGCGCGCCGTTGTCGATGGACGAGGGGCATGGTCATGGCTTGTGCCCTTACTTGCCCACGGTGAGACCGCGAGCGGTCATGGCCTTGGTCGAGTCGGCCTGCACCTCAGCGAGCGTGGCGGAGAGGCTGCCACCGGAGGTCAGGACGCCCAGGCGGTCGATGATGGCCTTGTCGGTGGCCGACATCGCCGGGCCCCAGGACCAGCCGGCCGGGACCGACTCGTAGGCCTTGGCGCCGATGGCGAAGATGTCCTGGCCACCGTAGAAGTCGGTGTTGAAGGACTTCTTCGCGACGTCGACGAGCTTGGGCGAGGCGGGGTACATGCTGCTCGCGCCGGTGCCGTACCACGCAGCGATGCCGGTCGGGTCAGTGGTGATCCACTTGATGAATTCGGCTGCGGCAGCGGGGTTCTTGGCGCCCTTGGGGACGATGAAGGAGGAACCACCCCACATGGCGGAGGCGGACTTGCCATCCCAGCTCGGGAGTTCGGCGACGGCCCACTTGCCGCTCTGGTCCTTGACGGTCGCCTTGAGGCCACCGGCGCACCAGCTCGCGCAGACGTAGCCCATGACCTCGTTCTTCTGGACGCCCTGCCAGAACTCGTCAGCGTACATCGGGTAGGTCTTGACGAGGTCGTCCTTGACCAGGCCCTGCCAGTAGTCGGCGACCTTCTTCGAGGGGGCACTGTCGATGTCGACCGTCCAGGCGTTGCCCTTGGTGCCGAACCACTTGGCGCCGGCCTGCCAGGACAGGTCAGTCAGGAGGTTGGCGTCGCCGGTGAGGAAGGCGCCCGCGCGAGCGTTGGCGTCGGCGGCCTTGACCTTGCCGGCGAGGCTCTTGAACTCGTCCCACGTCTTGGCCGGGGTCAGGCCGTTCGCGTCGAAGAAGTCCTTGCGGTAGTAGTACATCATCGGCGCAGCGTCACGCGGGATGCCCCACGTCTTGTCGCCCAGGTTGACGAGCGACTGGATGGACTCCGGGAAGGTGTCCTTGACCAGCGCGCCGGCAGTGTCGGTCAGGTCCGTGGCCGCGCCGAGGCTGACGAGCTCGGGGAGGCGGGTGTATTCGGCCACCGCGGCGTCCGGGACGGCGCCCGACTTCACGGCGTTGGAGAGCTTGGCGTAGTAGTCCGGGCCGCCGGCCTGGGTCTCGAACTTCACGGTGATGTTGGGGTGGGAGTCGTTGAAGGCCTTGGCCACGGCGTCCGAGCCCTTGACGAAGGACCAGAAGGTCACCTCGCCCGAAGCCGGAGCGGCACTCGTGGGAGCGGCCGAGCTCTTCGCGGGGGTGGTCGAGTCCGCAGCGCTCGAGCCGCAGGCACCGAGGGCGGCGACCATGGTGAGCGAGGCGGTGACTGTGGCTGCCTTGCGCCAGTTCGTCATGGGAGTTCTCCGATCATTACAGCGTTGGAATGCGGTCAAGTGACATCATTCGATGTCACTTGACGATCTGTCAAGCCTTCATTCGAAGATTCCTCGATCACTTTCCGAGATTCTCTTCCCATCGACGGGTTAAGTGATATCGTTTCGCCCATGAACGACGACGTTGATGACCGGCCCAAGCTCCAGGCCGACGAACGCCACCGCGCCATTCTCGCGCTTGTGAACGAGCGCGGCAGTGTGACCGTGAAGGAGCTCGCCGAGCGCCTCGGAGTCGCCGCAGTGACCATTCGCGTCGACGTGCGTGAGTTGGCCCGCCGTGGCCTGCTCGGCCGGGTGCACGGAGGAGCAACCCGTATGCCGGGGGGCCCGGACACGACCATGCCCGCCTCCGCCTTTGCGCCCGCAACAAGCGCCGGGCCGCCGGCGCTCACGTCCGACCTGCCCGCCCTGCGCGGACTCGCCGTGCCACGCAATGGCGAGCGGACGGCATACACGATCGGTGTCATCGTCCCTCACGCCGCGTACTACTACCCGACCGTCGTCGCCGGCGCCCGCGAGGTCGCCGACCGCCTCGGGGCGCGGCTCGTCCTCGGTGTCTCGCAGAACGACATCGCCGAGGAACGTGCCCTCGTGGCCCGGATGCTCGACAACGGGGTCGACGGCCTCATCCTCGCGACGCGGCTCGACCCGCAGTCCAGCCCCGAGACCGAGTCGTGGCTGCGCTCGATCCCCGTGCCCGTCGTGCTCGCCGAACGGCGTGCTGGTCGTGATTCGGGTCGGGTCGAGTACGTCGCGACGGATCACGAGCAGGGCGCCTATGAGGCGGTCCGTCACCTGGCCGAGCTGGGGCATCACCGGATCGGCCTCCTGCAGTACGCAACGATCACCGCACCCCGATTGCGCACCGGCTATGACGCCGCGACCAAGGCGCTGGGTCTGGCGGATGCAGCGAGCGTGCTCATCGAGGAACTGCGCGACGACAGCCCTCAGGAGCTCGAGGCCAAGGCGGCGCTGATCGTCGAGCAGGTGCGCCAAGGTGCCCTGGATGCCCTCGTCGTCCACCACGACGTGGCTGCCCTGCCCCTGCTCGGGCGCCTTCGTCAGTCGGGCATCGACGTCCCCGGCGACCTGTCGGTCATCTCCTATGACGACGAGTTGGCCGCGATGGCCGACCCGCCCCTGACCGCCGTTGCGCCACCCCGCTCTGCCGTGGGCGAGCAGGCTGTCGAGATCCTCGTGCGCCGCCTGCAAGATCCCGGTCAGCCGCTCGCGCAGGTGCTGCTGCGTCCTGAGTTGCGGGTGCGCAGTACGTGCGCGCCTGCCCGGACGCACGACCTCGCCGTGCAGTGAGCAGCGATCTGGAGGGCCGGGGTGCGGTGGGCTGGGCCGCGGAGAGTTGGGCCGCGGAGAGTTGGGCCGCGCGACCCGGTCTGTGCTCCGTCACGCTGCGCCGGAAGTCTGCGTCTGAGGTGATCGCCATCGCTGCGGCGGCTGGCCTCCACAGCATCGAGTGGGGGGCGGATGTGCATGCACCACCCGGCGATCCGAGCAGCGCCGCCGACCGGGCTCGACTCGTCGAGCTGGGGGATCTCACTCGCGCCAGCGGCCTCCGGGTCGCCTCGCTCGGTAGTTACTGGCGAGCGGGCGTGACACCGTTGCCGGATCTCGTGGCGGCTGTCTCTTCGGCCACCGCGCTGGCCGCTCCTCGGGTGCGGGTCTGGGCCGGCGAGGTCGGCACCGCGGAGGCCGATGATGCCTTGTGGGACAAGGTCGTCCACGACCTGCGGGTGGCATCACGCCACGCAGCGGACCACGGGGTGGAGTTGTCCCTCGAGTTCCACCCCGACACCCTGACCGACTCGGTCGAGTCGACCATCGAGTTGCTCGAGCGCGTCGGGTCGTCCAACCTGCGCACCCACTGGCAACCCCGGCTGGACGAGGAGGTCGAAGCCTCGGTCGCAGGGCTCGAGCGACTCCTCCCCTGGCTCTCGGCCGTCCACGTCTTCTCCTGGTGGCCGGGTGCTCACCGGCTACCCCTCTCCGACCGCGCCCACCTCTGGTCCGCAGCCCTCGACCTGCTCATGCGCAGCGTGCCGCCATGCGACCTGCTCCTGGAGTTCGTCGAGCAGGACGACGTGCAGGCATTGGACCGCGACGCCCGCACCCTTCGCACTCTGCTCTCAGCCCGTCACCCACAGGAAGTGAACTGATGGAAGTTGTCATTTGCGATTCGGCCCAGGACATCGGTGCGTTGGGCGCCGACGCCATCGCCTCCGCGCTCAAGTCCAAGCCTGAGCCGGTCATCGGGCTGGCCACGGGATCGAGCCCTTTGGCGATCTATGCCGAGTTGAGCCGGCGCGTGGCAGACGGAGAACTGTCCTTCGCCGACGCCCGCGCCTTCACTCTGGACGAATACGTGGGCCTGCCCGCGGAGCACCCGGAGCGCTACCGCAACGTCATCCAGTCAGTCTTCGTCGACCACGTCGACATCGACCCAGCCCGGGTCCAGGGTCCCGACGGACTCGCCGACGACCTCGAAGCCGCCTGCACGGCATACGAATTGGCGATCCGCGATGCCGGAGGTGTCGACGTTCAGATCCTCGGAATCGGCACGGACGGCCACATCGCCTTCAACGAGCCGGGCTCGTCGCTCGCCTCACGCACGCGGATCAAGACGCTGACCAAGCAGACGCGTGAGGACAACGCGCGCTTCTTCGGCGATGACGTGAGCGCGGTGCCGGTGCACTGCCTGACTCAGGGCATCGGGACGATCATGGAGGCGCGACACATCGTGCTCGTGGCCACCGGTCGCGCCAAGGCCGAGGCGATCCACCAACTCGTCGAGGGCCCGATCTCGGCGCTGTGGCCGGCGACAATCCTGCAGATGCACCCGCACGTGACGGTGATCATCGACGCGGGCGCCGCGAGCCGCATCCAGTTGGGTGACTACTTCCGCGACACCTACGCGAACAAGCCCGCCTGGCAGGGATTCTGAGCTCGCGACCTCGTTGCCGCGAGGTGGCCCGAGTTGGCCCGAGTTGACGCAGGTCCCTTGGATTGAGGGGCGCTGTCCCGGTTGAGGGGCGTCCTTGCAGGGGCGCCCCTCAACGCGAAGGACGCCCCTCGTCGCAAAGGACCTGCGCCGTCAGTCCTCGGGGAGGGCGGCGAAGGTTGCCTTGGTCTCGTTGTACCAACCGAGCGCCTTCTTGGGGTGCAGCCAGCGCCACTTCATCTCCTTGGCAGCGGCCGCGTGCAGCGTGTCGCCGGCCTTGGTCGAGGCCTTGAGGTGCTGGTCCTGAGCGTTGATGACATCGTCCGCGGTCTCGCCGTGATGCGCGAGGTCGCAGGGGCCGCCGAGTTGCTGGCAGGTCATGGTCTTCATGAGTTGTCCTTCTCGGGTGAGGGGGTGGGGTGAGTGACCGAAGGGTGGGTGTCAGCGCCACGACGGCGCCGAAGAGTGGCGACAAGTTCGGGCTCGGCGCGGAAGTCGATCCGCTCGACCCGCCCGTCCGAGATCGTGAAGTCGAAGGCGACGCGTGGCGTCCCCCTGTCGAACCACGCTGCGCCGGGCCGTTCACCGACAAAGACAGCGAGGGCCGAGGCCGCCGCTCCGTTGAAGAAGGTGGCGACCTCACGTTGTCCGGCAATGAGTTCCGGCGTCCCCAGGGCGCGAGCCGCGGCGTCGCCGGCAATGACGGCATCCGGAGCCAGCAACTGGATCAGCCGCTCGAAGTCACCCCCGCGTGCCGCCGTGACGAAGGCGTCAACGACCTCCCAATCGGCGAGCCGGTCCTCTGCCGCCGGAGCCGCGACCTTGGCCCGGGCCCGCGAGGCGAGCTTGCGCGCATTGGTCGGGGCGGTGTCGAGGAGTTCGGCGATCATCGGGAACTCGAAGCCGAAGCTGTCGTGGAGGATGAAGGCCACCCGCTCGGTCGGCGTGAGCCGATCGAGGACGACGTGGAGGGCGCTCGCGACCGTGTCGGCGAGGGCCACATGGTCGGCCGGGTCAGCAGCGATCCCGTATGCCGTGTGCGGGCGCACGTCGTGTGCGCCGCTCTCCCCGTGGTGGGGTCCGAAGGTCGAGGGCTCCAGCGAAAGGTCCTGCGCGGCAAGGGGGCTCGGTGTCTTGGCCTTGAGCCGATCGAGACAGAGGCGCACGGTCACGGTCGTGAGCCACGCGGGCAGGTTGTCGATCGTTCCTTCGTGACCGTGGAGTCGGAGCCATGCCTGCTGGGCGATGTCCTCGGCCTCCATGGGGTCGCCGAGCATGCGCGTGGCCAGCGCGACCAGACGGGGTCGCTCGGCAGCGAAGGCATCGGTGATGCTCATGGGCCCATCCTCTCCGTGTCAGCCGGTCGATCCGGTCAGTGTCAGCAGCCTCAGCGTCTGCCTTCACTCAACCTGACGACTCAGCCGCCGCGAGTGTGACAGGAGCTCTCAGGTCGAGTTTTCGCTGACCCCATGCAGGACCTCTCGAACGACCTCGAGCACCTCGGCCGGGTGGGTGAGGTGCACCGCATGCTCTGACTTGGGCCAACTCACCAGCCGCGCACCGAGGGCCTGGGCCAGCCGCTCGTGCGCCACCCGAGCGGGATCGCCGGGCTTCCGATCAGCGGTGACGATCACCGTCGGGACGCGGGGCACCTGAGCCACATCGAATCCAGCAGAGAGATCGCCGAGCCCTTTCACTGCCCGACCCAGACGATTGAGGTCCAGCCGGTTCATGGTCGCCAGCGCCGCCTGCACGTCCGGGCGGTCGCCGTGATGCTTCCCGACCCTCTTGGTCTGCAGCCGGAGCAATGCCCTGACAAGGCCACCGGCCAGCGGCAGGTTCGCGAAGCGGATCAGGCTTGTGGCCTGCTTCTCCACCTTCGCAGACAGCGCCGGATCGCTCACCGGCGTCGGATCGAGCAACACCAAGCCGGCCACATCCTCCGGATGATCACGTGCGAGGAGCAGCGCGACAGCCCCACCGAGGCTCTGGCCGACGACAGTGACCGGACCGACCCCCAGATCTAGCAGGGCCCCGTGGAGATCGTGGCCGGCATCCGCGAGCGCACCTTCGGTGTCCGACCCCTCGGTCCCCGCCCGGTCGATGAGCACCACGCGGGCACCGGGATCGGATCGCAGCCCCTCGACCAGCCCGGGAAAGAACCCGTCGACCGCCTCCGCGCCACCTGGCAGGAGCAGGACCGCTGGACCGGTGTCACCGATGACCTCACGCATGAGAGACATGGTCCTTCAGATGACGGCCCGTGTGGGTGTCCGAGGAGAGCAACTCCTCGACGGTGCCCGTGAACTGCACCCTCCCGCCGTCATGACCACCCTCGGGCCCGAGATCGATGACATGGTCGGCAGCAGCGATGACCTGCAGATCGTGCTCGATGACGACCACGGTCCGACCGCCCTCGACGATGTCCTTCAGGAGGGCGATCAGCCGGCCGGTGTCCTGGAGGTGCAGGCCGGTCGTGGGCTCGTCGAGGACGATGACCGACGCGTCATCGGTGAGTTCGCGCGCCAGCTTGAGGCGCTGGCGTTCGCCGCCGGAGAGGGTCGTGAGGTTCTGGCCGAGGGTGAGATAGCCCAGGCCGACCTGCACCGTGCGCTCCAGCAGGACGCGGAGTTTCTTGTCGGTGAAGACGTCGAGCGCCTGCTCCATCGTCAACTCGAAGACGTCGGCGATCGACAAGCCGTCGACCGTGTACTTGAGCACCCCGGCCCGGAAGCGCCGCCCCTGGCAGGTCTCGCACGGAGTCGTCACCGCGTCCGTGAAACCGAGATCAATGAACCGTATGCCGGTCCCTTCGCAATCCCGGCAGCCGCCATCGGAGTTGGTTGAGAAACTCCCCGCGGGCTGACCGGTGGCCTTGGCGAAGATGCGCCGGATCTCGTCGAGCATCCCGGTCCACGATGCGGGGGTCGATCGGCGCGACCCACGGATCGGTGACTGGTCGATGAGGACTGCCTCGAGCCCGGCGCGCTCCGCTGCGTCGGCCAGGTGCCCATGGATCAGGCTCGACTTCCCTGAACCCGCCACCCCGGTCACGACGGTGAGCACCCCAGTGGGGATCTCGACCGACACGTCCTTGAGGTTGTGCGTCGTGGCGTGGGCGATGCGGATCTGGCCGGTCGCGGTCCGGACGGGGACGCTCGACCGGCTCCCCGGCATACCGGATCGAAGGGCTCGCCCGGTGGGAGTGTCAGCGGCGCGCAGGTCGGCGAAGGTGCCCTGGAAGATCAACTCGCCACCCGCGCGTCCGGCGCCCGGGCCGATCTCGATGACCTGATCTGCCAGTGCCATGACGGCCGGATCATGCTCGACTACAAGCACCGTGTTTCCCTTGTCGCGCAACGTGATCAGCATCTGTCCGAGCCGATCGACATCGCGCGCGTGGAGCCCGCTCGTGGGCTCGTCGAAGACGTAGAGCATGTCGTTGAGGGTGCTGCCGAGGTGGCGGACCATCTTGACGCGCTGGGCCTCACCGCCGGAGAGCGTCGCGGTGTCTCGGGAAAGGTGGAGATAGCCGAGGCCGAGGTCGACGAGGCGACGCAACTGCGTCACCACATCCGCACCCAGGGGAGCGAGTGGCCCGAGATCCCAACCCGCGATGGCATCGGCGAGGTCGTTGACCTGCATTGCGTTGGCCTGCGCGAAGGTCACGCCGTGCAGAGTGGCCGTCCGAGCCGCTTCGTTGAGGCGGGTGCCCTCGCACTCCGAGCAGGGGCCCGTCGTGACGAGCCGCTCGTGGGCCGCCTTGGCCTCCCCCTTGAGCGACGCAGGGTCCTTGGTGAGCTCGATCCGGCGGAAGCGGACCAGCGCTCCCTCGTAGTGGCCGGGGAGAGCATGCGCTCCGGTGGGTTCGAACTCGCCGGGCTGAGCCTCGAGCAGACGGTGCCGCTCGCGCGCCGAATACTGCTCGAGCGGGAGGTCGAGATCGAAGAGCCCACTGTCGGCGAAGCGCCGCCAGGTGAGCTTGCCCGGCTGGTAGTCGGGGTGACGGAAGGGACCCTCGCGCAGGGAGCGCGACTCGTCGAGGAAGGCGTCGACGTCGAGCATCTTCTCCTGCCCCAGGCCGTGACAGGTCGGGCACATGCCAGCGGGATCGTTGAAGGAGAAGGCATTCGAGTAGCCGATCGAGGGCTCGACCCCGCGCGACCACAGCATGCGGAGCCAATCCCCGATGCCGGTGATGGTGGCCAGCGTCGATCGAGGTCCGCCGATGAGACGGCGCTGGTCGATGACGATGCAGGCGCTCAGGTTGTCGAGACGATCGGCCTCGGGGCGGCCATAGGAGGGCAGGTAGTTCTGAGCAAAGGCGCTGAAGGTGGAGTTGACCTGGCGCTGAGCCTCGGCGGCGATCGTGTCGAAGACGAGGGAGGACTTGCCTGAGCCAGAGACGCCGGCGACGACGATGAGCGAGCGCTTGGGCAGGTCGAGGTCGAAGCCGGTCAGGTTGTTCTGGCGCAGCCCGCGCAGGCGGATCGTGTCGAGGTCCATGGGTGCCCTTCGAGTCGGAGCGCGGCGGTCGGCAACCACCCTGTCAGCGATCAGGTCGAGGCGACACCCGCCTCAGTCGGTCAGGAGGTCAGGCCGCGCGGCGAGAGCGCGAGGACCGGCGCTTCGGCTCCTCAGCCACGGGCTGAGCCACCTCGCCGGACGCCGCATCGTCATCCCACGTGTCGGTGCCGAGAGCATCGAGGCGGGACATCAACTCGGCGGCATCGCGGTGGCGGCCTTCGCGCTGGAGGACCCGGACCAGGAGGCGCATCATCGCCTCGTCCTTGGGGCGGCGCCTGATGACCCGACGGGCGGCCTGTTCGGCGACGGCCAGCCGGCCCACGGCATACGCCGCCTTGGCCAGCAGACGCTGGGCGGCGAGTTCGTCCGCGGTCCGCGGGGCCTTGGTGGTGAGCGGGCCCACGAGACGCAGGCACGCGGCATACCGGCCTTCAGCGAGGAAGCGTTCGGCGAGGGAGAGGCGCTGGTGAATGGTCATGACGCTGGCGTCAACGAACCTGACCCCTCGCTTGTTCCGGCGGCCGAGAGCCATTCCACTGGGTGGCCGGACCTGTGCATTGCTGCGCCCCGACGCAGCAATGCACACGCTCGGGTGACAGAGTCCTCCTGTGACTCCGGACCAGCGCGCAGGACATGGGCAACGCGTTGACGAGGCAGCGGCCCGGACCCTCCTCGCCCACCTCGGCGCGGCCCTGGTCGGTGCCGGGCAGCCGGTCCACGAGGTCGAGGACGATGTCGCCGAAGTGAGCACGGCCCTCGGCTTCCCTGATCTGCAGATCGCGGCGGCGCCGACCGGTGTGACCCTGTCGCTCTTCGTCGGCAGTCCGTCGACGTTCGTCGCCAATCCGGGATCGCTGCGACTCGACCAGGCCAGCGATGTCCGCGAGATCCGACACCTTCTCGTGCGTGGACGTCTGGACGCGGCGACTGCTCAGGCCAAACTGCTGGCGCTGCGCGACCAGCCACCCCGCCATTCGACGTGGCTGGCCAACATCGGCTGGGTCATCTGCGCCACGGGCATCGCGCTCATCCTGCAGCCGATGTGGTCGAGCGTGGCCATCGCGACCATCGGGGGCATCGCTGTGGTGGCCCTGGTGCGGCTGACCCAGCGCTTCACGCGGCTGGGCGCTCTCCTCCCCGTCCTCGCCGCCTTCGTCGTGGCCTGCCTGGTCTTCGTGGCCGCTCGTCAGGGCTGGGTCGAGGC
>DAOLRO010000027.1:0-4900 GCA_035418665.1 Phycicoccus sp.
TGGCTCGACGACCGCAAGTGGGCCTACGTCCGCCTCGAGGGTCGCGCCTTCGGTGACGTGCCGCTCAACCTCGAATACAAGCTCGAGGTCTGGGACTCCCCCAACTCCGCCGGCATCATCATCGACGCCATCCGGGCCGCCAAGATCGCCAAGGACCGCGGCATCGGTGGCCCCCTCCTCTCGGCCTCGTCCTACCTGATGAAGTCCCCGCCGGAGCAGCGCCCGGACGACATCGGCCGCGCCCGGCTCGAGGCCTTCATCGAGGGCACCGAACCCCGCTGATCTCACCCCATCAAACACAACGGGTATGCCGTCCGCTCACTTGGGCGGACGGCATACCCCCGTTTGTGGCCGGGCCTTCGTAGGGTGAAGCGATGGACGATTCCGTGCTTCTGGCACCGGCGTTGGCCTTGGGGGATGTCTACATCTACGCGCACGGCAATGGTGCGGTGAGTGTCCTGCAAGCCGGCTCCGACCATGACGTCGTGACGCTCGCGACCGCGCTGACCATGGCCCGCACGAGCCACGAGGCGGGGCACGACGTGTGGGTGGGTGGTGATGACCAGCCGCTGGCCGTGGACAGCCTGACCGCGATAGGCACACTCGGCATTCACCCCGAGGCCTTTGCCGCGCCAGCCCCCCCGTTCGTCTGGACCGGCGGCACCACGGCGCTCATGGAGGCCGCCGCCAAGGGACGCTCCGATCTGGTGCGCGACCTCTCCGCTCGCGGTGCGAGTGTGCACGAGCGCGACGAGAGCGGTTCGACCGCTTTGCACCACGCCGCGGTCGAGGGGCGGGCCGATTGCGTTCGGGCGCTCATCGATGCGGGGGCGGACGTCAACGCGGTCAACCACAAGGGGCACTCACCGGTGCTCATGGCGCAGGTCAAGGGGTTCACTGAGATGGCCGGAATGCTCGCTGGCGGGGGTGGGCGCGCCGTGCCCGTGGTGTCCGGCCTGCCGGGGGATCCGGCGGGCAACCCGATCCGCCGACTGCAGCAGAAGGTGTGGCAGTGGGTGCTGGACAAGCACGGCTCGCCCTACGACCCGGGTCCTGCCGCGGCGACGGGTGCCGCCGGCCCGAGCAAGCGGCTCACGTTCTCCACCGAGCACCTGTGGGTGTCCTATCCGTGGATGGCGATCTCGGCGATCTGGGTCGGCTTGACGATCGCCCTACATGCCGTGGGCGAGTGGACCGGGTGGGAGTTGCTCATCCCCGTGGTGCCCCTCCTCGTCACGTGGGTCATGCTCAATCCGCCGTGGGCGATGCCCGTGCCGCGCAGCCTGCTTGGGCGGGACTTGACCTACCGGACGCTCTTCGGACGATCGAAGACCCTGGACCTCGGCGAGGTGAGCGTGGCCGGGCTCAGCGGGGCACGCCTGGTGACGCAGCAGACCCGCTTCATCGTCCTCGGTCATCCGTCGGGCAAGGCCCTCACGTGGCGCCAACGCCGGCGAGTGGTCATGGAGCCGGACGACTTCGCCGAACTGCTCGAGGCGGCACCGGACGGGCGCTTCGTGTGTCTGGCCGTCCTGGGCAGGGACACCGACACCGTCATCCGGTCGGTGCGGGATGTCCTGGCGGGAACGGGCGCCACCCTGACCCGCTCGATGTGGACCTGAGGCCCGCGAGCCGAACACGGTCCACGGTGTGATCTGCGGTCGCGGCTGATCCACCTCTTGTCCCCATGTCTGGGGACAAGAGCGTCGTGGGTGCTGGATTGGGACCCGGAAACGGGCATGATGCCGCACGTGACTGCACGGTGCCCGCGATGTGGGGTCGACATCGCCTCCGGCGCCTGCCCCAAGTGCGGATGGGCTGCCAACGCTCCCACCGCGCGTTCGACACAACCACTTGGGTCGACGCAGCCGCTTGCTCCCGCCGGGCGCCCAGCGCCCGTGCCGCCAGCCCCCCGTCCCTCACCGCCGGCAGGCTCGACTCCCGCCCCGGTGCCGCGAAGCACGGTGGCCCGGTCCACTCTCACGCCCGCCCCCGGAGCGCGGGCCACACCTCCCCCTCAGCAACCCCAGGGAGGCCCGGGAAGCGGGTCGGTGCCGCAGGCGGGACCGGGCACCACGGCATACCGGCGTCATCGGCAACGCAATGCGGCACTGGTCGCGGCCGGCTTCCTCGGAGTCGTCGTGCTCCTCCTCATGGTGTGGTTGGGACATCGCGTCTTCACCCGAGATCCAAGTCGTCCCTCCGTCCCGATCCCCACGCCGACAGCCCTCGTCGAGATGCATGACGGGCCGGTGGTCACATGCTGATCCATTACGACGGCCTGTCGCTCGGCCCTGACGGTCAGGAGCCGTTCCTCGTGGGACGAGACATGGTCTGTCAGTTGCGATTGAGTGACCCGCGGACCAGTCGGCGTCATTGCGCGTTTCGCTGGAACAGCGCCGGGTGGTCGGTGGAAGACCTGGGGTCGGTGAACGGCACCTACGTCGGGGGACGTCGAGTGGCTCCGGCCCAGCTCTTGCGCAATGGCGACATCGTCACTCTGGGCGTGGATGCTGATTCCCCTGCACTGCGCATCGACCTGGGGGGAGACGCGGCGGGCGCAGGCGTGCTGCACCGCGCCATGGTCCGCACTCAGGATCGTGAGGACCTGACCACCGGGGTCGGCATCCAGTCGGGCAGGGTCCCGCAGATGGTGCCGCCGATGCCGACCCTCCCCGGCGCGCCGGGGGCGACCGGGTCGACCGGTCCTGCGGGCCCGCCAGGCCTCTCCCGCGGACCATCGGCGAGCCTCACCGTCGGACGCGACCCGTCCAACGACATGGTTCTGGACTCCTGGCTGGTCTCTCGCTTCCACGCGCGCCTTGATCGGCGGCCGAACGGCTTCTGGGTCACCGATCTCGGAAGCTTCAACGGGACCTTCATCAATGGCACCCAGGTCCAGCAGGGCCTGCTCGGCGAGGGCGATGTCCTCGGCATCGGCGACCTGCCCTTCGTCCTCTCGCGCGGCATGTTCCGCAGCCTCGAGCCGTCCGTTGACGGCGATTACGTCGCGGGAGGAGTCACCTTCGACCTCCCAGGCGGCAAACGGCTGCTCGACGGGATCAGTTTCCGCTTGGCCCCAAGGTCACTCACGGCCGTCATCGGTCCCTCCGGTGCGGGCAAGTCGACCCTCTTCCGGATCCTGACCGGCGCGCAGACGCCGACCTTGGGACAGGTCCAGTTCGAGGGCTTCGACCTCTTTGCCCATTACCCGCACCTTCGGCACCGGATCGGTGTGGTCCCGCAGGATGACGTCATCCATCGACAGCTCACCGTGCGGCGCGCCCTCGATTACGCCGCCGAGTTGCGCTTCCCCCCGGACGTCCCCGCCGCCGATCGTCGCCGACGGGTGCAGGAGACCATCACGGAACTCCAGCTGGAGTCCCACGCGAGCACGCCAGTCGCCCGCCTGTCCGGAGGGCAGCGCAAGCGGACCTCCGTCGCGATGGAACTGCTGACCGAACCCTCGCTGCTCTTCCTCGACGAGCCCACATCCGGTCTGGACCCGGGCCTGGACAAAATGGTCATGGCCACCCTGCGGACCCTCGCTGATGGCGGGCGCACGGTCATGGTGATCACGCACAGCGTCGCGAACCTGGCGGCCTGCGACAACGTGCTCGTGCTGGCGCCCGGCGGAAAGGTGGCCTACTTCGGCCCACCCGACGGCGTCCTCACGTGGTTCGGCACCGATGACTACGCCGATGTCTTCCAGTGGATCACCGCGGAGCCGGACCGCTTCCAAGCGCGCTTTGCCGCCGCGCGCCGGCCCCAAGCACCCCCGACGCGACCCACCACCCCGACGGCCAGCCAGGCGAGCAGCCCACCGGGGCAGGTGCATCGTCCCCATTCGGGGCCACGTCAGTTGTGGACGCTCATCCGGCGCCAGGTCCGGGTGATGACCTCCGATCGGTCCTTCGCGATCTTCAACGCCGTGCTGCCGATCGTGCTGGGCCTGCTGGCCCTGGCCGTGCCGGGAGAGGACGGCTTGGCCAAACCGGCTCACCCCTCGACCGAGATCATGCAGATCTTGGTCATCCTCGTGGTCGGCTGCACCTTCATGGGCATGTCCTCGAGTGTCCGAGATCTCGTCAGCGAACGTCCGATCTTCCTCCGCGAGAGAGCCGTTGGCCTCTCACCCGTGGCCTACCTGGGGTCCAAGCTCATCGTCTTCGGCGTCCTCTGCGCCCTTCAGACGACGCTGCTCATGATCGTGCTCTCCGTCGGCAAGAAGATGCCGGACCACCACGTGGTCCTCCCGTCCGGCACGGTCGAACTCTGGGTCGCGCTCGCGGCCACCGCGCTCGTGGGCACTGCCCTGGGGCTGCTCATCTCCTCGATCGTCGGGACGAGTGAGCAGGTCATGCCGCTCCTCGTCGTCTCGGTGATGACCCAACTCGTCCTTTGTGGTGGTCTGATCCCGGTGTCGGGCCGAGTCCCCCTGGAACAGTTGGCCTTCCTCGCCCCGGCACGCTGGGGTTTCGCCGCGGCTGCCGCGAGCACCGACATGCTCGCCCGTCTGCCGGCACCACAGCAGGATGCTCTCTGGGAGGCCCACGCCGACGTCTGGATCTTCTCGCTCCTGGTCCTCGGCCTGATCGCCACCGCCTTGGTGGGGCTCACCTTGCGACGGCTGGTCAAGGTCACCTGACGGCGTCGTCACCGGAGATGGCGTATGCCGTGCCGTCACCACCGCTCGCCTGTCCACATTTCGGGGGACAAGCGGGGACGGGTCCTCGCCTTTGTGGCCGGCCCGCCCCACGATGGGTCCGACGGACGCCACGCTCCGCCGGACCAGAGAAGGACCCGTGACCACAACCCATTTCTGCGGCACCTGCGGTGCAGGTCTCGAGAGCGGCTGGACTCACTGCGCGCGCTGCGGGGCTGCGAGCCCCGATGCTGC
>DAOLRO010000027.1:5000-20913 GCA_035418665.1 Phycicoccus sp.
GGCAGCGCACAGTGCGAGATCACGGAACGCAACTATTCGATGCGGGTTCCGTCGAGTTGCATGCTCAGCTACGGCGACAGAGCCAACCTCATCGACGGCGTGGCCGGAGTCGGCTGCCACGGGGACACCATCCAGGGTCTGGCGGACGTCGGCCTCAACGCGACGGCGAGCAGTTGGTTCCGGGAGGGGACGGACAAGGTCGTGACCACGATTGGGGGCAGGCGTCCGGCATACGCCTTGGGTTACGGACGCACCCTGCGGTCGGGCTCGGTCGATTGCGAGATGGCCGAGGACGGCGTGCGCTGCAACGACCAGCACACCGGACAGGGCTTCCAACTCCAGCGCGACTTCCTCAACCTCCACTGATCCCCGAGGCGCATGGCCCGGAAGCCTGACCCCCTAAATGGGGACGCCAAACGCGAGACGAGACACGGCATACCCGAGGAAACTGGCCCCGACGCCAAGCCGACGTTCGCGCGCCAGCCCGCGCGTGAGCACGCCAACTGCATCAGGGGACGCCCGACATGCTTCGTGACCAGCCCGCGGCACCATTGCGGTCCGACCTGCGCATTGGAGCGGTTGATGACCACCCGGTGATCCTCGCCGGAGTGTCCGAGGGCCTGCGTTGGCACCTGCCCGGATCGACCGTGGCGCCGGTCACCCGCACGGTGGAAGCCTTCATCCAGGCCAACCCGGTGGTCGACCTGGTGCTCCTCGACATCGAGTTGCACGACGGCACCGATCCCGCCGACAACGTCCGTCGCCTCACCACCAAGGGCTGGCCGGTCCTGCTCTTCACCCAGGACCCGCGCCTGCACCTGGTGTCGCGGACCTTCCGGGCCGGCGCTTCCGGCATCCTCTCCAAGGGCGAGGACTTGGCGACCATCGCCCACGCGGTCGGGTTGGTCGCTGCCGGTATGCCGTATCTCTCGAGTGAGTGGGCGGTCGCCGTCGCGCAGGACGAGTTGTGGACGGCGCCGAATCTCACGCCTCGTGAAGTGGATGCCATCCGGTTGTATGCCGCGGGGATGAAGTTGAGCTCGGTGGCCCGTCGCTTGGGCGTGAGTGAGGACACGGCCCGGACCTATCTCCTCCGGGCACGCCACAAGTACGCAGCGGCCGGCCGCCCGGCCAACAACAAGACGGACCTGTTCATCCGCGCGGTCGAGGACGGTATTCTGCCCACGCCGGGTAGCGTCAGCGAGGGCTGACCGTCCGTCACCCTCAGGGCAGTGGCCACTGCCTGACCGTGTTGAATGGAATCATCATGTGCTGCAAGGCAATTGATGGCTGTCACATCTGACACCGGATTCACGTGGGCCGATCGCGCGGCCCAACGCGGTGTCGCCTTTTCGTTCGCCTCCAACACTGTCCTCACCGCCCTCGCGTGGCCGGCCATGTCGGCCTATTACGACGCTCGAGTCCTGCTCCCCAGCGCCGCGCTCATGTTCGTGGGCGGGATGTGGTTCGCCGTCCAGACGCTGTTGATGCGTTTCCGGCGTCGGGACTTCCTGTGGGTTTCGGGCCTTCTCGTGGTCACTCTCACCGCCATGGCTCTCGCGCCGACGACCGGTCCCGCGCCTGCGGGATGGTCATGGACTCAAGGATGGGCGGTGACGGCCGTGTGTGGGGCCGTCCTGCTGCTGCCGCGTCGAGCGGCTGTGCCGGTCGTGGCCCTCATCACCCTCTTGGAGTTGTGGGTGCGGTCCAAGCACGTCCCGGTGGGCGTCGCCGTGGTGGAGGCGGTGGTCCCGGTGGCTGGTGCACTGGTCGTGGCCTGGGCCTCCCGCAGTGCGACGGCTCGGTTCGAGCAGGCCGCTGCGGCGCTGCGCCTGGCCAACCGAGCGGAGGAGGAGGCGGCGACAGCGCAGGCCCGAGCCGAGGCCCAGACCTGGTGGAACAGGATCCTGCACGACAAGGTGTTGGGCGCCCTGTTGCTGACCTCCCGAGCAACCAGCCCCAACCTGCTGGCACAGGCGCGCGAGGTGGCTCAGGACGCTCTGGAGACGTTGTCCAGGATCCGTGACGTGCGGTCAGAGAGTGGCGATGCTCCTCTCGTCGCGGAGGTGGGGGTCGGGCTCGAGGAGCCGGGTCGCTCCGATGGGTCGGCCGAGGGGATCCCCGTGGACGGGCTGCAGGCCGGACTCACACGGTTGGCCGCCAAGCACGGTCTGGTCGCCGACCTGAAGGTGCGAGGTCGTGAGGGGACCTCACCCTCCACGGTGCGTGGTGCCGTCCTGGCCGCGGCCGACCAGGCCCTGCGCAACGTGGCTCAGCACAGTGGTCAGAGTGCCGTCTGGATCCACGCCGTCCGCTCCCCCACCAAGGTGCGGGTTGACATCCGGGATCAGGGGGTCGGCTTCGACACCTCCAAGGTCCACGAACGCAGGCTCGGGCTGCGCTCATCCATCCCCGGCCACATGGCACTCGTCGATGGTTCGGCCACGGTCACCTCAGAAGTTGGCCGGGGCACGTCCGTCGTCCTCGCGTGGTCGGCTGCCGACAAGAACGAGCGCGGAGCATCCGTCACCCAAGCGCAGCTGCGGAGTTGGTGGTGGATCTCCGCCTCGTATGCCGGGCTCCACCTCTTGGCGGGCTGGCTCAGCGGCGGGCCGCTGGCCTTCGGGCGCCCCTGGTGGGTCGGCCTGGTTCTCATCGTCTCGGGTTACGTCGTGTTGCACACCCTGTCCGGACCGCGCCTGAAGGTGCTCGCCCTCATCCTCGTGTTGACCGGCTGCACGCTCATGCTCTGGCAGGCCCCGCACTCCGTGGCGCAGGGATGGGACGTATGGTTCCTCGGCGCGAGCTATCCGGCGCTCCTCATCCCCGCACTCCGGGGGCGGCCATGGCTCTCGGTCGGGGCCGGCGTGACGTTGGCGGCCATCATCATGCTCGAGTTCGCGCTCACGCCTCCGGCCTCGCTGCTCGATGCGGGCCAGTTGGCGTTGCCGTTCATCGTGATCCCCGTGGTGGGTGCCTTGTATGCCGTGATGGTCGCGCGCGCTGATGGTCGCCTTCACGAGGCGCAAGAAGCCGAGGCCCTGGCTCGGCGTCAGTTGCACGAGGTGGAGGCTCGGCAACGGCTCGTGAACTCGCAGTTGACCATGCTTGCCCCGGGCACCCTCACGCTTCTGGAGCGATTGGTTGCCGGGGAACTCATCACGGCAGCCGACCGCTCGGCCGCACGGCTCATGGAGGCAGGCAATCGAGATCACTTGGTCGCACCCGATGTCCTCGACGCAACTGTGGTTGACGTTCTCGCCGCTGCGAGGTCTCGCGGCGTCACCGTCCACCTGACCTCGGCGTCCGCGTCCTTGGTCGAGGAGTCCGACATGGCACGTTCTCGGCTGGAGGAGTTTCGCGCCCGCCTGATTCTGCTTGCGAACCGGTCGATGGGGGGTGACGAGGTCACAGCCCGATGGCAGCCGACCAACTCCTTCGCCTCGGGAACTCTGACGCTGTCGTCCGAAAGTGTTGACGCTGAGGCCTACGAGACGATTCCGGCACTCTGACACAGCAGCTGGGCGAGCCCAACCTCACGGCCTGGGACTTGGGACCGCCCCCTCCGAATGGCGAAAGAGCACCTCTCCGGGATGCCCCGCAACGATGTGCAAGAGCTCCAATGAACCCCGGTTGCACAGGGAGATCACCCCACCGACCTTGAGGTCCACAACTTCTGAGATGCAATCACCCCGAAGCAACAGGCGGGCGGCTGGAACCCCGTCCTTCATCCCTACAGCCATGATCCCCACGAGCACGCCCGAGAGCGTGGGCTGTGACCCCTGGACAAAGGCAACTTCGCGCTCGCTCACGACGCACCGCCTGCAACACTGGCCACGGACTCGAAGTTGTCTCTGAACTCCTGCTGGTCGATCCATCCATCCGACCACGCGTCCTGACTGTTGGGGCCGGGCCCCCAAGGATTCACGACATGAATCATCTTCGTGCCATTGACGATCCGCACTTCATCAATCATGTAGGCATGGTTGGGGACCAATCCGACATGGGTCATTTCCTTGTCGGTGGGATCTGGAGTAGGTCCAAGCTCGTAATTTCCGGCGATGTCTGTGAAGCCATGGTCGACCGTTCCCGCGGTGTAGATCCGCCCTTCCTTCAAGCCACGCTCGATCTCGTCGATGCTGGGGAGATTCGGATCCACCTCGATTCGGGCTGGTCGACCCGTGATCATCTCGAGCGCCTCCCCACTCGAACCTCCCCCGTTGAGATCCCCCTTGTGCTGCTCCAAAGCACTTTCATAGATGGACGCGAAATTCTTGCCTCGATCCTTGCCCGGAGCTCCGGCACCCTTCTCCTCCACAAATTCCACGTCAATCTCAACCGGTTTCATGGTGACGCGACCGTTGCCGTCCACCACTTTGTCGTACAACGTCACGGTGTAGTTGCCGCCCCCGCGTGACCTGATCCCTTTCCGGATGGCGCCTGGGTCCCGCCCAGCCACTGCTCCGACAGCGGCGATGAACCAGCAATCCCCGAAGGAGCCTTGGGACACCGTCGATTCGTCCAACGCGTCGTCAGACAGGTCGATCACTGGCGGTGCGGGCACAGGCCGAGAGAGTCCGGAGAATGCCTGCTTCACGGCTCGGACAAGAGGTTCGAAGGCGGCGCTCAGGAGTCCTAGCGCCACTCGAATGACCTCATTCGGATCCGGGGGAATTCGTCCTGCCGTGGAGTGCTCCGACCCGGACCGGTCGCCGTGCCCACCACTGGCGACTCTTTGCTCGTCCGCCTGACGGATCAACTGGTGGCTCATCTCTTCAAGGAATCCGGCCGCGCGGCGAACAGCTGCCTCCTCTGCCTGCCAATCGGCCAGCCACTGATCGGCCCGCTGACCGAGCCACAGCTTTTCCGAACCACGGATCAGACGGCCTGTGCTCTCCACGATTGAGGTCGCCGAACGGGCTCGCTGGGACATGCTCTTCGCGATACCCTCCACAACCTCGACATCCATGCCCTTGCGGGGCATTACCGAGACCTCTCCCGTGCTTCCGCTGGACGGCTCACGCCGACGTACTCATCGCATCAACAGCCGCGGAGATGGACACGGCATCCACCATCTGGGGCTCGCCCACCTTCAAGGAACCATCCGGTTGCGTCGTCAGCAGGCGGACAACTCCATCGTGGGCGTGCAGACCCCCAGCGAGTCTGCCGTCGTCATTTCGCACGAGGAGACACAGGCCCAACTCGTCCTGCACCTGGCTGCGACTGATCAGAAGGGCGATCACGAAGCCCTGGGCCTCATCACGGGGGACTCGCACGATGCGGTGCACACCGCCGACTTCAACGGCGTTCACGACCCACTCTTCGCCCGCTCCTGAAACCTCAAAGCGCTCGGGCCCAGCGGCTGCATTGAGGTGTTCGTCGACACTCGCCACCACAAGGCGAACCGGGGCAGTGACCGCCGTGACCGCAGGATCCACATCCTGTGAAAGCGTCTCGCCGTCCGCCGCAAGTATTTCGCGCAACCGCAGAGACCTGATCCCCCGCTGGATTGCTGCTGCCGCCTGCGACACGTCACCCAATTGGACTGTCTCAAGCGGGCGCTTCCACTCCCCTCCTACCAAGAAGGCGACCGCGAGCAATTCGTCGTCCGTGACGATGCAAAGTGAATTCATCCGAATATTTTCCAGATCTTGTTGGTTGCCATGTCCTTGCAGGCATCACCAAAGGAAGCGACAAGTTCCATAGGATTCTCTTGAATATACTTCCAAGTCATGGCATTAGATTCAGCTGAGAGGTCAAGTTTGGCTGCCTCTTCAGCCACCATCGTCCATGCTGTGACATTGGCCCCCAACAGGTAGGCGGCCGGGTTTCCCATCTTCAGGGCGGTTGCGCTTGAATCCCGCAAAGTCTCAAACTTCTCAAAGTCTGTTATTTCCCGCTGGGACGGGTTCACAAACGTGTCGTAGATATTCGCGCCGATAGTGGCGACGCCAAGCCCCTTGGTGAGCCGGTCGAATACTTTCATCCCTGGACTTCGCAGAACCTTGCCCCAGTCTTTGGAGTAGCCGCCATACAGCGACCTGTTGTAGTTGAAGAATCCGCCCGGGCGTGTGATCGTCTTGTACAATTTTCCATACGGTTTGCTGTGCCAGGTGCCCTTCTTGATCCCAAGAACGCTGACAACACTTGTCGCCACCGCCAACCCGTGTTGATCCAGATATTCGTTCAGGGTCTTCAGGTTGGCCATGCCCTGCGACCACGAGTCGCTGGGAGCAGTGGGGTTGATTGCACTCATGTCTCGGGCACCGACGCTCGGCCCGCTGGCGCGGCGCTGGTCGCTGGCTTGGGTCGTGAGCCGCTTGCTCATCTCCTCGAGGAAACCAGCGGCGCGGCGGACCGCCGCCTCCTCGACCAGCCAGTCGGCCAGCCACCGGTCCGCTCGCTGGCCGAGCCACAGTTTCTCCGAGCCCCGGATCAATCGGCCCGCGCTCTCCACGATGGACGTGGTCGACTGTGCCTTCTCGTGCATGGTCTTGGCGACAGCCTCGACGACCTCGACATCCATCCCTTGACGGGCCATGAGCAGTCCTCCTTCCTGGGTTCAGCGGGTCACGCGCTGGACGCGCGCTCCTGCGCCACGACGCCTTCGTGCGCCACACCACTCAAACGTTCGATGAGCGCCTGGGCCTTGAGGAGAGCCGGTCGGTGCTCGGTCTCCCACCACTCCAGGAACTGGTCGGAGTCATCGCCGTCCCACACATCGACGGCCTGGCGGACCAACTTCTCCATGTCGGCAGTGAGCGTCCTGAGGTCGCCGGATTGGCGTCCGAGCGACTTGGCCACGGAGAGAATCTCCGAGGTGTCCATCCCGAACAGATTCATGTGACGCTCCTTTCCTGGCGCGAACCATTGAGTTGGACCGGCGGAAGGAATCCGCCGGTCCGCCGTCTCAACTGAGGGAGATGCGCTCCTGCTCCTGAATGTCCTCGTTGAAGTCCTTGGCGTAGGTCTTCAGGTTCTGGATCAGCGTGTTGAGTGCCGACTTGTGGGTGCCATTCCAATCCTGCTGGAAGTTGTTGGCGTCCGTGCCCTTCCACAGGTCCGGGACGAGGCGACCGACAAGCGAGGTCAAATCTCCCATCTGCTTTTCGAGTTCACCAATGGCCGTGTTCAGCTTGGTGTACTCGCCCTTGGCTTGGTCGACATCCATACCTTGAAATGCCATTGACTTCTCCTTCTCTCCAGGAGGCCCCGACGGAGCCGAATGCTGATGTGACAACTATTGCTCGGGGTGGCCCCACCGACAACGTCGCAGAAATGGGGACAAGCCAACTACCCCGGGAAGGCCACCTGCGCCAAGATCGGTTGGCCGCTGCGGAAGTAGAAGCCGCGGCCGGGTGGGAAGTCAGCGCGATTCAGGCGAAGGGGGAGCTTGCCTCCGAAGGACCCGCCCTCGGATCCATCAGGTGCGAGCACGAAACCCACGCGTGAGGTGTTGAGGGCACCGGCGAGGCCGTAGGTGCGATTCAGGAGGGCTGAGTCGGCATCGCACACCACGAAAGCGCCCGCGCGCACCGCCGCCTTGAGCACCCGCTCCAGTTGGGACTCGATGCCCGTGTCAGCCCAATCTCCCACTCGCTCCAGCACGATGGTCGTCGGCACCGCAAGCTCGTTCTGACACCGTGGCTCCAACTCGTCGAGGAGTGACCGGGCGGCATCTTCACCTTGAGCCACCTCCGTCCAGACCCTCTCCCTGAGCAGAGGCGACCGCCTGTCCATCGTCATCAGGTAGACGTCGGCGGTCGGCCGGGAGCGGCGCACTGCCGTGGCGATGGCAAGCAGGGTTGTGGTCCTGCCCGAACTGGGCGGTCCGCAGACGGCGAAGGTACCCGAGGGTTCGACCCCCAGCGGACCGAGTGTGTCGTCCCGAACGCCCACGACGATTTCCTGAGCCAGGGTCACCGGAAGCGTAGACAGCAGCACATGCTCGGGCATCGAACCAACCGGCGCCGCTGTCGGTGCGCCAACTTCGCGCAGGGCTCTCGCGAACGTCGCCATTTCCCAGGCCTGCACGCCCAAATCGGTCGATGGACCCAAGAGGGCAACCTGGACTTCGGTCTTGTCCCAGACTCCGCGCCCGGCAGGTGTGTCGGTGGTGAGCATTCCCCGCGGCACGAGGTTGGTGTCGTAGTCGTCCACAGATGCCATCCGAAGAACCAGTCGCTGTTGGATGGTGGCGGCCAGTGCTGACGACATCGACGCGGCGCGATCCGTCGTGAGCACCACATGAACACCGACGGGTCGTCCCGAGCCAGCGATGGCCACGAGGGTGTCGATCCAGACGTCGCGAGACTCATACTCTTTGAGAAACGCCCCGAGCCCATCGAGGAGAACCACGATTCGAGGTTCGCCGGCATTCCCTGAGACCTTGCGGTACTCGGAGATCGTGCCCGCGTTGACCTTGGCGAATCGCACGGCACGCTCATCGATCAGGTCCCGGATCCACCTCAGGAGGCGGCGAACCCGCTCGTCGTCGCTCCCTCGAATCACCGCCCCCACATGCGGCAAATCGGCCAACATGGACAACCCCTGGGCGCCGAAGTCCAAGCCGTAGAGCCAGGTGGGGTCCGCTTTGTAGCCCAGACCCGCGGTCACCGCCAAGGTGCGCAACATCGTGCTCTTGCCCGAGCCAGAGGCGCCCATGACGAGAAGGTTGCCCGACCTGTCTGGCACGAAGGCCACAGACTTCTGGCTCTGCTGCTCGGGCAGGTCTGCCATCCCGAACGTGTATCCCTCATCGGAACGGCGTGCTCGGAACAGGTCGGTGAGGTTGTAATGACCGCTCAGGTCGTCGAGCCACGGGCGACGCGGTGCGGGGATCTGGGCATCGGCATGCGCTGCTGTGATCGTGGAGACGATTCGGGCGATGTCGGTCGGTCCCGTGGGTCCCTTGACCGTGGGAACCAAGCCTTCTGGCACCTCCCACACCACACCGGTCCCGAAGGCGAGGTCCTCGACGACGACGTCGGGTCGGCTCGGCCCCGAGCCGGTGTGTCCACCGACGTATGCCGTCTGGAAGGGGACGAGCCGGCCGGCTCCCGTCTTGGAGACTGCACGACCAGGCAGGTCGGGATCGAAGAACGCTGCCTCGGGGGTTCCGAGGACGTCGCTGGAATCGGCCTCGTCGGCCACCCGCAGAGCCATGCGCAAGTTGGTGTTGGCCCGCAGGTTGTCCCTGATGACACCCGCGGGTCGTTGTGTGGCAAGGATCAAGTGCAACCCGAGGGACCGCCCACGTTGGGCCACGTTCACCACCCCGTCGACGAACTCGGGGACCTCTTGGACGAGAGCAGCAAACTCGTCGACCACGATGACCAGGCTGGGTGGGGCAGCGGCATCCCAGCGCTTCTCGAGCTCCATGAGGTCCTTGGCCTTGGCCGATTGGAGCACCCGCATCCGGTGGTCGAGTTCTGCGGTCAACGACTTCAGGGCTCGCTGGACCCCGTTGGCGTCGAGGTTGGTGACCATGCCGACGGTGTGCGGCAATTGGTTGCATTCAGCAAAGGCCGATCCACCCTTGTAGTCCACGAGAAGGAAGGTCAGGCGCTGCGGGCTGTGGTTCGCCGCCATCGACAGGATCCAGGTCTGGAGAAGTTCGGACTTGCCCGCACCGGTGGTCCCACCCACGAGGGCATGGGGTCCATCGGTGCGCAGATCCAGTTGGTGCAGGTGTCCCGCGTTGTGTCCCACGGCCGCACGCAAGGAAGCTGCCTTGCGGTAAGGCTCCCCGGCACGTGGGCCGGACAGGATGGAGTGATTCTGGGTCCACCGCTCGAGGACGGCCTCCGGGTTGTCACCCATGGCCTCGTAGCCATCCATGGCCAGGAACGAGATGGTCCGCGGGAGGTCGCTGGAGTCCTCATTGCTGGCTCCCAAGTCCACGACCGGAGCCATGGACAGCGCCAACTCCAGAGCCTCATCGGCACTCAGCAGTTCGGTGATGACCGGGGTGACGGACTGCGCCTCGTGCACGAAGCCCACACCGCTCTCCATCAAGGAGTGGGTGTCCACATAGGTGTGGCAACTTGCCGGGAGTTGCTCCACCTCTGGGGCGATCCACAGAACGTGGACACCGGACGAACGACCCTGCTCCGCCAAGTCCACCAAACGCCCGAACTCGACGGGAGAGTCATTCTCGACGACGACGAGGACGGCCGGGAAGCGGCCCGACTTGTCATCCGATCGCCTGGTCTCGATCACGCTGAACAGTGCGGCGAGCAGGGTTGCCGAGTCAGCGGGATTCGCCGCCAGGTGCTTGGCGTCCACCGGACTCCACGGCGCATCCACGTGCGGTAGCCATTTGACCCAGCCCCAGTCCTCCATGCCTCGTTGCGACGTCATGACGCACACGGCAAGTTCGGCGGGGGAATGGAGGGAGGCCGCCTGTGCCACGAGTGCGCGGGCGGTGGATACCGCCGCACTGCGGGGCCCAGCGACGCCGAGGGCACCGCTCTCCATGGGCGTGGCCACCACGGGCACGCCATGCACCTCACTCAGGGGGGCGAGTTTTTCATTGCCCTCGGTGGTGAGTTCGCGGGGAGCGTTCCTCCCTTCGAGCGGCTTGATCGTGCATCGCGTCGGCAAGGTACCCGTACCCAACCGAAATTCGAGGAAGCCCCAATGGTCAGGACGACGGGTCCACATCAGCGGCCGCCGATCATGGGCAGCGGACAGGCATTCGCTGGCCGACGGATGTTCGGCGAGCCGCATGGCCACCTCAGCCTGCTGCTCCTCGCGGATCGCCTTCTCGAGGCTCTCGAGGTCGGTCCTGAAGGCCGCGATGCTTGCCTTGTCGACGGTCCTGCCCTGCCGCCGTTGCTCCCACCAGCCACCGACCATCATCAGCGGCGACAACGCGGCGAAGAGAACCGACTGCCACTGCTTGGTGACCAGATAGAGGATGCCAGCCATGAGGATCGGCATCAGCATCATCATCACGGGAAAGCGTTGCTTTGGTTGCCGCTGGGGGACATCCGGAGGCGCGAATTCCTTCCCGGCGTAACGCGGTGCCAGACGGGGTGAGCGGATGAACCCGACTGCCCCTTCGGCCCGGCCGACCGTGGATTCGACGTGAACCATGCGGAACGCGAGGCGCGTGTCACCGATCTGGACGACATCCGATGGACGAACGACTTCGCGCGAGACCACCGAACCGTTGAGTTCGATCCCGTTGGCGGACCCCAGGTCGATGATCTCGATGTGATCGGTGACGTTGAGCCTGGCATGCTCGCGCGAGGCAAGCGGATCCTCCAGCCGCACCTCGCAGGAGCGGTTGCGGCCCACGATGTTCGTCCCGCTCGCCAAGGGAAACTCCCTCCCTGCCCCCGGCCCTTGAACGATGGTGGCGACAGCGATGGCCGATCTCTCCGTCGAAGCGAACTGCTTCGCCGCGGGCAGCACGCTGATCAGGGCCCCCGACCGAATGGGGCTGTCGCCCAAGGGTGTCCGCGGGTCAAGGAGGCGGCGGGACTCCTTGGACAGGGACAGAGTCCAGTCCGACGCGAGATCCGGGACGGCCGATCGCTTCGGGTCGGCGAGCTTGAGGTGACGCGCGACATCCCCGACCGTGGTCGCGGCGTCCGCCGTGATGAGCAGGTCCCGCGGAGGCGCACCCGGGCTCTCGAGCTGGACCTTGATCTTCACGCCCTCGCCCTCCTCAGGACCGGGGCCCTTTTCCCAGAAATTCGTCGCGTCTGGGCCACCTTCGGCAACTTCTCCACGGGGCGGTCGTCCTTGAAGAGGAGTCCACGCACCGAGAAGAGTCGGCCCAGTCGCCTGCGGCGAGTCACACCTCGTCTCACCTCAGACTTCGCCTTCTTGCAGTTGTCCCAATAGGCCTGCACCACACCGGATTCCGGCTCGCCATAGCCAAAGACCGCGCGGTCAGCGGCACGCGCCAGACCCTGATGCCCCACGATGTCGGCCTGCTCCATACGGGTCAGACCAGCGGGAACCTTGATCCCCAGATCACGGGCGTGATCGACCAGGTCGCGCCAACCCTGGGCCATCCGACGCGAGGGCGCACCAGTGCCTTGGCGACGCCGGCGGCGGACGGCACGCGCCAACGCCAGGACCGTGACAATGAACCCGAGCACCAACAAGGGATAGCCAATCACCTTGATCAGCAACCAAACCCACGCGGGCATCGCCGCGAGGCGCTCGAGGACGGTGGGTGGCCTCACCTTCGCGGAGGTCGTGGCGTAGGTCGCGTCGACCGAGCCCGGCGGTCGCTGCGAGTTGGGCGGCGGGACATCGGCAGAGTTCGAGTCCTTGGCCGTGGCGCGCGGTTGTTGCTGCGGCGTCTTGTCCCGGTCCGGCATGAAGGTCGCGTTCGGCACGGCATACCAACGACCGTCCGCACCCCTCAACTCCACCCACGCGTGCACGTCCTCCCCGCGCACGGACCCACCGTCGGGCACCACGGCCCCCATGACGACCCGCGCAGGGACGCCAAGACTGTTGGCCATCAACGCATAGGTCGACGCGTACTGCTCGTCATTGCCCACGATCTGCTGGCGCGTGAGGAAAGTGGTCGTGCGCGCCACGCCGTGGCCGGGAAGGTATTGCGTCTCACCGGTTTTCGTGCCGTCGCTGTAGGCACCGTTCTTGAGGGTCCCGGCCACAGCCTGCAGTTGATCCCATGGCGTCGGCTTCTTCTCGGCCCACTTCACGGCCTTGGCCGCGACCACCTGGGTGGCCTCGGAGGAGACACCCGAGCCCGAAGCCACCGCAAGGGTCTTCGGCGCCACCGACACCGGCGCTGCCTCGACCGTCACCTTGTCCCCGGCCCGGAGCCGCTCGGTGACGATGGCCTGGCCGGTTGCGGGGTTGTAGACCAGCGAGGCCGCCAGTTCCTTGGCCCGGGCACCGGAGAAGACCATCGAGGTGGGATAGCCCATCGTCGGAACCCAATTGCTGGCATCGCTGAGACCGGCGTATGCCGCACCCACCGTGAGCGTCGAACGCTGCGGTTTCGCGTCGGTCATCCCGTCGACCGGCGCGATGGTCTGCCCCACCCGGCGGAAGGTGCCGACGCTGCCGCCGGAGACTCCGGCCGCGTTCCAGACCGTCCCGGAGTAGTCATCGAGCACCGCGATGCGAAGCAAGGACCCCGCCTTGACCCCCTCCACGGTGAAGAGCTCCTGGTCCCAGACCTTCTGGGCGCCCTCGGTGTACTTCCGGAAACCCACGAGCGGTGACGGCAGCGGAGACACGAAGACAGGTGGCTCGACATAGGTGCGAAGCACCGTTCGTGGCCCGTCCGTCCCGGGGAGGTGCCCACCGGTCACCGCCCCCAGCCCGACCGCGGCGGCCAGCACGACGGCAGCGATGACCGCCTGACTGCGCATTCCCGCACCTGTGCCCACGACCCGCAGCCCACGCCGGCGCCGCAGCACGACCCACAGGAAGGCGACGACGGCGAAGCCGAGCCCTTGGACCAGCAGCCCAGCCGGCTGGAGCGTGCCCATGAGGATGACGATGCCGAGCAGCACGACCGGCAGCAGCACCGGCCAAGAGGGACTTTCGACCCGTCGCGCCCAGAGGAAGGTCGCGGCACCGAAGGCCAGGGCCAGCAGATAGGGCAACACGAGGAACTGACCGGAACCGTCGACCGGCGGCAGGGTCGTGAGCAGGTCCTTCCAGCCGTTGACCGTCAGCCTGGCGAGTTTGCCCAGCACGGTGCCATTGGGCACGAACCCCGCGATGGCCTCGCTCGAGAGCGCCACGGCACCACCGAAGAGGAAGAAGGTCACCACGATCATCAAGGCCAGCACCAGCCAGTGCTGACGCAGCACGTTCGCGACGTGCGCCACGGCGATGCCGAGGACGAGCCCGACCGCGCCGACGACCAGGAAGCGGGGCGAGTCGAAGGTCGTCCGGAAGCCCCACAGGGCGATCAGCCCCAGGGCCAGGATGAAGGCGCCGTCGACGAGGTCGGCGAAGGACGGCCGACCGGTGACGGCCAGGCGCGTCTTGGTCCGGTTGGCCGTCGAGGTCATCGCACTCGGAGCCAGGGATGGACTGGTCATCCGGCCACCTTCCCGGAGAGGGCCCGAGGCAGGTCGCCCAGCGAGCCGATGGTGACGATGCTGCGACCACCGCTGCGCTGCAGGCCAATTGGGGCTCCGTGCTCGACTCTCACGGCGACGACGTTGACATCAGGACCGAAGAGGGCGGCCGAGCGACGGATGGTCAGCAGGGAGGTCAGCGGACCGACGAAGAGGAGCACTGCGCTCACATTGGGTGCGATGCGGGTCAGGCGAGAGACCGTGGACTCCAGGGCTTCTTCGCCGAGCTCGGCGCGGGAGAAGAGGTCAAGCGCCGTATGCCGTTTCGGCCGGGTGAGGACGTACGGACCCGCGCCCTCGCTCACGTCCTGCCCATCACGCAACGCACGGGCGATGACCGAGGCCCCACCCGAGATCGCCGTCTCGAACTCCTCCGGATCCAGCCACGACTCCGCGCTGCAATCGACGACCACGCCGATGTGCGAGCGCCTCGTGTCGAGGAACTGCCGGACCATGAACTCCTCGGATCCGCCTGCGCCAGAACGCTTTGCGGTGCTCAGCCAGTGGATGTGCCGGCGGTCATCTCCCGGCGCATATTCCCGCAGGGTGTGGAAGGCCAGATCCGACATCGACATGTCGTTCGTCGAGCGACCCTCGAGGTCCTTGAGCATCCCTGAACCCAAGGCCTCGAGGTAGATCGTCCGTGGGTGCACGAACAGCTCGACGGGAGTTGTCCAGGTCACCTCGCGCCGGACCAGTCCGAACGGGTCGCCCCTCAGGGTCGACGCGGGACCGATGACGTAGAGACCACGCTTCTGCGACGGCATGACGACGACGTCAGTGAACTCACCACCCGGGCCCAGGGCCGGGAGGCCGAAGCGCGTCACCGTGTCCCCCGTGGGCAGGTCGAGCGGCACCGGCAGCATGGGCCCCTTGCCCACGTTGCGCACACTCACCTCGATCGCCGAGGCGTCCCCGGCCACCACCCGTTGCGGCTCAACCCTCGTCGTCACATCGAGGCTCATCCGACCGATCGTGAGAAGGCACGAAAGGAGGAAGACGCAAAGGAGAACGGCTGCGGCATACGCGAATTCCCGCCAGCCGAAGGCGGCGGCGAGCAGCCAACAACCGAGCGCGGCCGCCAGCGTGAGCCAACCCAAGGTCGAAACGCACACCAGAACGCGACGCACCGGCTCGAGCACCGGCTCGAACAGGCTGACCCACTCGCGCCACCTGGTCCCGATCCCGGAGGCGACTCCGGCCACGCGCTCCGTCAGGGGCACGCCGGCGGCCTTCTCCGTCACCGGCTTGGGTCGCTTGGCCGTCTTCTGGTCACGCCTCGCCCGGCGCCCCAACTCTGCGGGGGGCGCCGACTCGACATCGGGAGTGGTCGTCATGGACTTGGGTATGCCGTCAGCTCAGTCGGTGGGCGGGTGCGGCGACGTCGTTGAGGAGTTCGTCGATGACGCGGTTCACGTCGACACCGGTGAACTGGGCCTCGTCATTGAGCAGCAACCGGTGGCACAGGATCGGGTGCGCAAGGGTCTTGATGTCGTCCGGGGTCACGTGGTCGCGCCCTTGGGAAAGCGCCCAGACCTTGGCGCAGCGGATGTAGGCCAGGCCGCCGCGGATGGAGAGCCCGAGGGCGATGTGCGGGTGACGGCGCGACTCCTCGGAGAGGCGCGAGACGTAGGCGAGGATCGCCGGGTCGGTGTGGACCTGACCGCCGAGCGTGCTCATCTGCGCCACGGCCTGCGCCGAGATGACCGGCGAGACCGTCGCGCTGCGGTCGCGAGTCACGGCCTGGGAGAAGAGTTCGACGGTCGTCTCGTGGTCGGGATAGCCGAGGCTGGTCTTCATGAGGAAGCGGTCGAGTTGGGCCT
>DAOLRO010000028.1:0-20170 GCA_035418665.1 Phycicoccus sp.
GCCTTGCGGGCCTTCTTGAGACCGGCCTTCTTGCGCTCGGGCACGCGGGCGTCACGGGTGAGGAAGCCGGCCTTCTTGAGCGCGGGACGGTTCAGCTCCTCGTCGACACCGTTGAGCGAGCGGGCGACACCGAGGCGGACGGCACCGGCCTGGCCGGAGGGGCCACCGCCGTGGACGCGCACCAGCACGTCGTAGGCGCCGTCGAGCTCGAGCACCTTGAGCGGCTCGTTGACGATCTGCTGGTGCACCTTGTTCGGGAAGTAGGACTCGAGGGTCCGACCGTTGATGGTCCACTCGCCCGTGCCGGGCACGATGCGCACGCGGGCGACGGCCTGCTTGCGACGACCGGTGGCAGCACCGGGAGCCGAGGCGGACGGACGGCGGGCGGGCTCGCCGGCGACGGCGTCAGCGGAGCTCTCCGAGGTGTACTCGGTGATCTCCATGTCGTCGGCGTCGGTGCCGGCCTCGATGTCGATGATGGTGTTCTCGGTCATCACTGGGCCACCTGGGTGATCTCGAAGGGCTTGGGCTGCTGGGCAGCGTGGGGGTGCTCGGCGCCGCGGTAGACCTTGAGCTTGGTCAGCTGCTGGCGGGCGAGGGAGTTCTTGGGGAGCATCCCGCGGATCGCCTTCTCGACGGCCTTCTCGGGGTGCTGGTCGAGCATCTCGACATAGGTGCGCGACTTCAGGCCACCCGGGAAGCCGGAGTGGCGGTAGGCCCGCTTCTGCTCGAGCTTGGCGCCGGTGAGGGCGACCTTCTCGGCGTTGATGATGATGACGAAGTCGCCCATGTCGACGTGCGGGGCGTAGGTCGGCTTGTGCTTGCCACGGAGCAGGACAGCAGCCTGGCTCGCGAGGCGGCCGAGGACGACGTCGGTGGCGTCGATGACGTGCCACTGACGGACGGCGTCGCCGGCCTTCGGGGTGTAGGTCTTCACGAGGTTGCCTTACGTGAGGGGTGGGATTGACACGTATGTCGTGTGCTCCCGACAAGCGGTCACTCCCCTTGGCAGGGGCGCACGACACAACCTCTCAAGTCTACGGTCGCGCCGAGAGTGACCCAAATCGCCTCAAGGCGACCCGGAAACCGCCCCTGACCTGCACGGATGGGTGAGCGGACGGCATACGCACAATAGTTGTGCAAACAAAGTGTGCAAAGGTATTGTGCAATCCATGACTGAGCAACCGTCCCATGTGCGCCTCGACCCCGCCTCCGTGAAGGTCCTCGCCCATCCCCTGCGCTCCCGCCTCGTCGGCGCCCTCCGCAGCGGCGGGCCGGCCACGGCCACCGCGCTGGCGGGCGTCCTGGGGACCAACTCGGGGGCCACCAGTTATCACCTGCGCAAACTGGAGGAGGTCGGGCTGGTCGTCGACACCGGTGAGGGCGACGGCAAGCGCCGCGTCTGGGCGGCCTCGGCGGACTTCACGGTCTTCGACCCGAGCGACTTCGAGGGTGACGAGGACGCCGAGGCCGCCTTCGGGTGGCTGGAGCGGGACTGGCTGCAGCACTTCACGACCAAGTTCTCCCGGTGGCTCGACCTGCGCCCCGCCTGGCCGCGCTCGTGGGGCGATGCGGCTGGCATGGGCGACACCATGGTCGTCGTCACGCCCGAGCAACTCACGGCCATGAACGCGGAGATCGACGAAGTGATCAGTCGCTACCGGCGGGTCGGGCAGGGCAATCCGGAGGCCAAGCGCGTCGCGACCTACCTGTGCCACTACCCCGTCGACATGGAGCAGGTGCCGCGCCGATGAGTGCCGCGCCGATGAGGGCCGCTCCCCTGACCAGCGAGCGGGCCTACCGGGTCTTCCTGCTGCTCAACTTCACCCGCTGGTTCCCTGTCGGTTTCGTCGTCGGGATCTTCGTCCTCATCATGACCAACCGCGGCCTGACGATCGCGCAGGCCATGACCGCCGCCGCCGTCTCGGGGTTCGTCTGTTTCGCCTTGGAGCTGCCGACGAGCGGGTTCGCCGACGCCTTCGGTCGGCGTGCGGTCTATGTCGCGGCCGCCGGCATCAATGTCGTGACCGGAGCGGCCTATCTCTTCGCGCAGAACTTCTGGCAGTTCGTCGGGGCGGCAGCCCTCATGGGTGCCTTTCGCGCGTTGGACTCGGGGCCACTGGAGGCATGGTTCGTCGACACCGTCCACGAGAGTGCACCCGGCGCGGATGTGGACCAGGAACTCTCCAAGCAGGGCACCGTGCTCGGCGTCGGGATGGCGGCCGGGGCGCTCCTGTCCGGAGCCCTCATCTGGTGGCACCCCATCAAGGCCTTCCCCGCCATCGACCTCGCCGTCGCCGTCTTCGCGGCCCTCAACATCGTCCACTTGGTCGCCACCCTCACCCTGCTCAAGGAGCGACCGCGGACCATCGCGACCGGCGAGCAGGAGCGACGGGCCCTCGCCTCGGTCAAGGAGGCGCCGACGGTCATCAAGGACGGCCTGCTTCTCCTCGGTCGCAACAGGGTGCTCCTCGGCCTCATCGTGGCCGAGATCTGCTGGTCGGTCGGCATGGTCGCCTTCGAGTCCCTCCTGCCCTTGCGGCTGGAGGAAATGCTCGGGTCCGCGCAGGCGGCGGGTGCCCTCATGGGCCCGGTGGCCTCGGTCGGTTGGGGCATCTTTGCCCTGGGGACATGGCTCGCGGGTCAGCTCTCGAAGCGGTGGGGGGTGGCGCGCGCGGCCATGCTCGGACGCGGGCTCAACGCCCTGGGCGTCATCGTCATGGGACTCGCCCTCACGCCCGTGCAACTGATCGCGGCCTATCTCTTCACATACACGATGCACGGACTCAACGGCCCGCCCCACTCCGCCCTGCTCCACCGCGAGGCCGAGGCCCGCAATCGCTCGACCGTCCTCTCGATCAACTCGATGTTCGCCTTCCTCGCCTTCGGCATTGCCGGACCACTGGCGGGCCTTCTTGCCGATCATGCCTCGATCCACCTCGCCATGCTCACGGTCGGTGTGGTGTCCATGCTCGGGGTGGTCGCCTACCTGCCCGCTCGCAGAGCCGAGCGATTGCGCGAAAGCCAGCCCACGGCATACGGGGACGATGGCGAGGTGCCCGACCCGGGAGGCCACGCGACAGACCAACCCGGCCCGGCGTAACGTCGGCGGCGTGAAGACCGCTCCCCCACGCCGCCCCAATGCCGAGCCGCTCGACCTCATCGATCTGGACTTCCAGTTGACCGATGAGGAGAAGGACGTGCGCGCGATGGTGCGCAAGGTCGTCACCGACCTGTGTGCGGACCACATCACCCAGTGGTACGAGGCCGGAGAGGTGCCGGCCCGCGAGTTGGCTCTGGAGTTCGGCAAGGCGGGCCTGCTCGGGATGCATCTGGAGGGCTACGGCTGCGCAGGGATGTCGGCGGTCGACTATGGCTTGGCGAGCGTGGAACTCGAGGCCATGGACTCGGGAATCCGCTCACTCGTGTCCGTGCAGGGGTCGCTCGCGATGGGCGCGATCCACATGTTCGGCAGCGAGGCGCAGAAGCAGGAGTGGCTGCCTCGGATGGCTGCCGGCGAGGCGATCGGCTGCTTCGGCCTCACCGAGCCCGACCACGGATCCGATCCCGCGTCGATGCGCACGCGCGCTCGTCGTGACGGGGACGACTGGGTGATCAACGGCGGCAAGCTCTGGATCACCAATGGCACCGTCGCAGAGGTCGCGGTCATCTGGGCCAACACGTCGGATGAGCCGGGGGGTCGTGGGATCCGGGGCTTCGTGGTGCCAACGGATACGCCAGGTTTCGCCGCCCATGCGATCCACCACAAGTTGTCACTGCGCGCCTCGGTGACCGCTGAGCTCACCCTTGACGAGGTGCGCGTGCCGAGCGATGCGGCCTTTCCCGAGGTGACCGGGCTCAAGGGGCCGCTGTCGTGCCTGTCCGAAGCGCGCTACGGGATCGTCTGGGGCTGCCTGGGTGCCGCCCGGACGGCGCTGGAGGTGGCTCGGCGGTATTCGATCGAGCGCACCCAGTTCGGGAAGCCGCTCGCGAGTTTCCAGTTGACCCAGGCCAAGTTGGCGCAGATGTCGACCGAACTCCAATTGGGCTTGTTGCTGTCCCTTCACCTCGGGCGGGTCAAGGACTCGGTCGGGCTGCGTCCGGAGCAGGTCTCGGTGGCGAAGTACAACAACGTCACGAAGGCCATCGAGATCTGCCGGACGGCGCGAACCATCTTGGGCGCCAACGGAATCAGCGGTGAGTTCCCTGTCATGAGGCACGCGAACAACCTCGAGTCGGTGCTCACCTATGAGGGCACCGTGGAGATGCACACCCTCGTGATCGGGCAGGCGCTCACTGGGATCCCTGCCTTCCGCTGACGGATTTCGTCGTCGCGGGGCGCCTTCGCGGGTGGCCCCGGCATGCGATCGTGAGGCGTGCGCAATTTCTTCCTCGGGGTCTTGGCCGGTCTCGTCATCTTCGCTCTGGCCATTGTCGGTCTCGTGGTCTCGGTGCGCTCGGAGTCCGCGCCAGCCGCCTCCCCCAGCGTCTCGCCGTCGCCCGTGCCGAGCGGCAAGCCGGCCTCGCCCCAGAAGGACGAGACCTGGCTGGGTGACGTCGACCTGAGCTCCAGCGAGGTCCTCACCTCGGGCGGAGGTTTCGAGGACGTGACCGCCAAGGGCACAGGGATCCGGGTGTCGGACAAGGGAATCCACGCCGAGAAACTGGATCTCGACGTGACCCTTCCCTGGGCGGCCGCCGCCAAGCAGGTGGGCGACGGAGTGGAGTTGTATGCCGCAGGGTCAGGTCAGGTGGGCCTCTCCCGGACCATTGAGGTGCTGGGTCAGAAGATCCCGGTCAAGGCGACCGGCGTGGTCCGCGCCGTCGAGGGTGACCTCGTGATCGAACCCAAGACGATCGATCTCCAGGGGCCGGACTGGTTGGACACCGTTGCCAGTGCCGCCGCCCGCAGCCTGGTGTCGATCCGGCAGCCGGTGCAGGGTGTCCCCGACGGGATGCGCCTGACCCAGGTGTCGCCGATCGAATCTGGGTTCCGAGCCACCCTGACGGGCTCCAATGTGAGCATCACCAACTGAGGCTCACCTTCTCAGGGTCGACTCATGGGGGGCCCCAATAGTGTTGCCGGACAACAGGACTAACGTGGATGCCGTGAGCACCACCGCAACCGTGGCAGGGGGCGGGCCAGCTCGTTCACCACTGGTCGCCCGATACGATCGCCCCCTTCGTTTCTACTTCCTCAGCACCGCGATCCCTTGGGTGCTGTGGTTCACAGCCGGGTATCTCTCCCGCAGTGATCACCCGAACAATCTCCTCATCGCGGTGCTGGGCATGGCCGGTCTGCTGGCTCCCATGGCCGTGGCCTGGTCGCTGATCCGACGAGATCCGGTCCTGGTGAGCGACCTGCGCCATCGCTTGGTCAACCTCCGCGAGATCCCCGTGAGGTTCGGCCTCCTCGCGGTCCTGCTCATGCCTGGCGCTCTCCTCTTGGCGACGGCCCTGTCCATCCCCCTCGGCTACTCGACCGATCAGTTCCTGCTCCGAGGAGGACTGAGTTTCACCGCTGGCCTGCTGCCGGCCTGGTTGACCTTGACCCTCGCCCCGGTGGTGGAGGAGTTGGCGTGGCACGGCTACGGGACCGATGCGCTGGCCTCGCGATGGACGATCTGGAAGACGTCGATCGTCTTCGCCGTGATCTGGGCCCTGTGGCACGTGCCGCTGGGCACGATCAAGGGCTACTACCAATCGGAGGTCGTCGAGACCGGCGCCTTGGCGACCGTGAACTTCCTCGTCTCGGTCTTTCCCTTCGTGATCCTCATGAACTGGATCTACTACCGCAGCGGGCGCAACATCCCCGTGACCATCGCCTTCCACTTGGCCGCCAACGTCGGGAACGAGATCTTCCTGACCCATCCCGACACCAAGGCCATTCAGACCGCGCTCCTCGTCCTCCTCTCGGCCGTCGTCGTCTGGCGCGAACGCGCCCTCTTCTTCGGCCGACCCGAACAGGGGCTGTCAGGGTCAGAGTCCCCCATCACCCTCTGACCTCGGGCGCGCACTGGCGGAGCCGAGGGGTGGGTCGATCATGGCCAGCAGATCAGCGGCCTCCGGATGGGCGACCCACCAGGTGGAGGGGACTCGCCGCACTGCAGCGAGCAGGTCCCCCGGATACAGGGCAGCCTCCTGCAGTGGGTCCTTGCGAAGGAGGTCCATGGCCAGCGGGACAAGGTGGTCCAGACCCACCTCCTGCCCGATGAGAAACCGCAGATCATCGGCCTCGAGGTCTCCGATCGGCAGGACCCGCAATCGATGGGCTCGTTGCACCATGGGGGTGGCGTCCTCGGGCGCGCGACCCCAGGGGCCGTCGAGATCCTCGATTGATCGGTGAGCGCGACGCTCACCGCGACCGGATGACACGCGCCTCATCCCAGATCGGCTCCTCGCTCGCGATGACACGACCATCGGACCGGAACACCAGGAACCGGTCGAAGCCCCGCGCGAACCAGCGGTCATGCGTCACGGCCAGCACCGTCCCCTCGAAGGCCGCCAGAGCATCTTCCAAGGCCTCGGCCGAGTGCAGGTCGAGGTTGTCAGTCGGCTCATCGAGCAGCAGCAACGTGGCACCGGACAACTCGAGCAGCAGGATCTGCAAGCGCGCCTGCTGCCCACCCGAGAGCGAATCGAAGACCTGCTCGGCGGCCCCGGCCAACCCGTAACGATCGAGCGCCCGCGAAGCCAAGTCCCGCGGCATACCCGTTCTGTGTTCGTCCCCGCGATGGAGGATCTCCAACAAAGTCCGCCCATGAAGGGTCGGCACATCGTGGGTCTGGGCGAACCACCCCGGGCGCACGCGCGACCCGAGCCGCACCCGTCCCTCATGCGCCACCGGAGAAGGACGAAAGTCACCGACCGGCCGGTGCTCCAGATCCGGATCGGAGCCACCCGCCGCCAACAACCGAAGGAAGTGCGACTTGCCCGAGCCGTTGGAGCCGAGGATCCCGACCCGCTCGCCGAACCAGATCTCGGCGTCAAAGGGCCGCATCAACTCGGCCTCCCCCTCGGCGCCGGCCCGCAACTCCAGACCCTCGACGACAACGGCGCGCTTGGCCGTCCGGCCGCCCGACAGGCGCATCCGGACGTTCTGGCGCAGCGGCACGGCCTCGGGAGGACCCGCCTCCTCGAACTTCCGCAGCCGGGTCTCCGCCGCCTGCAGCCGTGAGGCCATCCCATCGTTGAACTTTGCCTTGACGCGCATCGAGACGACGAGTTCCTTGATCTTGACGTGCTCCTCGTCCCAGCGACGGCGCAACTCATCGAGCTTGTCGTTGCGGTCGATCCGCGCCTGCTCGTAGGTCGCAAACCGCCCAGGATGCACCCAGACCGAGTTGCCCCCGGCGCTCGGCTCCAGCGTCGCGATGCGCGTGGCCACCTGATCGAGGAGTTCACGGTCGTGACTGATGAAGAGGACCGTCTTGGGGCTCGCCCGGAGTTGCTCCTCGAGCCAGCGCTTGCCGGGGACGTCGAGGTAGTTGTCCGGCTCGTCCAGCAGCAGCACTTCCTCGGGCCCACGGAGCAACGACTCGAGCACCACGCGCTTCTGCTCACCCCCGGACAGGGTCGACACCTTGCGCCACTGGGCCTGCTCGAAGGGCACCCCCAACGCCGCGATGGTGCAGACGTCGGCGTGCGTCTCCCAGTCGTATCCCCCGACGTCGGCCCAATCCGACAGAGCCTGCGCATAGGCAAACTGGTCGGCCTCCTCGTCGCGCTCCATGATCGCGAGCTCGGTGCGGTCGATCTCGGCCGCGGCGACGCGGATCCCTTGCGGCGCAACGGAAAGTAGGAGGTCGCGCACCGTGGAGTCGTCGCGCACCTTGCCGATGAACTGGCGCATCACGGCCAGCCCGCCCGACCTCGTCACAGCACCTTCGTCCGGAGCCAGGTCGCCCGCGATGATCCGCGTCAGGGTCGTCTTGCCGGTCCCGTTGGGGCCGATGAGCGCGACCTTTGCACCCTCACCGACCCGCAGATGCACGTCACGCAGCAGCACCCGCCCGTCGGGCAGGCTTAAGTGCACTCCGTTGACATCGAGATGGCCCACAAAGAGACATTCTCAGGGGTATGCCGTCTGCTTCCCAACCCGTTATGCCCCACCAAACGCGGGGCGCAGGACGCGACGCATGCCCGGACCGACCCACCGACCGGCGGGGCGCATCAACCAAGCCACCGCCGACGTGACGAGCACGCCGGCAGGAATGGCGGCCAATGCCGCGACCAATGCCAGACCGGGACCGAGCGACGGGGCAATGAGCAGGAAGCCCACGAGGTAAGCGACGGTGCCGGGCACTGACCCGACACAGCCGCTGACGAGCGACGACGCCACGACAGGTCCCTGCGCGCGGTGAGTGAGTGGGCCCAGGACCATGAGGATCGTTGGCAACGAGGCGAGGAAGGCGGCCAGCGTGGGTCCGACGTGAGGCGCGAGGGAGGACAGGGTCACGACGACGAGGGCCACCAAGCCCATGCGCGCGGGCAGCGCCCAGCGAGGCTCCGGCCGGGCGGGGTCGGAGGCCGCCGTCTCGCCCCCTCGGAGCAGCAGTCCGACGGCGGCCAGGACGACCACGAGTGCCGCGATCGCCAGTGGTGTGTGGAGCAGGAGGGTCGGCGCGGACAGGCTGGCCGCAAGGGTCACTGCGATGAGCATGGTGCGCACGCCCCCAGTGAGCGGGGCCAGACGGGCGAAGAGCAGGCAGAAGAGGACGCAGGTCAATTGCCCGGTCACATTGCCGACAGCCGCGTGCTCGGCAGCCTCCCCGCCCATGCTCAGGTGGACGGCCAACAAGAAGGGAACGCTGGTGGTCGGCAGGCCGATGAAGAAGCCCCCAGCCCTGGGCCCCAGTCGGCGGGACAGGAGGCTGGCGACGAGGACGGCGAGCGGCGCGAGAGCGACCTTGACGAGGAGGATGAGCATGGCCTCGACGCTAGGAGGAAAGTCGCCTCGTTTGATTCGGAACTTGAGGCGCCGACGTCCATTCGACCGATGAATCCTCGGCAAAAACCGCCGACTGACTTGCTTTCCTCAGTTCGCACCGAGAGAGTGGGCCCATGGACCGGATCGACAGGGAACTCATCAGCGCGCTGAGCACCAACGGTCGCGCCACCTATCAGGAGCTCGGCGACCTGGTCCGACTCTCCGCCAACAGCGTGGCCGAGCGGGTCCGACGCCTCCAGCGCGACGGCGTGATCACCGGCTTCGCGGCCGTCATCGACGAGAAGGCGCTCGGCATGCAGCTCGCGGTCCGGAGCGACATCAAACTCCACGGCGGCGTCGAGCGCATCGAGTTCGCCGAGTCCCTGACCCGCGTCCCACAGGTCATCGGCGCCGTCCGGCTCACCGGCGAATACGACTACCAACTCCACATCGTCTGCCGCGACACCGCCGAACTCGAGTCCGTGGTCGAGGAGTTGAAACGCAACTACGGCGTCGCCAACGTGAACTCGCGCCTCATCCTGCGCGAGGTCCCGGTCGACAAGGCCAAGCTGCTCAGTGCCCTTCCGTGGCGCTGAGGCTGCGGGTGGCCCGCGCCTCCTCGGCACGCGCGGCGAGCAGCTCGTCGGTGGGATAGCCGACCTCTTCCAGCGACAGCCCGTGCGCAGGCATGACCTTGACCCGCGGATCACGCACCCCTGCGCGCAGGATCTCTCCCGCAAAGCCCGGCTCGAGTCGACCCTCCCCGATCGGCACGACACACCCCACCAGCGCGCGAACCATGCTGTGGCAGAAGGCATCTGCCACAACGGTCCCCTCGATCGTCCCGTCCTGCGTGCGATTCCATTCGTATGCCGTGAGCGTGCGGATCGTGGTCGCGCCCTCCCGCTTCTTGCAGAAGGCACCGAAGTCGTTGAGCCCCAACAACATTGCCGCGGCAGCATTCATCGCCCCCACATCCAGGGGGGACCCCACCAGAACGGTGTCGTTGCGCCGCAAGGGATCCCACGATCTGGCGTCATCACAGAGGCGATAGCGATAGCGCCGCCAGATCGCCGAGAAGCGCGCATCGAAGCCTGCGGGCGCCTCACTCACCCGATGCACCACCACATCGCCGGCCAGGACACCACGAAGGCGAGCGGCGAGCGCCTCCGCCGGTGAGCGATCCGACCGACCCGGCACACCGGCATACATCTCCGGGTCGACATCGCAATGTGCGACCTGGCCACGGGCATGGACCCCCGCGTCGGTGCGTCCGGCCACGACCAGCCGCACCGGCTCCGGCGAGCGGAGCACCCTGGTGAGTGCCGCGGACAACTCACCTTCCACCGTGCGCCGGCCCGGCTGCATCGCCCACCCCGAGAAGTCCGTGCCGTCGTAGGCAAGATCGAGACGAATGCGCACACGATCACCCTAGTGAGCGCATGATGTCCCGGTGTCCACTACGACGGCTCCCCCGACGAGGGCTCTGACCACCCACCGGGGCGCGATTGCCGCCGCCTTCCTCGTGCAGGGCCTGCTCTTCATCTCGCTCACGACGCGCCTGCCGGTGCTGGCCGAGATGTTCACGCTCGACGAATTGGCCCTCTCCGGGTTGATGCTCATGATGGTGCTGCTCGCCGGTGTGGGCTCGGTCGCCGCGGAGGCGGTCGCCAAGCGAGCCAGCTCGGCCGCGGCACTGCGCGTGGGCCTCGTGCTGCTGGGCTTGGGCACCCTCATCATGGGGTTCTCGGTGCGAGAGCCCGGCACCTTCGCGGTCTTCGTCACCGGGCTCGCGATCTACGGCACCGGGGTCGGAGCGGTCGATGCCTCCGCGAACATGCAGGCGGTCACCCTCGAGCACCAGATCGGCCGCCCCGTGCTCCCGTCCTTACATGGCGCGTGGACCCTGGGCGGGATCATCGCCACGCTCATCGCCCTCACCACCGCTGATGCCGTGGGGTGGATCGGCGCGCTCGCCCTGGCCCTGCTACCCCTCCTCGCTGTCGCCGCCCCCTATTTCCGGCGCGATGCCGGGGTCCCTGACGCAGACACCACAAAGCTCGGCATCCCGTGGCGACCGATCATGCTCATCGGCATCGGCCTGGTCGTCTTCTACACCGTCGACACGGCCACCACCGCCTGGGGTCCGCTCTATCTGGCGAGCTCGACCGTCTTCGCCGAGCCGGCGTCGAGTGCCTCGCTCTATGCGTTGGCCACCCTTCCCTACCTCGTGGCCACCTTGCTGGCGCGCATCGTCGGGGATGCGGCGACGGCTCGCTTCGGCGCCCCGACGATGATCCGGGTGGGCGCGATCGTGGGCTTCCTCGGGCTGGCGATCGTCGTCTTCTCCCCCACCTGGGTGGTCGCGATCGTCGGCTTCTTCGTCGTCGGTCTGGGCATGGCCGTGGTGGCACCACTGTCCTTCTCGGCCGCGGCGGCGCTGGCTGGCGACGTCGACCCTGCCCTGCGCCAACGTCGCGTCGACGCCGTGATCGCCCGCTTCAACCAGTTCAACTATGTCGGCGCCCTCATCGGGTCCGTCCTCACCGGCGCCATCGGGTCGGGCAACCTGCGAATCGGGTATGCCGTGCCGATGGTTCTCGTCCTGGCTCTCGTCCCGCTCGCCAAGGCCTTCGCCGGGAAGATCCGCTGACCTGATCCCGGGCCTCCCACCTCGTCAGTCGACGGCGAAACTCGGGAGACAGACCCAGCCCCCCGGCATACGCTCGAACGATGGATCGCCCCGCACTGCTCGACGCCCTGAGGAACCGCGACGCTGTCATGCGCGCCTTCCTCGCCCCGGACGGCAGCCTGCGGGACATCCCGACCAAGATCGGCAAACGGCTCGTGGTCCTGGACCACCTGGCCCAGTCGTTCGAGGTCGGGCAGCTCTACCCTGAGGCCGAGGTCAACGAGATCCTCCACCGGTTCCACCCGGATCACGCGGCGCTGCGGCGCTATCTCGTCGAGGAGGAGTTCATGGAGCGCCGCGACGGCACCTACTGGCGTGCGGGCGGGACCGTCGACGGACTCTGACTGCGCCCGCGCGTCGACTCCTCATCGGAAGTCGAGTTCGGCGATCCGCTTGGCTGGCGCGGTGCGGCGATAGGACTCCTCGACGAGTTCGGCCACCTCGGCCCAATCGGTGTCAGCCCGATCGAGCGGCAGGCACAACCAGCCGTAGGCACCCTCATAGCCGGGGACGACGAAGCGCTCGTCCTGCAGCAGCGCTTCCCGTTCGTCGGATCCGGGCAGGAAGACCAGTCCTCGCGCCAGGGCTGTCCCCTGGTGGTCCCCCTTGATGACGCCGCCGAAGATCGCGAACACCTTGGTCGTGAAGAAGGTCGGCCGACCATGGCTGATCTTCTCGTCCGCACCGGGCAGGGCGAGCGCGATCTCGCGCAGTCGCATGAGCAGGGGGTCGTCGTCCCGATAGCGCGGCGGATGACTCATGACGATCACCGTATGCCGTGTGCTCACCTTCTCGGCATCGTTCGACTTCCCGCCGACCCGCCGCCTCTAGTGTTGGGCGCCATGAGCATCGTGCGTGATCGCCTCGACGCCGCGACCGTCATCGCGACGATCGAACAGCTCGAGCGCCGCATCATGGCTCGCTTCCCCGAGCGGGGCCTGCCCCTGGCGGCCGCAGAACTCAAGGCGGCGGCCCTCGACGTGGCCACCGTCGAGGCACGCATGCGCGGGTGGCTGCGAGGGGTGCGTTGGGCCTCCCGGATCCTGTCGGCGCTCGTGGCGATCGGTATGGCCCTCGTGCTGGTCATCGCCGCTCGCGAGGCCGACATCACTGGCTCTGTGCGCTCGGTCGACTGGGTTGCGCTGGTCGAGTCGACCATCCAGACCCTGGTCTTCGGCGGCCTCACGATCCTGTTCCTGCAAGCGTTGCCGGATCGGCTGGAGCGGCGCCAACTCCTGCGCCAACTGCACCGCCTGCGATCGCTGGCGCACGTCATCGACATGCACCAGTTGACCAAGGACCCGGAGCGGCTGCGCGGCGACTTCCAACCCACCGAGCAGACCGTCGCCATCGATCTCACACGGGCGCAGATGCAGCACTACCTCGACTACTGCTCAGAGTTGCTCTCACTCGTGGCCAAGGCGGCGGCCCTGACCGCCGAGGAGTCACAGGACTCACTGATCCTCGAGACCGTCAGCGACATCGAGAACCTCACGACCGGCATGTCGCGCAAGATCTGGCAGAAGATCACCCTCCTCGCCTCAGCCTGACGCGCCCCGACCCACCCGACCAAGGCTCCAGATCTCCTTCGCCGAGCGCACACGTGGCTCGCGCGATACAGTACCCTCATTCCATTAAGTGGAAGAAATCATCCACTCTTCGGAAAAAGGAGGGTTCTCATGCCTGACCATGCCGCCGCCGATGCGTTGGCCGCTGACCTGACCGCGGCCTTGGGTCTGCAGCTGGCCGAGGCCGATGCCGACCTCGAGGCCCGCTTCCCGGGAGACCTCGGGGGTCGACAGCCGGTGCACACGGTCTACATCCGGGCCGACCAGATCACGCCCGACATCGTGGGCGAGTGGGGCTCACGGGCTCAGGCGCATCTGGCAGACCATCGCGAGATCCTCGCTGAGCTCCTCACCGCGCAGGAGTCCGACCCGGAGTCGCTTCTGGACCTCGTCGAGGAGAAGTTGGCCCGCGAACCGATCGAGGATCTCCGCATCGACCTCGAGGACGGTTACGGCAATCATCCCGATCGCGAGGACGACGACGCCAGAGCGGCGGCGCGAGCCCTGGCCACAGCGCAACAGCACGGGACGACGGCGCCCTTTCACGGCATACGGTTCAAATCCTTCGAGGCCCCCACCCGGGCGCGGGGTGTCCGGACGCTTGCCCTCTTCGTCGGCGAGCTCCTCGACGCGGGCGGTTCCCTCGAATCCTTCGTCACGACCCTGCCCAAGGTGACCAGCATCGACCAGGTCGAGGCAATGGTCGGGGCCTGCACGCGCATGGAACAGGCATGGGGGCTGCCGGCTCGGACACTGCGCTTCGAGATCCAGGTGGAGACGCCTCAGTCGGTCCTCGGCCCGGATGGCACCTCGCTGGTCGCGCGGATGATCCACGCCGGCGACCGCCGGGTCACCGGCTTGCATTACGGGACCTATGACTACTCGGCCTTCTGCGGTATCGCGGCGGCCCATCAGGCGATGGACCACCCGGTGGCGGACATGGCGAAACTCGTCATGCAGGCCGCCGCTGCCGGGACCGGGGTCCGACTCTCCGACGGTTCGACCAACATCCTTCCCGTCGGCGACGAGGACCAGATCCGGCGCGGGTGGTCCACTCAGCTTCGACTCGTGCGGCGCAGCCTCGAACGCGGCTACTACCAGGGCTGGGACCTCCATCCGGCACAACTGCCCTCCCGCTATGCCGCGACCTTCGCCTTCTACCGCGGCGGCTTCGCCGACGCCGCCCGCCGGCTGGACAACTATCTCCACGACAAGGGGGGCGCCGTCATGGACGAACCCGCGACCGCCCGGGCCCTGGCCGACTTCGTCGTGAGGGGCATCGAGTCGGGGGCCCTGCGCTCGGGCGAAGTGGTCGATGCGTGCGGCGTCGAGCATGCCGCTCTGGTCACCTTGGCCCGCCCTCGGCGAGAAACTTCCTGATTCGCGTTGACAGCGAGCTCAGGACAGTCCACACTTTCCATTAGTCGGTAGAAAGTTTCCGCATTATGGAAGTAGTGCACCAACACACCACCAGCCCCGGCCGCGGGGGGCGACGCGCAAAGGAGCGAACGTCATGACCATCTCCCTCGGAAGCAACCAGTACGGCAAGGCGGAGAACCGGGTCGTCCGGATCTACCGCGACACCGATCGTCACGAGATCCGGGACCTCAACGTCTCGACCTCACTGCGAGGCGACTTCACCGACGCCCACTACACCGGCGACCAGGCCGACGTCCTCCCCACCGACACCCAGAAGAACACCTCCTTCGCCTACGCCAAGGAGGTCGGCGTCAGCTCGCCCGAGGAGTACGCGATCGCCCTGGGCACGCACTTCCTGAACGCTGCCCCCAAGGCCACCGGGTCCCAGATCCGGGTCGAGGAGTACGCGTGGGACCGGATCGACGTCGACGGCCAGGGCCATGACCACTCGTTCGTCCGCCGCGGGACCGAGACCCGGACCGCCGTCGTGACCGTCGATGGCCGTGGCGCCGACCAGCAGGTCTGGGTGGTCTCGGGCCTGCAGGACCTCGTGGTCCTGAAGTCCACCGGTTCCGGCTTCGAGGGCTTCCTCAAGGACAAGTACACGACCTTGCAGGAGACCACCGACCGGATCATGGCCACCAGCCTGACCGCGCGTTGGCGCTATGCCTCCACCGAGGGCGTGGGCTTCAACGCGGTCTACGAAGACGTCAAGAAGCACCTGCTCAAGGAGTTCGCCGTCAACTACTCCCGCGCTCTGCAGGAGACCCTCTACCTCATGGGCAAGGCTGCACTCGAGGCCCACCCGGAGATCGCCGAGATCAAGTTCTCGGCACCCAACAAGCACCACTTCCTCTACGACCTCGCGCCCTTCGGTCTGGAGAACAACGGTGAGGTCTTCATCGCGGCCGACCGGCCCTACGGCCTGATCGAGGCCACTGTCACGCGGGATGACGCCGGCGACCCCGGCCTTGCCTGGACCGCGGTTCCGTCGTTCATCTGAGCGACCACTCCCCTCATTTCTTCCGTACCGGCGGGCGCCGCCGCGGCGCCTTCCTCGCGCCCTCAGCGTCGCCCGCCGGTCCCGCCTGCAAAGGAACGCCCATGTCCGCCGTCGCCACCGAAGCCGACCGCCCACGCAGCAGACACCCCGTCGATGAAGTTCTGCCGCCGCAGAAGCTCGCCGTCTACGGTTTCCAGCACGTCCTCGCCTTCTACGCCGGCGCGGTCATCGTCCCCATCCTGTTGGCCGGCGCGATCGGCCTGACGCAGGAACAGTTGATCCACCTGATCAATGCCGACCTCTTCACCTGTGGCATCGCGTCGATCATTCAGTCCGTCGGCTTCTGGAAGGTTGGCGTGCGACTGCCCCTCCTCCAGGGGGTGACCTTCACCGCCGTCTCCCCGATGATCGCCATCGGCCTCGCCGCAGGGGGCGGGACCGATGGACTCCTCGTCATCTACGGCGCCGTCATCGTGGCCGGCCTCTTCACCTTCCTCATCGCTCCATATTTCTCGCGACTCATCCGGTTCTTTCCTCCGGTCGTGACCGGCTCGGTCATCACGATCATCGGCATCGCACTGCTGCCGGTGGCCGCCTCGGATGCTGTGAATCACGCCAAGGCCACCGACGCGGTGCAGGGCAAGGATCTGGCCTATGCACTGGGCACGTTGGCGCTCATCGTCGCGATCCAACGCTTCTTCAAGGGCTTCATGGCCACCGTTGCGGTCCTCATCGGTCTCGTCGTCGGCACCTTGGTCGCCTGGATGTTCGGGGACGCAGTGTTCGACCAGGTGGCGGGCTCGAACTGGATCGGGGTCACCACTCCCTTCTACTTCGGCTGGCCGAAGTTCTCGGCTGCCGCCATCATCTCGATGATCGTCGTCATGCTCATCACCGCGGTCGAGACCACCGGTGACGTCTTCGCCACCGGCGAGATCGTCGAGAAGCGGATCGTGCGCGAGGACATCGCCCGCGCCCTGCGTGCCGACGGCCTGGCCACGACCCTGGGTGGCGTCCTCAACTCCTTCCCCTACACCTGCTTCGCAGAAAACGTCGGACTCGTCCGCCTCACCCGGATCAAGAGTCGGTTCGTCGTCGCCGCCGCAGGCGTCATCATGATCCTGCTCGGTCTGCTCCCCAAGGCCGCCGCCCTCGTCGCGGGCATCCCTGCCCCGGTCCTCGGTGGCGCAGCGTTGGCGATGTTCGCCACGGTCGCCGTCGTCGGCATCCAGACCCTGTCCAAGGTCGACTTCAACGACCACCGCAACATCGTCATCGTCGGCACCAGCCTTGGCCTGGCGATGCTCGTCACCGCGATGCCGAACGTGCAGACTGCCGTCCCCGAGTGGGCCCAGATCATCCTCGGCTCGGGCATCACCCTCGGCTCGATCACGGCGATCGTCCTCAATGTCCTCTTCCACCACACCGGGACCAGCGACGGCCCGGCCGTGGCCGGAACGCCCGGCGCCCTCATCCAGCTGGCGCAGGTCAACGAGATGAGTCGGGACGACTTCGTCAAGACCTTCGGTGGACTCTTCCAAGGCCCGGACTGGGTGATCGAAGAGGCCTACGCCCAGCGCCCATTCGGGGACAGCGGCGATTTGCGCGCAGCCTTCCAGGACGCCCTCTTCGCGGGGAACCCGGAGCAGCAGCGCTTCCTCATCGACTCCTACCCCGACCTGGGCTCGACCCGCGTCGCCGAGGGGGACGAGGGCGAGGGCTCGATGCGTGACCAGTCCGTGCTGGGCCTGACCCGTCTCGACGATCGCAGCCAGGAAGAGCTCAACGACCTGACGGCCAAGTACCGCGAGAAGTTCGGCTTCCCCCTCGTGACCTGCGTGCGCGACCGGGACTCCTTCAACCAGGTCCTGCGGCACGGCTGGGCCCGACTCGAGAACAGCCCCACGACCGAGCACGCGACGGCCATGCTGGAGATCGCCAAGATTGCCGGACACCGCTTCGACGATCTCGTCGCCGACGCCAACCCGATCCAGGCCTCCCGGAAGCGTCCGGACCTGGAGTTCTGAGGAGACAGACACCATGACGATCGATCAGTTCAATGCGCTCGAGGACCAGGAGGCGCGGGCTGCGCTGACCGGCTGTCTCGATGTGCCTCGCTGGGTCGAGGAGGTGCTCGACGGTCGGCCGTACGCCGGCCGGCAGGCCCTCCTCGACCGGGCGGACCGGGCCGCCCGAACGCTCTCACCGGAGGAGGTGGCCTCCGCCCTGGCCGGCCACCCGCGGATCGGCGAGAAGGCCCGGGCCGGACACAACATCGAGGCGTCCCGGCGTGAGCAGGCCGCCATCGGTGACGACGAGGACCTGCATCGCCGGCTCGCCGAGGCGAATGCTGCCTACGAGCGGCGCTTCGACCAGGTCTTCCTGATCCGCGCTGCCGGCCTGAGCGCCCAGGACGTCCTCGATCAGATCACTCGACGACTGACCAACGACGACGAGACCGAGCAGGGTGAGGTGGTCGACAACCTCCGTCAGATCGCTCTGCTCCGACTCCAACAGGTGGTGTGACCATGGGCACGCTCAGCACGCACGTCCTCGACACGGCGATCGGCCGCCCCGCCGAAGGGCTCGAGATCGTCCTCACGCAATCGGGCAAGGAGCTCGGGCGCGGCACGACAAACGCAGACGGTCGGGTCGGTGTCATCGGCCCCGGGCAACTCGCGCCCGGTGACTACGTCCTGACCTTCGACACCGCTGGCTACTTCCGCGCGAGCGGCCAGGTCGGCTTCTACCCCACGGTCAGCATCACCTTCACCATCGTGGAGGGTGCGGGCCACTACCACGTGCCGCTGCTGCTGCAGCCGTACGGCTACGCAACCTACCGCGGGAGTTGATCACCATGGACGTGACCGTCATCGAAGGCTGCTCCATCGTCACGATGGATCCCGACGCCACCGAGATCGATGACGGTCACGTCATCGTCGGTGGCGGTCGAATCCTCGCCATCGGCCGTGGTCCCGCCCCAAACGATGCGTATGCCGTGGGCTCGCGTCGCGTGGACGGGCGCGGGTGCCTCCTCACTCCGGGCCTGGTCAACACCCACCATCACCTCTACCAGTGGGCGACACGCGGCCTGGCCGCCGACGACGGGCTCTTCGGCTGGCTCACGACGAGCTATCCGATCTGGCGCCATCTGGACGAGGACATCGTGCGCGGTGCGGCCACGGCCGCTCTGGGCCAACTCGCCCTGACCGGATGCACGACCTCGTCGGACCACCACTACGTCTTCCCCCACGACGGGGGCGACGTCCTCGGGGCCACGATCGACGCAGCCGCGACCATCGGTCTCCGCTTCCACGCAACCCGCGGGTCGATGGACCTCGGTCGTTCACAGGGTGGCCTCCCGCCCGACGAGGTCACCGAGGACCGGGACGTGATCCTGGCCACCAGCGCGGACGCGGTGGCGAGATGGCACGACCCCTCTCCGAGTTCGATGGTGCAGATCGCGCTCGCGCCCTGCTCACCGTTCTCCGTCACCGGCGCCCTCCTTCGCGAGTCCGCCACGCTGGCTCGGGAACTCGGCGTTCGATTGCACACCCACCTCGCCGAGACCGCGGACGAGGAGGCCTTCTGTCTGGAGCGCTTCGGCGCCCGTCCGGTGGACTACCTCGCCGATTTGGGGTGGGTCGAGGGCGATGTGTGGTTCGGCCACGGCATCCACCTCTCGGATGCCGACATCACGGCCTTTGCCTCGGTCGGGGCCGGTGTCGCCCACTGTCCGAGTTCGAACGCTCGCCTCGGGGCAGGGATTGCCCGCTTGCGCGATCTCACCCGAGCCGGTGTGCCGGTCGGCCTCGGTGTCGACGGCGCCGCGAGCAACGAGTCGAGTTCGTTGGTCGAAGAGCTCCGCCACGCGTTGCTGTTCTCCCGCGCCAAGGACGGACCGGAAGCACTTACCGTCCGGCAGGCCCTCGCGGTGGCCACGCTCGGCGGGGCACGCGTCCTCGGACGCGCCGACGACATCGGCTCGATCGAGGTCGGCAAGCAGGCCGACCTCGCCCTGTGGCGCCTCGACGCCCTCTCGCACCACGGGATCGACGATCCGGTGGCCGCACTCGTGCTCGGGTCGGCGCCGCCGCTGGAGGCACTCCTGGTCGGCGGGCGGCTGGTCGTCGAGGGCGAGCGGCTCGTGACCGCCGACCAGGACGAGCTGGCCACGGAGGCCGAACGGGTGACCCGCCGGCTCAGGGAGAAGTCCACGACTTGACCCGGGCCGCAATCACCTCTAGATTGCTCGTATCGGAAAAAGATTTCCACATTACGGAAGGACGCGAGATGGCTGACCACGGGCTTCGATACCTCGCCAACTGCTCGATGCTCTTCACCGAGGAGGCCCTCCTCGCTCGACCGGCAGCTGCTGCGGCGGCCGGTTTCGGGGCGATCGAGTTCTGGTGGCCCTGGCCGACCGAGCCGGTCCCCTCCGACACGGAGGTCGACGCCTTTGTGAGCGCCGTCCGCGACTCCGGGGTCCAGCTCGTGGGGCTCAACTTCTTCGCGGGTGACCTGGCCGGCGCCGACGCCGGTGTCCTGTCGATTCCCTC
>DAOLRO010000029.1:0-20084 GCA_035418665.1 Phycicoccus sp.
CAAGTTGCGGATGAGCTTCTGGCGCTACGACAACCGCGTCCACCAGATCGCCTCGTCCGCGCTGGCGATCCGCGAGCAGGTGCTCCAGGCCGACCTCGTCATCGGCACCGTCCTCATCCCGGGAGCCAAGGCGCCCAAACTCGTGACGGACGAGATGGTGAGCCAGATGAAGCCCGGCTCGGTCCTCGTCGACGTGGCGATCGACCAGGGCGGTTGCTTCGAGGGTTCCCGCCCGACGACGCACGCCGACCCCACCTTCCGCGTGCACGACTCGACCTACTACTGCGTCGCCAACATGCCCGGTGCCGTGCCGCACACCTCCACCTGGGCGCTCACCAATGCCACCCTTCCGTATGCCGTGAAGCTCGCCGACAAGGGGTGGCAGGAGGCGATGCGCAGCGACCGCGCGCTCGCTCTCGGCCTCAACACCCACGGGGGCCGGATCACCTACGCTGCCGTGGCCGACGCCTTCGGAATGGAGTCGGATTCCTTGGATCAGGTGCTCTCCTGACCGACGTCTCCTCGGATGAGCGGTCCGGGCCCCTGCCGGGTCCCGGACCGGCGTCCGGACGTGCGGCACGGCATACGCCGCTCCAACGTGCCATCGCCACCTGGCTGACGCACCTCGATGTCGAGCGCGGGGTGTCCCGGCACACGCTGACGGCCTACACACGTGATCTCGCCCGCTGGACGGCATTCCTGTCCTCGCGAGGAATCGACGACCCGGCAGTGACCACGCAAGTCCACGTGGCTGACTTCCTCGCTGCCCTCCGAGAGGGCGATGAGGAACACCCACCCTTGGCCGCGTCGTCTGCGGCGCGCACCCTCGTCGCGGTCCGGGGTCTGCATCGCTTCCTCGCGCTCGAGGGGGAGTCGATGAGTGATCCGACCTTGGCAGTGAGCCCGCCGAAGCCGCCTGCTCGACTGCCCAAGGCCATCTCGGTCGAGGAGGTGGAGCGACTGCTGGCGGCGAGTGCGGTCGGTGACACGCCTCAGGCGCTCCGGGACAAGGCACTGCTCGAGGTGCTCTACGGCACCGGTGGCCGAATCTCGGAGATCGTCGGTCTGGACATCGATGATGTGGACACCGAGGACGGCGTCGTACGCCTGCGGGGAAAGGGCGGGAAGGAGCGAATCGTCCCGTTGGGTTCGTTTGCCGGGGCCGCCTTGGCCGCGTACCTCGTCCGTGGTCGGCCGGCCCTCTCGCCAGGTGGCAGGGGGACACCCGCGATCTTCCTCAATCAACGGGGGAGCCGACTCTCCAGGCAGAGTGCCTGGGCCATCCTCCGGGGAGCGGCTGACCGGGCCGGATTGGCCGGACATCTCTCACCCCACACTCTTCGCCACTCCTTTGCCACCCACCTGTTGGACGGGGGAGCGGATGTGCGCGTCGTGCAGGAGCTGCTCGGGCACGCCTCAGTGACGACGACCCAGATCTACACCTTGGTCACCGTGCAGCGATTGCGTGAGGTCTATGCCCAGAGTCATCCACGTGCCCGCTGATAGGGTCGTGGCGATCAGCGGGACGCTGACCGCGCACGGCAATTCTGGGAGTGAGATGGACGTCGAGAGCAGCCCCTCGGACCTCACCGAGGCGACCTCTTCAGCAGTCGTGACCGACCCCGCAGCACCCGACGAAACCATCGCATCCTCCGCGCCCGCGAGTGCGGCCGAGAGCACCGACGGCCGCGATGGTCACCTTCCCGGCACGCAGAGCGCCGGTGTGGGTCAGCTGGGGCCGACCGGTCGGCCGATGCCCGACTTCCCCGAGCCGCAGCCGCTCGCGGCCCATGGGCCCGCTCGCATCATCGCCATGTGCAACCAGAAGGGTGGCGTCGGCAAGACGACGACCACGATCAACCTCGGAGCGGCCCTCGCCGAATACGGGCGCAAGGTGCTCCTCGTCGACTTCGACCCCCAGGGTGCCCTGTCCGTGGGCTTGGGGATCGCGACTCATGACCTGGACGTGACGATCTACAACCTGCTCACCGAGCGCGGTCACGACATTCGTGAGGTCATCGCCCACACGAAGGTGCCGGGACTCGACGTGGTCCCCGCCAACATCGACCTCTCGGCGGCGGAGGTCCAGCTCGTCGGGGAGGTCGCCCGCGAGCAGATCCTCGCTCGAGTCCTGCGGCCGGTCCTCGACGACTACGACGTCATCCTCATCGACTGCCAGCCCTCCCTCGGCCTGCTCACGGTCAACGCCCTCACCGCGGCACACGGCGTGATCATCCCGCTCGAGTGCGAGTTCTTCGCGATGCGCGGCGTGGCCCTGCTCGTCGAGACGATCGAAAAGATCACCGACCGGCTCAACCCGCGACTCACCGTCGACGGCATCCTCGCGACGATGTACGACGGGCGCACCCACCACGCCAAGGAGGTCGTGGCCTCGGTCGTCGAGCACTTCCAGGATGGCGTCTTCCACACGGTGATCAGCCGGACCGTGAAGTTCCCCGACGCGTCCTTGGCTGCGGAGCCCATCACGACCTACGACGCGACGCACAAGGGCGCTGGCGCCTACCGCCAACTGGCCCGTGAGCTCATCGCCCGCGGCGGGGCGGCCTGAGCCCATGAACGAGCCCCACGCGGGGCCGGCGGCCGAGGCGGTCACCGAGGCACACGGCATACCCGATGGAGCCGAGGCGCTGCTGACGGCCACCGACGTCCCCGGCCACGAAGCCCTCACGCCCGGTGGTGTCCTCACGCGGCGGGCCACCCACACGGCCTTCGAGGTGCACCTCGACGTCTACTCCGGGCCCTTCGACCTGCTCCTCGGGCTGATCTCCAAGCACCGCCTCGACATCACCGAGATCTCGCTCGCCAAGGTCACCGACGAGTTCATCTCGCACATCAAGGCCGCGCGGGAGAGCGGCGGGGGACTGGACCTGTCGCAGGCGAGCGAGTTCGTGCTGGTCGCCGCGACACTGCTCGACCTCAAGGCCGCTCGGCTGCTTCCGCACTCCGGGCCCGAGGACGAGGACGACCTCGCCCTCATCGAGGCACGCGACCTGCTCTTCGCGCGGCTCCTGCAATACCGCGCCTACAAGGACATCGCCCACACCTTCGCCGAGCGGATGTCCACTCTGGGGCGGATGCGGGCGCGGTCCGTGGGTCTGGAGGCACAGTTCGCCAAGCTCCTGCCCGAGTTGATCATGACCGTGACGCCCGAGCAGTTGGCGATGATCGCGGCACGTGCCCTGACCCCCAAGGTGCCCGACGTGGTCGGCTTGGGGCACCTCCACGCCCCGGCCGTGAGCGTGCGCGAGCAGGCGACCCTCATCGGCGAGCGCCTCCGCCGATCGGGCCAACTCTCCTTCCGGACGCTCGTGCAGGACGCCGACTCGACCCTCGTCATCGTCGCGCGTTTCCTCGCCCTTCTCGAACTCTTCCGCGAGGCCTCGGTCGCCTTCGAGCAGCCCGAGGCGCTCGGGGACCTGACGGTGCGGTGGACCGGGCCGCTCGAGGGCGACATCGAGGTCGACGACGAGTTCGATGAATTCGACGAGTTGGACGGGCCCCCTGCTGGCGAGGTCACCCCGGCAGAGGACGATGACAGCGTGCACGAGACGAAGGACAACGATGAATGACCTGCAGTCGGTCCCGACTGATGTCGTGGATCAAGGAGATGGGCCGCAGGACGGTGCCGCCCCTGACGGTCCGCTCCCAGACGGTGCCGAGGAGCAACTCGCCTTCGACGTGCATGCCTTCCCGGGCGGAGTGCCCGCGGCGATCGAGGCCGTCCTCATGGTGGTCGACGAGCCGCTGACCGCCGTGGCGCTGGCGTCAGCGCTGGAGGTGCCGACCTCGGACGTCGAGTCGGCCTTGGTGGAGTTGGAGGAGTCGTATGCCGCGTCGCACCGTGGCTTCACCCTTCGGCAGGTGGGAGGTGGGTGGCGCTTCTACAGCCGAGTCGACTACGCGCCGGTCGTCGAGAAGTTCCTGCTCGACGGGCAGCAGGCCCGACTGACACAGGCGTCGCTCGAGACCTTGGCCGTGATCGCCTACCGCCAGCCGGTGTCCCGGTCCCGAGTCGCGTCGGTCCGCGGAGTCAACGTCGACGGGGTCATCCGCACTCTGCTCAGCCGGGGCCTGATCGAGGAGGTCGGCCACGAGGAGGATTCGCACGCGATCCTCTACGGCACGACGAATGTCTTCCTCGAGCGCATGGGCCTCAGTGGGGTCGAGGATCTGCCGGCACTGGCTCCCTACCTGCCCGATGCCGACCTGCTCGACGAGATCGCCGAAAGGGGACGGGCATGACACCCCCACAAGGACGACGGCCCTCTGGCGGGCGAGCCAGTGGCGCAGGGCGAGGCTCTGCCGGACGGTCCGGCGCAGGTGCTGCAGGACGGTCCAGCGAGGGCACCCGGGCGCCGCGCCCCAAGAAGGAACGGGGCGGCAGCGGCTCGACCAAGCCCTCGCAGCCGACCAAAGCGCCCCAGTGGCCCAAGCGCCCCGAGATCGACGTCCACGACCCTGACGGCGTGCGTCTGCAGAAGATGCTCGCGGCAGCCGGTGTCGGCTCGCGGCGGGTCTGCGAGCAGTACATCCTCGATGGCCGCGTCGATGTCGACGGGCAGGTGGTCCGTGAACTCGGGATCCGCGTCAACGCCGGCCAGGTCGTGCACGTCGACGGGGTGCGTATCCAACTCGACGAGAGCCGGGTCTACCTCGCCTTCAACAAACCACTGGGCGTGGTCACCTCGATGAACGACGAGCTCGGGCGGGCGGACATCGGTGACTTCGTCGCCATGCGCAAGGAGCGGCTCTTCCATGTCGGGCGTCTCGACGCCGACACCGAGGGCTTGCTCCTGCTCACCAACGACGGGGAACTCGCCCATCGGCTCCAGCACCCGAAGTACGGAGTGCTCAAGACCTACCTCGCCCAGATCCCGGGCCCCGTGCCACGTGACCTGGGCAAGCGTCTGCGCGAGGGCGTGGAACTCGAGGACGGGCATGCCTCCGTCGACTCCTTCCGCGTCGTGGACTCCCAGCCGGGCAAGGCGCTCGTCGAGGTGATCCTCCACGAGGGTCGCAAGCACATCGTCCGCCGTCTCCTCGCCGAGGTCGGCCATCCGGTCCTCAGCCTCGTCCGGATCCAGGTCGGTCCGATCCGACTCGGGGAGACCAAGGCAGGCAAGTTCCGCGTCCTCACCAAGGCCGAGATCGGCGCGCTCTACGGAGTGGCCGGCTTGTGAGCGCAACCCCTGCGACCAGCCGGGTCCACATCGTCGGCACCGGCCTGATCGGCACCAGCCTCGGGCTGGCCCTCAGTCGCGCCGGGTGGTCGGTGACCCTCGAGGACCAGAGCGTCACCACGGCGGCGCTCGCACGCGACCTCGGTGCCGGCTCGCTCGACCACGACGCCTCCGGCGCTGACCCAGACCTCGTGGTCGTTGCCACGCCGCCTGACGTCACCGCCTCGGTGGTGGCTTCGGCGCTCGAGCGTTGGCCGGCGGCAGTGGTCACCGACGTGGCATCGGTCAAGGCGGTCATCGTCGAGGAACTCCGGGCGGCGGGAGCCGACCTCGAGCGCTATTGCGGATCCCATCCCATGGCAGGCCGGGAGCGCTCAGGGGCCATCAGTGGACGGGCCGACCTCTTCCACGGGCGCGCCTGGGTGCTCACGCCCACGCCCGAGACGTCGGCAGCAGGCGTGGACCTCGTGCGCCGCGCCGCGCTGGCCACCGGAGCAGCAGTCACCACCCTCGATGCCACCGAGCACGACGAGGCCGTCGCTGCGGTGAGCCATCTGCCCCAACTGGCCGCAAGCCTGGTCGCCGCTCGCCTCGAGCACCTGCCCGCGTCGGCGGTCGCGCTGGCCGGGCAGGGCCTGCGCGATGTCACGCGCATCGCGGCGAGCGACCCAGGGCTGTGGACCCAGATCCTCTCCGGCAACGCGGCTGCTGTGAAGGCGCTCCTCATGGAGGTCGCGGCCGATCTCCAGCAGGTCATCGGGGCCCTCGACGACCTGGCCGCTGACCGGACGAGTGCCCTCCCCGGCGATGCCCCGGGAGCGCGCGGTGTGCTCGCGGCGGTCGTCGCAGCGGGCAATGCCGGCCACGCGCGCATCCCCGGCAAGCACGGTGCCGCGCCGACGGCCTACGAGACCGTGCGCGTGCTCATTCCGGACGAGCCTGGCCAGTTGGGCCGCCTCTTTGCCGACGTTGGCGATCTCGGGATCAACATCGAGGAATTCAAGCTGGACCACGGCCTGGGTCAGTCCTTCGGGCTCGCCGAGGTCGACGTGGTGCCGGCGGTGAGCGCGGCGCTCGCAGAGGGCCTGAGCCAGAGAGGGTGGCGGATCCATGGTTGAGACGGGGAACGCGCATCAGCAGTTGGTCATCGCGATCGACGGGCCGTCTGGCTCGGGCAAGTCCAGCGTCTCGCGGGCGGTCGCGACAGGGCTCGGAGTCGGCTACCTCGACACCGGTGCCATGTATCGCGCGCTCACCTGGTGGTGTCTCGATCAGGGCATCGACCTCGCCGATCACGCGGCGGTCGTGACGGCGGCCGAGACCTTCCCGCTCGACCTCGTCACCGACCCCGAGGCCCCGTCCGTGCGCGTCGGGGACACCGATGTCACGACTGACATCCGTGGCGAGCGCGTCACCTCGCACGTCACCGCAGTGGCGACGAACAAGGGCGTCCGACCGGTCCTCCAGGACCTCCAGCGTCGCCTGATCAAGGCCATCGCCCAGGCCTCGGGTGGAGTCGTCGCCGAAGGCCGTGACATCACCACGGTCGTCGCGCCGGACGCCGATGTCCGCCTCCTCCTCACGGCCTCCGAGGAGGCCCGCCTCAGACGCCGGTCGACCGAACTCCACGGCACCGCGGACCTTGCTGCCGTGGCCGCCACACATGACCAGATCGTGCAGCGCGACAAGGCTGACGCCACGGTCTCGCAGTTCACTGAGGCGGCCGACGGCGTCGTCACCCTTGACACCTCCGACCTCGACTTCGAGGAGAGCGTGCAGGCGGTCCTGGCCGTCATCCGCGAACGCACCGCGCCGAGCGATCAGTGAGCGGCGCGGCACGAGCGGGCGCCGGGGCGGCGGCCGCTCCTGAGTCCGGTCCCGCCACGTGGCGCGCCCGGTTGGGTGGCGCTGTCGGCGGGAGCCTCTTCCATCTCCTGTATGCCGTGGAGGCGCACGGCCGCGCGAACGTCCCCACGCGGGGTCCGGTCATCTTGGCGGCCAACCACACGGGTTATCTCGACGGCGCCTTCCTGCACTCGATGTCGCCTCGCCCGGCGCACTTTCTTGTCCTCGCCCAGACCTTCGACACCGTGGTCGGTCCCTTGCTCCACCTGACCGGCCAGATCCCCATCGACCAGAAGGTCGGTGACCGGCGGGCCCTCGGCCAGGCGATCGAGGTGCTGAGGCGCGGGGGAGTGGTCGGCATCTTTCCCGAGGGCGGTCGGGGTCCGGGCGACCTGTCGCAAGCGGGCCGGGGGGTGGCTTGGCTGGCCCTGCAGGCCAAGGCCCACGTCGTGCCCGTTGCCTGCCTCGGCACCCGGGCCGCCGGTGAGCACGCCGATGCCTGGCCGAGGCTTCGTTCGCGACTGGTGGCCGACTTCGGTGAGCCGATCCACCTCACTGCGCCGGACGGCATACCGGGTCGGCAACGCCTTGCCCTGGCGAGTGAGCAGATCCGGGCCACCCTCGCGGCGCACGTGGCCGACGCCTCGGTGCGCCACGGCATACCCCTGCCCATGGATGTCCCCGAGGGCTTGGTGAACACCTGAGCGGAGCGGGCATGCTTCGGAGTCAGGGACAATGGTCGACATGAGCGCTGACGAGACCGATATCGCCGCCGACACCCGGGAGGGCGACGACGGCGACGCCATGGAGGTCGCAGCTGCACTGCGCGTGGGGCTCGAGGACTTCGAGCTGAGCGAGGAGGATCGCGCTCTCCTCGAGCGTGAGGGTGATGAACTCGACGCCGACGACGAGGAGGCGACCCGCCCCGTCGTGGCGATCGTCGGGCGACCCAACGTCGGCAAGTCGACTCTGGTCAACCGGATCCTCGGCCGGCGCGAGGCCGTCGTCGAGGACGTGCCGGGCGTGACTCGCGACCGGGTCGCCTATGACGCCGAATGGTCGGGCCGCAACTTCACCATCGTCGACACCGGTGGCTGGGAGATCGACGCGACGGGCATCCACCTGCGCGTGGCCGAGCAGGCCGAAGTCGCCGTCGACCTGGCCGACGCCGTCATGTTCGTCGTGGACGCGACCGTTGGCGCCACGGATGACGACGAGGCCGTCGTCAAGTTGCTGCGCCGCTCGGGCAAGCCGGTCGTGCTCGTCGCGAACAAGGTCGACGACCAGCGTGGTGAGTCCGACGCCGCGGCCCTGTGGAATCTCGGGCTCGGCCAGCCCTGGCCCGTCTCGGCCCTGCACGGCCGGGGGAGCGGGGACGTGCTCGACGCCATTCTCGAGGTCCTGCCGGAGAAGTCGGCTGTCGCCGGTGCATACCAACGCGGCGGCCCGCGTCGGGTGGCTCTGCTCGGACGTCCGAACGTCGGCAAGTCCTCCATGCTCAACAAGCTCGCCGGCGCCGAGCGGGTCGTCGTCGACGATGTCGCCGGCACGACGCGTGATCCGGTGGACGAGTTCATCGAGTTGGGCGGTCGGACCTGGCGTTTTGTGGACACTGCCGGCATCCGTCGCCGGGTCCATCAGACGCGCGGAGCGGACTTCTACGCTTCGCTGCGCACTCAGACGGCCTTGGAGAAGGCCGAGGTCGCCGTCGTCCTCCTCGACGCCTCCCACCCGCTGACCGAGCAGGACGTGCGCATCCTGTCCCAGGTCATCGAGGCGGGGCGCGGCATGGTGCTCGCCTTCAACAAGTGGGACCTCACCGATGAGGAGCGCCGCCACTTCCTCGAGCGCGAGATCGAGCGCGACCTCGTGCAGTTCCCGTGGGCGCCTCGGGTCAATGTGTCGGCCCGGACGGGTCGGCACCTCGAGAAACTCGTCCCCGCGATCGAGACCGCGATCGACTCCTGGGAGTCGCGCATCTCGCCTGGTCGCCTGAACGCCTTCCTCGGCGAGGTCGTGGCCGGCCACCCGCACCCGGTGCGTGGTGGCAAGCAGCCCCGCATCCTCTTCGCGACCCAGGCCGGGACGCGGCCGCCGCGCTTCGTGATCTTCGCCTCGGGCTTCATCGAGGCGAGTTATCGGCGCTTCCTCGAGCGGCGTCTGCGCGAGGAGTTCGGCTTCGAGGGGACCCCCATCGAGCTCTCGATCCGGGTGCGGGAGAAGCGTTCTCGCCGCTGAGCCTGCAGTCGGGCTGGCACTGGCCCGGAGTGGAACCGCACCGATTCGGAGGCACCCCACCCCATGGGCTAAAGTTGCCACGCTCTGAACAAGGGTCCTCACGGGATGTGGCGCAGCTTGGTAGCGCACTTGACTGGGGGTCAAGGGGTCGCAGGTTCAAATCCTGTCATCCCGACGTGATGATCGAAGGCCGGAGCGGCACCAAAACTGCCGCTCCGGCCTTTGCCATGTGGCCGGGGTGAGCGGGTCGACAGAGGCGGGCACACGGCATACCGAACTCGCGGGTAAGGCGACAGCGAACCTACGGCAGCGTAGGTTGGCCAGCATGACGACCGTCGACCTGAGCCAGACCGACCTGCTGCGCGAACTCGATCCAGTGGTCGAGGGCGAACTCAACAGGCACCTCAAGGTGGCCAAGGAGTGGTTCCCGCACGACTTCATCCCGTGGTCGGACGGGCGCAACTTCGACGGACGCATGGGCGGGGAGGAGTGGAGCCCCGACGACGCACCGATCTCCGACGTGGCCCGCTCGGCGCTCATCGTCAACCTGCTCACCGAGGACAACCTGCCGAGCTATCACCACGAGATCGCGATCATCTTCGGCCGTGACGACGCCTGGGGGGAGTGGGTGCACCGCTGGACAGCCGAGGAGGGCCGCCACGGGATCGCGATGCGCGACTACATGCTCGTCAAACGGCTCGTCGATCCGGTGCAACTCGAACGCTTCCGGATGCAGCACATGTCGACCGGCTACGAGTCGGCTCACTCGGGGGAGCTCGTCCACTCGCTGGCCTATGTGAGCTTCCAGGAACTCGCGACTCGGGTCTCGCACCGCAACACCGGCAAGTTCACGTCCGACCCGATGTGCGAGGAGTTGCTCGCTCGGGTCGCCGCCGACGAGAACCTCCACATGATCTTCTATCGCAACCTGCTCGCGGGCGCCCTCGAGCTCAGCCCGAACCAGGCGATGGTCGCGATCCGGGATGTCGTCAAGGGCTTCCAGATGCCCGGCACCGACATTCCGGGGTTCCAGCGCAAGGCCGTCGAGATGGCCGTCGCGGGGATCTACGACCTGCGCATCCACCGTGACGAGGTGCTCGCTCCGGTCATGCGCTTCTGGAAGATCTGGGACCTCGAGGGGCTCGACGCCGAAGGGGAGTCGGCCCGTCAGGAGATCGCCGACTTCATGGACACCCTGGAGACTCAAGCCGCTCGTTTCGAGGACAAGCGGGACACGCTCAAGGAGCGGATGAAGATCGGCTGACGGTCAGCCAGCCACGTCCGCCATTCGTTCCACCGCTTCGGTGATGATCTCCGGGCTGGTGGCGAAGTTGAAGCGCGCAAAGCCCCTGCCCGCCTCGGCTCCGTAGTTCGGACCGGAGGACATCGCCACCTTGGCGCGCTCGCGGATCACCGCTGCCGGGTCTTCGCCGAGGTCCATGGTCCGGAAGTCGAGCCACGCGAGGTAGGTCGCATCCGGGACTCGCATCCGGACCTGAGGCAGGTGCTCGCTCAGGAGCCGGCGCAGCAGGTGGCGGTTGTCGTCGAGTTCACCCTTGACCTGTGCGAGCCAATCACGACCGTCGGCGAAGGCCGCCATGTGGGCGATCGCGCCGATGTGACCGACTCCGTGCGTGTGCACCTCGTGGATGCCCTGCAGGTCGTCGGCGGACCCCGCTCCGGCGATGACGAGGGCCGCCTTGAAGCCCGCGAGATTCCACGCCTTCGAGGCCGACAGGGCCGAGAAGCCACGATCACTCACCGTCAACCACGACGTGAAGGCTGCACCGCCGGGATGGACGATCGGCGCGTGTATCTCGTCGGACACCACCGTGACGCCGTGCTCGTCGGCGAGTGCGGCCAAGGCGCTCAGTTCCTCGGGGGTGGGCACCGTCCCCACTGGATTGGCCGGGTTGCACAGCAGGTATGCCGCCCGCTCACCTCCCGCAGTCGCCTCACCGAAGGTGCGGTCGAGGACGGGCAGGTCGAGGCGGCCCTCCGGTGAGAGGGGTGCATCAAGTCGGCGCCGACCCGTCGTGGCCACGAATCCGAAGAACGAGTCGTAGGTGGGCGGGGACACGACGATCGCGCCACCGGGCGTCGTGACCTGCCGCAGGATCGCCTCGATGCCGATCATCACGTCGGCGGTGCCCATGGTGAGAGCGGTGTCCACCTCCCAGCCCCAGGTGTCCTGTGCATACGCGGCGAGCGCCACGGCATACCGGCCCTCCACGGCATACCCGGTGTCTCCCCGGCGGACCGCGGAGGTGACGGCTTCCACGACGGCGGGGCACGGGGCCGCATCCATCTCGGCGACCCACACCGGCAAGACCTCCGGGCCCCACAGGCTCCACTTGATGCTGGTCCGTCGCTGCCGTTGCTCGTCCCACGACCCGCCGAGGATGCGCTCCATACCCGCACACTAGGGGCCGTGGCACCTTCGACATAGGCTGGGGCCCATGGGTGAGCAGGTGCAGACCGACCGCGTGCTCACGGTCCCCAATGTGCTGTCGATGTTGCGGCTCGTCGGCGTTCCTGCCTTCCTCTGGGCGATCCTCACGCATCGTGACGGCCTGGCCCTGATCCTCCTCATGGGCTCGGGCATCACGGACTACCTCGACGGCAAGATTGCCCGGCACTACGGGCTCGTCTCGCGCGTCGGCCAACTGCTCGACCCGATCGCCGATCGGCTCTACATCGTCGTGACCCTGCTGGGTCTGGCGTGGCGCGAGATCATCCCCTGGTGGTTGGTGATCGTGCTCTTCGCGCGTGAGGCCTTCATGCTCGTCGTCGTCCTCATCGCCAAGAGGCATGGCTGGAACGGCTTGCCCGTTCACTTCGTGGGCAAGGCGGCGACCTTCAACCTGCTCTACGCCTTCCCCCTGCTCCTGCTCGCCGATGGCACCGGCCAGGTGGCCGAGATCGCCCGACCGATCGGTTGGGGTTTCGCCTGGTGGGGCGTGGTCCTCTATTGGGTCGCCGGATTGCTGTATGCCGTGCAGCTGCGCCAACTCATCGCTCGTCCCTCGCCGGTGCGCACATGACGTCGGTGCCCGACGCCCCGCGGGCTCCGGATCGGCGGGCCGATGCCTCGATGACCCTGCTCACCGAGATGCTGCAGCGACCCTTGGACCCCGGCTATGCCGCCGCGGCCGAGGCACGGGCCGAACGTGGACTCACTCCGGCGACAGGGGCTGGGTCCTGGCGTTTCGCCGTCGCTCTCCTCGTGGCCGGTCTGTTGCTCGGCGTGGGTGCCACGACGCTCGGAGCCGCGTCCACCTCCCGCTCAGAGGCCAGAGCGGACCTCATCACCTCCATCGAGGCGGGGCGAAAGTCCGGTGAGGAGAAGGCAGCCCAGATCGCTGCACTCAATGCCGAGTTGGCGGCGCTCGATGCGGCTGCCCTTCAGGGCACGTCAGGAGATGCTGCTCGGCTCAAGGACCTCTCGGTGGTGACCGGCGCCAGTGCTGTTGAGGGTCCGGGGCTGGTCATCACCCTTGACGATGCCCCAGAGCTGTCGGACCCGGCGACCAAGGCCGACCCACGCATGTCCGGTCGCAACCAGGACGGGATCGTGCGGGCCAGGGACCTGCAGATCGTCACCAACAGTCTGTGGGCGGCCGGCGCCGAAGCGATCATGATCAATGGCCAGCGACTCACCACCACCACGGCCATTCGGTTTGCGGGGGAGGCCCTGATCGTCAATTATCGGCCTTTGACACGCCCATACGTGATCACCGCCATCGGTGACCCCGGATCACTGCCCGGCGTGTTCGCGAACGGCGATGGGGGGAGCTACTTGGCCACCTTGTCCGGGAGTTTCGGGATTCGGGAGCGCATCGAGACCGTGAAGTCAGCGACCCTGCCGGCGTCCTCTTCGGTGCTCACTCGTGTGGCGGGCCCACTCGGTTCGGGTGATGAGTCCGCGTCGCGGGGCTCGAAGCCACGCGCGCCCCGAGGATCCGGCCTGCCTCTCCCGGGTTCGTCACCAGACACAGGAGGTGCCCCGTGATCCCGGCTTTGGGTCTGGTCATCGGCCTGATCCTCGGGCTGCTGCTGCACCCCACCGTCCCACTCGCCGTGCAGCCCTACCTGCCCATCGCCGTGGTGGCCGCTCTTGACGCAGTTTTCGGTGGCGTGCGCGCGATCCTGGACGGGATCTTCAACGACAAGGTCTTCGTCGTCTCCTTCCTTTCCAATGTGCTTGTCGCAGCCTTCATCGTCTACATCGGTGACAAGCTCGGCGTCGGCAGCCAGTTGTCCACTGGGGTCGTCGTCGTGCTCGGGGTCCGGATCTTCTCCAACGTGGCGTCCATTCGTCGCCATCTCTTCAAGGCGTGAGCGCCGGTGGCTGACGATGACACCGCAGTCGAGGAGACCGGTCTCGGAGGCGTTCACAGCACAGCGGCGACCCCACCACCGGTTTCGGGGCGGTCTGCATGGCGACGGCTCCTGCGAGCAGGCCGACCACGTGCCACGCGCGCCAACGCCGTGGCAACCTTGCTGGCCATCTCCTTGGGCTTTGCCATTGCCCTTCAAGTGCGACAGACCTCGGCCGAAGGACTCGAGAACCTGCGCGAGGGGGATCTGGTGCGCCTGCTCGACAGCGTGAACTCCGACGGGAACCGACTGACCACCGAGATCGCTCGACTCGAACTCGAACGTCAACGCTTGTCAGCAGACACCGGGAGCGAGGAGGCGAGGGCCGCCGCGCGGGCGAGACTGGACGCCTTGGGAATCCTCGGGGGGACGGTGGCGGCAACCGGTCCGGGAATCGTTCTCACGATCACCGATCCGGGGAGCAAGTACACCGCTCCGTTACTGCTCGACGCACTCCAGGAACTGCGGGATGCCGGTGCGGAGGCGGTGCAGATCAACAACGTCCGGGTGACGGCGAGTACGTGGTTCGCCGACGGACCCGAGAAACAGATCAGTGTCGATGGCCAGGCCCTCGATCGACCGTACGTTGTCACGGCCATCGGGGAGTCCAACACTCTGGCCTCGGCCATGGAGATCCCCGGCGGGGTGGGGGACTCGGCCCGCCGGGTCGGGGCCGAGATGACGGTCGAGAGCCGGGACCACGTGGACGTCACTGCGTTGCGGGTTGTCTCGACACCTCGATACGCTCGCCCCACGGGCCAGCCGAGCCCGTCCCCCTGACGAGAGCCGAGGAGAGACATGAGCGAGCTCGACTACCCCGAGGACCTGCGCTATACCCCTGAGCACGAGTGGGTTGCCAGCCAGCCCGACGGAACGTTGCGGGTGGGGATCACCTCCTTCGCGCAGGACGCCCTCGGTGACGTGGTCTATGTCAGCGTCCCGTCGGTTGGTGATTCCGTGACCGCCGGGGACGCCTGCGGTGAGGTCGAATCGACGAAGTCGGTGAGTGACCTGTATGCCCCTCTGTCCGGCGAGGTGACCGCGGTCAACGAGTCCTTGGACGTCACTCCTGAGTTGGTCAACAACGATCCGTATGGAGAGGGTTGGCTCTTCGAGTTCCGTCCAGCCGACGAGGGTGCTGTCGACGGGCTCTTGGATGTGGCGGCCTACCGCGAGCACGTCTCCTGACCGTTCGCGTCCACCCTCAAGGGCCCAACTCGTGATTCTTGTGGGTCGGGTGTGACCAATGGACTACCGAAAGCCTCACCTCGTGATCTAGGGTGAGGACTCCGCGAAGATCAATGACCCCAGGGGGCATGCCATGACCGACGGCCCAGAAGCCTATGGGGCTGGCCCGAACGATCCCACGACCATGCGTATCTCGGGCCTGCAGCCCGTGGAGCCTGCGGAGAACATCCAAGCGGAACACACCCTGACAAGAGCCGACCAAGCGACCGTCGATGCGTTGCGCCCCGGCACGGCCCTGCTCGTGGTGCTTCGCGGACCCAACACCGGTGCGCGCTTCCTCCTCGACGACGATTCCGTCACGTCGGGACGGCACCCGGACAGTGACATCTTCCTCGATGACGTCACCGTGTCGCGCAAGCACGCGAGTTTCACGCGGGTCGACGGACGCTTCGTCGTGAGGGACGTCGGGTCGCTGAATGGCACTTACCTCAATCGTGAGATCATCGACGAGGCCGTCCTCACGACCGGGGATGAGGTCCAGATCGGCAAGTACCGGCTGGTCTTCTACGCCGGGAAGGGCTGAGTCAGGCCCTTGGCCCGTCGACCTTCCGATCGACCGCTGACGATCGGTGCCGTCCTCGCCCAGGTTCGCGAGGAATTCCCGGACGTGAGCATCTCCAAGATCCGTTTCCTCGAGGCCGAAGGGCTGCTGCTCCCTGAGCGCACACCTGCCGGATACCGCGTTTTCCGCGCAGGGGACGTCGAGCGACTGCGGTACATCCTGCGGGCCCAACGAGACCACTTCTGGCCACTCAAGGTGATCCGTGAGGCCCTCGACGCATTGGACCGCGGACTCGAGCCGTCCGGGATGGCGCAGGGACGGCCCACGGCACCCACGCCGGAGCCCGATCCTGATGTCGCGCTGTCCAAGCCCAAGGGGGCAAGGACTGTCCGCCTGACCCGCTCCGAACTGGCCGCGTCTGCCGGCATCCCGACCACCGACGTCGACGAGATGGAAGTCCACGGCCTCGTGCATGCTGACGCGAGTGGCCACTTCGATGAGCACGCGCTGCGCATCGTGCATGCCGTGAGTGGTCTTTCCGGTTTCGGCCTCGGACCCCGCCACCTGCGCCCCTTCCGGACTGCCGCGGACCGGGAAATCGGCTTGGTGCTGCAGGCCGTTTCCGGACAGCCGGCCGCGGCACGAAGCGCCGCAGCCACCGAGGTCACACGCCTCTGCCTGCAGTTGCATGCCGCGCTGCTCAAGGCCGGACAGGACGGTTGAGACCGGCGGCCCTGCCAACTCCGGCCTGCGGGCATTACGGTGGGGTGATGAAGGAGATGGACGTCCTTGGGGTGCGGGTGGAAATGCCGACCAACCAGCCGATCGTACTCCTTCGGGAGCGCGGGGGCCGGCGCTACCTGCCGATCTGGGTCGGCGCAGCCGAGGCGAGCGCCATCGCCTACGCCCAGCAGGGAGTGGTGCCACCGAGGCCGCTCACCCATGATCTGTTGGTCAACGTCCTTGCAGACTTGGGCCATGAGTTGACCAGAGTACGGATCACTGCACTGCGTGACGGGGCTTTCCATGCCGTCCTCGAGGTGTCCGGACAGGGGCGAGGGAGCACGGACGTGGACTCTCGCAGCAGCGACGCGATCGCGCTGGCCCTGCGCACCGGTTGCCCAATCGTCGCCACGGACGAGGTGCTTGCAGAAGCAGGCGTGGAAATGGACGAGGACCAGGTCAACCCCCCTGCCGACGACGGCACCACTGCCCCAGGTGCGAGCGAGGATGTCCTTGCCGAGTTCAAGGAGTTCCTCGACCAGGTGTCGGCCGATGACTTCGGCTCGCCCGAGAACCCCACCAATTGAGTCCGATCGTCTGCGGTGTGTAAAGCTCTACTTGAGGGTCAGTGTTACAGAAGTGACAGACGACACGCCAGTGAAAAGAGTTAACCAATGATTGACCTTGACGGCGCAGGGTCGTACCGTCAGCGGTGACGCAAACAACGGCCGTGTAGTCACGCGGCTGTCATTCCTCCCGCGCTGGCCCACCGGCGGAGCGAGGACCATGCCGAAGACCGTGAAGGAGCAGTCGTGAACGCGACTCAGGAGAACCCCGCGAGCGGGCCTCGACCCGTGGTGCCTGCCGGTGGGCAGGGAGTCCTCTTCACCGATGCCCTACCGGAGTACGACGCGGAAAGTGGTTACCGCGGGCCGACCGCATGTCGGGCTGCCGGGATCACCTATCGCCAGCTCGACTATTGGGCCCGGACCGGTCTGGTCGAGCCGTCGGTGCGTACTGCGTCCGGATCGGGCACCCAGCGCCTCTATGGCTTCCGCGACATCTTGGCCCTCAAGGTCGTCAAGCGTCTCCTCGACACCGGGGTCTCCCTCCAGCAGATCCGTGGGGCCGTCCAGGTCCTGCGCGAGCGTGGTGTCGACGACTTGGCCGGGATCACGTTGATGAGTGACGGCGCGTCGGTCTATGAGTGCACGTCCAACGAAGAGGTCATCGATCTGCTGGCCGGCGGCCAGGGCGTCTTCGGCATCGCCGTCGGGCGTGTCTGGCGTGAGGTCGAGGGGGAGTTGGCAGCCCTCCCGAGCGAGCGACCCGACCTGGAGGTCCCGCTTGAGGTGCCAGGCGATGAGCTCTTCGCCCGGCGCGCCGCGAAGATGGCCTGACGCCCGGCTCTTGCGGGCATGGCCGAATGGGGTTCCGGCACACGGTGTGGGCTTGCTCCTCTCGGGCGCGCCAGAACGACCCAGCCCTGATAGATTGACGCTGCTGCTCACCCCGCGAGGGAGAGTCCGACGGCCCAGGCATCTTCTCGTGAGGGGAATGCGAAAGCCGTAGGCGCCGAAGGGGCAAACTCCCCGGAACCTCTCAGGCACCAGGACCTCGCGAATCAGGCACCTCTGGAGTAACGGCTCGCCGTCGGCATGACAGAGGGGGAGGCCACGCCCGTTCGTTCGCGCAGGAGCCTTGGACCGATGACTGACAGCACCCTTGCCCCCTTCGTCTCCCGCCACATCGGCCCGAGGGAGAGCGATCTTGCCCCGATGCTCGAGGTTGTCGGCGTCGACAGCCTCGAAGCCCTCAGTGACCTTGCGGTCCCCAGGGCGATCCGCGCTCATGAGGCTTTGGCCATCGCTGCCGCGGCCAGTGAGAGCGATGTGGTGGAGGAGTTGCGTGCCCTGGCCGCGCGCAACACCGTGGCCACGTCGATGATCGGCCTGGGCTATTACGGCACCATCACCCCGCCGGTCATCGCGCGCAACGTCCTCGAGAACCCGGCGTGGTACACGGCATACACCCCGTATCAGCCCGAGATATCCCAAGGCCGCCTCGAGGCTCTTCTCAACTTCCAGACCGTGGTGTCCGACCTCACGGGTTTGACGACCTCCGGGGCCTCCCTGCTCGATGAGGCCACTGCTGCCGCTGAGGCGATGACCCTGATGCGCCGGTCCACCAAGGTGGCTGCCGACGCTGTCTTCGTCGTCGACGAGGCGGTCTTCCCACAGACATTGGCGGTGATCAACACCCGCGCGGTGCCCTTGGGCATCCAGGTCGTCGTCACCGACCTCTCGGTCGTGGACTCGGCGGAGACGTTGCGAGCCTGCGCGGGCGGGTCAGACGTCTTCGGAGTGCTCGTCCAATATCCCGACCTCGGCGGTCGGCTCCGCGATCACCGAGCGCTGGCCGAGGCAGCCCATGAGATGGGTGCCCTCCTCGCTGCCGCTGCCGACCTGATGGCGCTCACGCTGGCCACGCCGCCGGGGGAGTGGGGTGCCGACATTGCCGTGGGGACGACCCAGCGCTTCGGCGTGCCCATGGGCTTCGGCGGTCCGCACGCTGGCTACATGAGCGTCCGCGCGGGGCTCGAGCGGTCGATGCCCGGCCGACTCGGGGGGGTGTCGGTGGACGCTGAGGGGGCACCGGCATATCGGCTCGCCCTGCAGACCCGCGAGCAGCACATCCGCCGGGAGAAGGCGACGTCCAACATCTGCACCGCGCAGGTCCTCCTCGCGGTGATGGCAAGCATGTATGCCGTCTATCACGGGCCGCGCGGGTTGCGCGCCATTGCGATGGGCATCCACTCCCATGCCGTGGCCCTCGCGGGCGCTCTCCGATCCGGCGGAATCGACGTTGCCGTGGGTGACTTCTTCGACACCCTGACCGTCGTCGTGCCCGGCCGAGCCACCGATGTGGTCGCAGCCGCCCGCGCCGAAGGCGTCAATGTGTGGCGCGTCGACGAGGACACCCTGCTGCTCAGCGTGGACGAGACCACCGATCTGGCTGATCTGGCCAAGGTCGCCAGGGCCCTCGACGTGTCGGCCCCCGAGTCGGTGACGATGGGTGACCTCGCCTGGGAGGACGGGCACCGCCGGACCAGTGATTACCTGACCCACCCCGTCTTCAACAGTCACCACAGCGAGACGGCGATGCTGCGCTACCTGCGTCGACTCGCGGATCGGGACTTCGCCCTCGATCGAGGGATGATCCCGCTCGGGTCGTGCACCATGAAACTCAACGCGACGACCGAGATGCTTGCGGTCACCTGGCCCGAGTTCGCGAATCTGCACCCCTTCGCCCCCCTCGACCAGAGCGTCGGCAGTCGGGCCGTCGTCGAGCAACTGTCCAAGTGGCTCTGTGAATTGACCGGCTATGACGCCGTTTCCCTCCAGCCCAACGCCGGCTCCCAGGGCGAGTTGGCGGGACTCCTCGCCATTGCCGCCTATCACCGGGGTCGGGGTGACTCCGAGCGCAACGTCATCCTCATCCCGAGCAGCGCCCACGGCACCAACGCCGCGAGCGCCGTGATGGCGGGTATGCGCGTCGTCGTCGTCAAGACGGACTCGATCACGGGCAATGTCGACATGGACGACCTCAAGGTCAAGCTCGAGGCGCACCGGGAACAGTTGGCCGGAATCATGGTCACCTATCCCTCGACGCACGGTGTCTACGAGGACACGATCACGGATCTGTGTGCTCTCGTGCACGACGCTGGCGGCCAGGTCTATGTCGACGGTGCCAATCTCAATGCCCTGGTGGGACTGGCCCAGCCGGGCCGCTTCGGCGCGGACGTCTCCCACCTCAACCTGCACAAGACCTTCTGCATCCCGCACGGCGGCGGCGGTCCGGGCATGGGGCCGATCGGCGTCAAGGCGCATCTGGCCCCCTTCCTGCCCGGCCAGCCCGGCTCGCAAGCCTCAGGCGGCCCGGTCTCG
>DAOLRO010000030.1:0-20032 GCA_035418665.1 Phycicoccus sp.
CAGTCGGCCAGAGCGATTCACTCGTAATGAATAGGTCGTCGGTTCGATTCCGACAAGCGGCTCAGACAATGCCCTCCGGTTCGCCGGAGGGCATTTCTGATTTCGTCCCCCGTCGTCATCAAGTCTTGATGATTTCTTTGCAAAGTACTGACGAAACCATGGCCTCTGAGATGTAACAAATGCGCGCGTGAGGGCAGCGAGTCTGCAGGGGTCACGGCTTTCGTCGACGAGGGGAACCTTCCATGCATCACCACGATGAGCGCGGCCACCGAGGAATGGGTCGCCTGAGGTCCGTGGCCGCGAGCCTGTTCGCGCTCATGCTCCTCTCCCTGACGGTGGGCACGACGTCGGCCGCTGCCGCTGCTGTGGACCTGACGGTCAACGTCAGCACACCCAAGGCGACCTACACCGTGGGCGATGCGGCGCCCTACACCGTGACGGTCAACAATCGCGGTGAGGCCGATGCGACGGCCCCGGCCACGGTGACCCTCGACGTGCCCAATGCCCAAGGGGCCACGTGGCACGAGGGCATCACCTGCACAGCCACGGGCGGTGCGGCCTGCCCGACGGCCTTCACGCTCAGCGGTACCAAGGTGACCGGGGTCATCCCGTCGCTGCCCAAGGGCGGTTCTGTGGAGTTCGTGGCGACGCCTCCGACGTTCCGCGTCAATGCCTTCATGGAGGGTGTCCACGTCGTGGCGACCGTGTCGCCCGACAGCGCAGACACCGAGACGACAGGTGTGACGAACACGGCGAGCGTCACCCCCACCTTCGTGCCGGCCAACTACCGATATGCAGTGACGTCAACCGGCCCGGCACAGGCCGAGGGAGGCACCCAGATCAGTTATGACGTCGTCCTCCACAACACCGGCGAAGCGACGAATGACCTGTGGACGTGGACGCGTGTCGACGCCGGCGCGGGCAACGGGTCGGCGACGACCTATCCGATGCCGGGCCTGACGATCACCAAGGCTGAATGTGTCACGGCCAGCGGTGGAGCCGATTGCGCGAAGGTCGTGGAGAGCGACGTCTCCCGAGGCGTCCTCCAACCCGTCCGCGCCGTCAACGGGTCCGGCGGTTCGGTCTTCGCCGTGGCTCAGGGTGTGCCCGCGGGCGGCTCGGTGACGATCCGGCTCACCGTGGACGTCGGCGTCGTCACCTGCAGCACGAGCACACCCCCGGGGACGCGCACCATCACCTTGTCCTCCCAGGTGAACTACTCGTACCCGACCGGGAACTTCGAAGCCAACGACCCGGACAGCAACAACAGGTCCACGGTCATCACCAATGTGACCGCCCTGCCTTGCGTGACCGGTGACCTTGCCGTCGCCTCGATCACGCAACCCGTGAGCCAGTCCGCGGGCGGACTCAACGCGGGTGCGCCCTACTCCTACACGGTGACCTACAGCAACCTCAGTGGTGCGCCGGCGGTCAATCCGGGCACCGACTTCCTGCTGGTCTGGACCACGGGCAAGGACCTGGGGCCGGTGACTCCGGACGCGACACCGGCGTGCGTGGCCACGGGTGCAGGGTCGATCTGTCCCACGGATTTCCGGGTCTCTGGCAACGCCGTCGTGAGTTCTGGCGGCACCCTGCCGGCTGGTGCGTCGTGGCAGGTCACCTACACGGGGATCACCGGCGGTGACTCCACTTTGATCTGCCGCCCGTTGCGGGCCATGGTGACGGCGGAGATCACGCCTCCTGGTGACTTCAACGACACCAACTACGACCCCACGAGCGGGTTCACCGTCGGTCAGCAGACCCGTGGCAACAATGGCCGAGCATCGGACACCCAGGCCAACGTCGGCGTGGACTGTGGAATCACTCATGACGACCAAGCGCAGATCAGTGGACCCTTCACCGATGCTGCGGCCACCGTTCCGCTGTCCGGGCCGGCTGCTCCCGGACAGGTGCTCTACTACCGCACGAAGTTCACGTCGATCGCGCCGGCTCCGGAGTTCAACCTCGAGCACGGATCGCTGATGTGGAGCACCGCCAGTTACCCGCGCGTCTTCGATGCCTATGCAGTCCATGGCTTCCGTGGCCAGACCGGAGACCCGGCGGGGATCCTGTTTCGCGACGACTTCTACTGGAGTGGCCAGCCCTACCCCGTGACGCCTTTTGACACGGGCGTCCGGTGTGAAGCTGCGGGCGGTGCGCAGTGTCCGACCATGATCAGCGGTGGCGGCTCCATGGGTGGTGGCGGGACCGTGATCCAGCGGCTCGGTGGGTGGAGTGCCAATTATCCGGCCGACGGGGGCGCACCCATGCCCGCCGGTGGTTCGCTGTCCTACATCAGTGCGTACAAGATCCCTGCCCTGGATCCGACTGCTGGGGCGGGGGGATGCACTCCCAACGCACGGCCGGTCCCCCTGGAGATGGCCTTCAGCGTGTATGGCGCATCGGATCCGGCCAGTCGCGACCGCAACATGGCGAACGACTTGGTACGAGTGACCAACTCCATCGCGTGGCCGGCGTGCACCGAGACCTTGGCAGTGACGAAGAAGGCGCTGACGCCCCAGATGCCGTTGGATCGCGTCGCCAAGTACGAGGTCGTCGTGACCAACACGTCGACGCATGACCTCGACCTGCCGCGAGTCATTGACGCCTTCACTCCGGTCACCTCGTCGACGATCGAGTGCACGGCCACGACTGGCGGGGCTTCCTGCCCGGACTTCGCGCCTCAGGTCCGTGTGCGGCACAAGGCGGATGGCACGACGGACCCGTTGACGACTGCGGTGAACCTCAGGCCGGTCACCTATGACTTCACCTGGGGTGAGCCCGGGGCGAGCACCATGCCGGCGGGGTCGACCGTGACCTTCGTCGTGACCTCGACCTACGACAAGGGCTATGCGGGCACCGCGAGCAACATCGTGTTGTTCACCGGCGATCCGTCCTCCACCCAGGGCAGGTGGCCGACGGCGGCTGCGCAGGCGCTCATCACCGCACCCACGGGCAACCAATTCGCGATCACCAAAGCGGTCGACCCGATCAACCCGAAGCCCGGACAGCAGGTGACCTTCACGGTCGACGTGGCCAACCTCGGGCAGACCACGAAGAATCCCTTCTTCGCCGACTACATCGACCCGATTCTGCAACCGACCAACCCAGCCGGCTTCGGTGCCCTGAGTTGTGCACCGCTCCCCGCCGACTACTTCCCGGGATCGGTCCAGGACAGGCTGGGCAGCACGCCGTGCCCGACATTCACGTCCGACGCCTCGGGCATCACAGCGACGGTGCCCTCCTTCGAGGGCAACTCCGGATTCAGGCTGACGTACACGGCGATCGCCCCCATGTCGGCCAGTTCCACGCCCAATTTCGCCTCGCTCGTCAACGACCCGACGGTCGTGTCCAGCGGTGACGTCCTCTCCCAGGCCAATCTGCTCGTGCAGACGGCCCTGGTCACCGGCACCGTGTGGAACGACGCCGACGGCAGCGCCAATGGCACGTTGTCGGGCATTCGTACCAACGACGAGCCCGGCACCGACGCCGGCGGCCTCACGGCCGTCCTCGTCGATGCCGAAACGGGTCTGGTGCTCAACTCGGCGCCGGTCAATCCCGATGGCACCTATTCATTGACCGCTCCGATCAACACGGATGTCTACGTGCAGATCACGTCCGCCCCCGTGCCTGGTTTCGGACAGCCCGTGGGCCCCACGGTCGTGCCGACCGGATGGATCAACACCTCGCCGATGACCTACACCGTCTTCGACACCGGCACGCAGACGACACCGGACCGTGACTTCGGTCTGGAGCGACTTCCCGACACTGACGACAAGACCGAGCCGGTCCGTCCCAACCCGGGTGGCTCGGTCCAGGTCCAGGTCCCGACGCTGACGGGAAGCGACCCCGAGGACGGCATTTACGCCGGCGCGGGCGACACCTTCGTCATCGTGACCCTGCCGCCGAGTGAGCAGGGTGTCCTCTACTACGACGGGTCCCCGGTGACTGCCGGGCAACAGATCGTCGATTACGACCCGGCCAAGCTCACCGTCGATCCCGCACCAGGTGCCGTCACGGTCATCTTCACCGTGGCGTCCGTCGATGCCGCGGGCAAGGTCGACCCGAGTCCGGCCACCGTGACGATTCCGTTCTCGGTGAGCGATGCCGCATCGCTCTCAGGGATGGTCTGGCATGACGTGAACGGCGACGGAGTGCGCGACGGTGACGAGCCCGGCATCGGTGGCGTCACAGTGCGCCTCACCGGCGTGACCGAGTCCGGCGAGCGCGTCACGCGCACCGTCACGACGGCCGACAACGGCAGTTATGTCTTCGACAACCTGGCTCCGGGCACCTACACGGTCCGGGAGACCCAGCCAGCGGGCTACGCCGATGGAGCCGATCTCCTGGGGATCGGGGCCTCGACAGCAGGCACACTCGGCAACGACGTGATGCGGGGCATCGTCCTCAACGGTGGCGACATGGCCATTCACTACGACTTCGGCGAATTGACCAAGCGCGTGGTGGACCCGCCGAAGCCGCCGGCCAAGGGCCCCGGATTGGCGAGCACTGGTGCTCAGGGGATCGGCGCATTGCTCGGTCTCGGTCTGGCTCTGGTCCTGATCGGAGGCTTGCTGGTCTGGAGGCGTCGCACGCACCTCACCAACTGATCGATCCGACATGAGGGCCCTGGCCGTGCCGCATGGCGCCGCCAGGGCCCTCTGGCATGTCTTTCGTACGCGTCTCGCAGGTCACACCCGCACCACATGTCACAGACTGTGACCGAACCGTGATCCCACGTTCTAACACCCATGTCATTCCGCCCCCAACTGCGGAAAGACATGGGTGTCATTTCGAAAATACAAAGGTGTGATTTCCATTCCCTTTTGTGTCATGGGCATATTCCTGTGACGCAAGTGAATTGGGTGAATTCAGGGTCCTATTCTCGGCAGGCCGACCTCATTTCGACCCCTGCGAGAGAGGGCAACACCTCGTGCCTGCCGTGCCCCGCCGACCGCGCGCCCTTCGCGGTCCTGTCATCCGCGCCACGCGGACTCTCGCCCTCACTGTCGCTCTGGTCGTTGCGCCCCTCTCCCTCGTCCACACCGCGACGGCCGGGGTTTCGGCCGATGACATCCCCACCCAGGAGCAGGTCGACGCCGCCAAGGCAGCCGTCAACGTCGCCGCCGGATCGGTCGCCGAAATCGAAGCGGCGTATGCCGGGGCCTCCCAACGCTTGAGCCAGGTCCAGACCGAGGCAGGCCTGGCCGCGGCCGCTGCCGACGCCGCCAAGGCCCTCCTCGTCGAGCGCACGGCCATCGCCGATGCGGCCAAGGCGGACGCCGTGGCCGCCGCCGCCGAGCACGCGAAGGCTGACGTGGCGGTGCGGCGCACTGCCGCCCAGATCTATCAGGAGCAGGGCTCGCTGGGCGGCATCGGCGTCTACCTCGAATCCGATGGGCCGCAGGAGTTGGCCGACCGCAGCGCGGCCCTCGAGATGGTCACGGGGAAGCGCCAACAGGCCCTGGCCAATGCGAGCTCCACCGCCAACGTCCAGGCCGAAGCCGAAAGAAATGCCGGCGTCGCCAAGACCCAGCAGGACGCAGCCGCGTCTGCTGCGAGCACCGCGAGTGCCCACGCCGACCAGCGCGCGCGATCCGCTGCCGAGGAAGCTGCTCGGATCCATGCCGAGCAGGAGCAGCGGATCGCCGCTCTGGCCGCCGCGAAGTCCACGTCGGTCGAGGTCGAGCGCGAGCGTCAGGACGGGCTGGCCCGCAAGGCCGCGGAGGAAGCCGAGGCCAAGCGCGTGGCCGAGCAGGCGGCGATCGCCGCGCGGCTCGAATCCGAGCGGGTCGCCGCGGCTCAGGCCGCCCAGAAGGAGGCCGAGCGCCAGGCTGCTGCAGCAGCGGCTGCTGCTGCCGCAGCGTCCGCGGCCGCCTCTCAGCAGGCAAACACGCCCGCTGCACCGCAAGAGCAGCCGAAGCCCGCACCTCCGGCGCCCCCGGTCAACTCGGGAGCCAACTACCCGCAGCGGGGTCTGACCCCTCACGCGCAGGCCGTCTACAACGGCGTGCGCAACACCTTCGGGATCACCAACATCGGCGGCTACCGTCCGACCGACACCTGGGGTGACCACAAGGACGGCAACGCCGTCGATGTGATGATCCGGTCGCAGGCCGAGGGCGATGCCGTCGCCTCGTGGGTCCAGTCCAATGCCGGTTCCCTCAGCGTCACCTACGTCATCTGGCGCCAGCGCATCTGGTTCCCGGGCACGTCGGCCTCAGCGTGGCGCTGGATGGAGGACCGGGGCTCGATCACCCAGAACCACTACGACCACGTCCACATCAGCGTCTGGTGAGGAGAGACCACACCACATGACAACGGCGGGGTGTGCCGGGCGCAGGGGCCACGGCATACCCCGCCGTTGTCTGTGGACGACGCCGGCTTGATGCGGGTTCAGTCGTCGCTGAGTGGGCGTTCCTTGGTCGCGAGTTCATGCACGGCGCGCTGCACGGCGGCCTGCAGTTCCTCGTCGGTGTGACGCACCCGGGCGTCGGCGATGGCGCGGTTCCCCTGGTCGGGAGTGCGCCAGCGGGCGGTCGAGACACCGGCGCTCGTCGCGCGTTCGATGGCCTCCAGGACGGTTTGCTCGGCCTCCTCGCGGCCGGTCCAGTGCGCACCCTCGACAGACTTGCCGGGCTCGAGGTCCTTGTAGGTCTCGAAGAAGTGCTGGATCTCCAGGCGCCAGAACTCGCTGATGTCCTCGAGTTCCTTGATGTTCGCCTTGCGGGGATCGCCCGCGGGGACGCACAGGATCTTGTCGTCGCCGCCGGCCTCGTCGCGCATGTGGAACATCCCGATCGGCCGGGCCCGGACGAGGCATCCCGGCCAGGTCGGCTCGTCGAGGAGGACGAGAGCATCCAGAGGGTCGCCGTCCTCGCCCAGGCTGTCCTCGACGTAGCCGTAGTCCGATGGGTAGGCCATCGCGGTGAAGAGCATGCGATCGAGGCGGATGCGCCCCGTCTCGTGGTCCACTTCGTACTTGTTGCGGTGCCCCTTGGGGATCTCGATCGTGACGTCGAACTCCACTGGTCGTCCTTTCGCTGTCTTCACCTAGGCTCTTGGGCACAGTCTTCCGCATCGACGGGAGTCGGCGTGACAGGTGAGGGGCCGGAGAGACGTGAAACGCATCATTGTCGCGTTGACCGCACTCCTCTTGGTGGTCGGCACGGGCGCGTATGCCGTGGCGGACGCGAAGGACATGGTGCCCGGGATCCTGACCCTTCCCGAGCCCATTCCGGCCGGCTTGGCGGCCGCTCCCCAGGCGATCGCTCCCGCGCAACTCCCCGAGCCGCCTGCGCTCAACCCGGCAGCCCTCGAGGCCGCCATCGCGCCGGTCGTGGGGAGTGCTGCGCTGGGGCGCGACGTCGGCGTGATCGTGCGCGACGCGGCCTCGGGCGAGGTGCTCCTGTCCCGAGCCGCCGACCAACCGCGCGTCCTTGCCTCCCTCCAGAAGTTGCTCGCGTCGGTCGCCCTGGCCGATGCGCTCGACCTCGACGCGACCATGACCACCAAGGCCGTCTCGGGTGCGACTCCAGGCGACGTCGTCCTCGTGGCCGGGGGCGACACCCTGTTGGCCCGGGGCGCTGGCAACCCGGGGGAGGTCGTGGGACGCGCCGGGCTCGCCGATCTGGCGGCCAAGGTCAACGCAGCTGCTCCCGCCGGTCCGCTGACCCTCCACCTCGATGCGACCTATGCCGCAGGTCCGAGGACGGTGAGCACCTGGGCGAAGTCGGACGTGACCCTGGGCTACACCCGTGGTGTCGCTCAGATCGGTCTGGCCGACCTGCGTCCGATCCGTGGCCGTGTCCCCGCAGTGGAAAGCGATGCGGACGTGATGGACGCCTTCGCCGAGGCGCTCCGGGCGTCTGGGCGAAAGGTGGAGGTGGCGGGTGATTTCGCATTGACCACCCCGGTGGCCAGGGATGCCACCGTCTTGGGTGCAGCGCAGTCGGCGCCCTACATCGATGTCATCGCCCACGCGCTCGCCGAATCCGACAACGCGATCTATGAGAACCTCACACGCCAGGCGATGGTCCACGACGGCGCGGAGGTCCCCGCTGACGGGGTGACCGGCGACTACGTCCGGGACCGACTGGAGCAGGCGGGCATCGACGTCACGAACGTGGGCATCAAGGACGCATCCGGCCTCACGCCCGGGCAGACGGCTCCGCTCGCGGTCATCGACGCGGTGCTGGCGCGCGCCGTGGGCGGCAATGACCTTGGGCTTCGCCGCATCATCGCCGAGCTCCCCGTGGCCGGGCTCTCGGGCACCCTGGCCGAGCGCTTCGAGGCGGCGGACACCAGGCCCGCGGCCGGCATACCCCGGGCCAAGACCGGCTCGTTGACGGGCGTGTCGTCCTTGGCCGGAACGACGGTCGATGCGCAGGGTCGGCTGCTCACCTTCGCCATCGTGACCAACTCGGTCCCGCCGAACGGCCCGGGAACGAAGGGTGCCCGAGAGGCGTTGGATCGCTTCGCGACAGTGCTCACGGCCTGTGGCTGTCGCTGAGGCCGGGGCTGGAGGGCACGTGGCGAGTTACGTCGACTGGGATTTCGCGAAGGCGACCGGACGGACCTTGGTGTCCTCCGGGCCGGACATCAGTGCCGAGGAGGCCGCTGCCGAGGTCGGCGCGATCCGCGAGGCGGCCCGGTCGGCGCACGGGCCGGTGGCCGAGACCTCTCGCCTGCACACCCCCGATGACGCGCCGGCCGCGGTCGTCGTCGACCGCCCGACATGGATCGCCGCCAACGCCGACTCGATGAGGGCGCTGCTCGACCCCGCCTTCGACTCCCTCCTGGCCTCCCGCGCCCACGAGCCCAGCGCCGTCGTCACCGCCATCGGGTCGAAGGTCACCGGGGCGGAGGCCGGCGCCCTGCTGTCGTTCATGGCGACCAAGGTGCTCGGCCAATACGACCTGGCGCCCGCGGGCACACCCCAACTCATGCTCGTCGCTCCGAACCTCGTGCAGGTCCAGCGCGACCTCGACGTGGACGCTGCCGACTTCCGGGCCTGGGTCTGCATGCACGAGGAGACCCACCGGGTGCAGTTCACGGCCGTCCCGTGGTTGCGTGACCACCTCATCGGCGCGGCCCGTCATCTGGCAGTCGACCTGGCCCCCGATCCCGATGCCGTGCAGGAACTCGCCAAGCAGGTGGCCCAGCGGCTGCCCCAGGCGTTCGCTGAGGGCGGCGCCGGGCTCGCCGACCTCTTCACGACCCCGGAGCAACGCGAGCAGATGGCCCGCCTCACGGCGATCATGTCGCTGCTCGAAGGACATGCGGACGTGGTCATGGACGACGTCGGTCCCGTGCTCATCCCGAGCGTCGCCGAGATCCGGGCCAAGTTCACCGAGCGCCGCAAGGGAGCAGGCGCTCTCGACAAGATCCTGCGCCGGCTGCTCGGCCTCGAGGCGAAGATGGCTCAGTATCGCGACGGCGCGGTCTTCGTCCGCGGTGTCCAGGACAGGGTCGGGGTCGATGGCTTCAACGCGGTCTGGACCTCGCCCGACACACTGCCGCTGCCCGAGGAGATCGCCGACCCGCAGGCCTGGGTCGCCCGCGTCCACGCCTGAGGGCCGTGTGGGCAGTGGCCCACGGACGTGCGGTCCGCACCATCTGACGACAATGTGGGTATGCCCGGTCCGCATCCCGCCACGGCCGCCATCCGGTATGCCGTGCGCTCGGCTCTCGCGGAGCTCTCACCCGACGCGGTGGTCCTGACGGCCGTGAGCGGAGGGGCCGATTCGATGGCGCTCGCCGCCGCCGTGGCCTTCGAAGCGGACAAAATGCTCCTGCGGGCCGGTGCGGTGGTCGTCGACCACGGACTGCAGCCGGACTCTGCTGACATCGCCACCATGGTCGGCGAGTGGGCGGGCCTCCTCGGGCTGGCCCCCGTCGAGGTCGTTCGCGTGCAGGTCGATCAGGGCAGCGACGGCCTGGAGGCCGCAGCCCGAGAGGCCCGCTACACCGCGCTCGAGGATTCAGCCCGACGACTCGGGGCCGCGGTCGTCCTGTTGGGACACACCCTCGACGATCAGGCCGAGCAGGTGCTCCTGGGCCTGGCACGAGGGAGCGGGGCGCGCTCGCTGGCCGGGATGCGAGCACATCGCGGCACCTTCCGGCGACCGCTGCTCGGCGTGACGCGTGAGCAGACCCGTGCTTCCTGCCAAGCCGAGCGGATGGCTTGGTGGGACGACCCGATGAACGACGACCCGGCATACCTGCGGGTGAGGGCGCGGCGAGCGCTCGGCGACCTCGAGCGCGACCTCGGCCCTGGGATCGCCACGGCACTGGCACGCTCGGCCGACCAACTGCGCGAGGACGCCGACCACCTCGACGCCCTCGCCGATTCGATGTATTACACGACCGGATTCCGGGCGCCGAATACATCGAATCGGCGGGAGCCGGTGACTGTCGAGGTAGCGGCGCTGCTGGAGATGCCGCGGGCCATCCGGACGCGGGTGTGGCGACGGCTGCTCATCGCGGCGGGTGCGCCGGGAGGCCAGGTGAGCGCACGGCATACCGACGAATGCGATCGACTGCTGACTGACTGGCACGGCCAGGGCCCCTTGCACGTCCCTGGGGACCTGCGGGTCGCTCGGCGAGGGGGAGAGGTGACCATCGGGCCGGCCGCGCCGGACCGATAGTCTGGACCGAGACCACTGCACGGACACCCCCGCCGCCACCTTGAGGAGAGCCTCGTGGACGCTGCCCACATGTCGAACGATCTCGAGCACGTCCTGCTCACCGAGGAGCAGATCCACGCCAAGCTCGACGGACTCGCGGCCGAGATCGCATCCGAGTATGCCGGGAAGGACCTGCTGCTCGTGGGCGTGCTCAAAGGGGCGGTCATGGTCATGGCCGACCTCATGCGCGCCCTCCCGATCACGGCGCCGGTCGACTGGATGGCGGTCTCGTCCTACGGGTCAGGGACCAAGTCGTCGGGTGTGGTGCGGATCCTCAAGGACCTCGACACCGACATCACCGGCAAGCACGTGCTCATCGTCGAGGACATCGTCGACTCCGGCCTGACGTTGTCGTGGATCCGGGCCAACCTGGAGTCACGCAGCCCGGCATCGGTCGAGATCTGCACGCTGCTGCGCAAGCCGGATGCGGCCAAGGTCGAGGTCGACGTCAAGTGGGTGGGCTTCGACATCCCCAACGAGTTCGTCGTCGGCTACGGGCTCGACTACGCCGAGCAGTATCGCGGCCTGCGCTGCGTCGGGACCCTCGCGCCTCACGTCTACTCCTGAGGGCACGCGGCCACCTGGCTGCCAGCGTGGAACGTCCGGCGCTCGTCCGGCGTTGACCTGCACGGATCACCGCTGCCGGGACCTCCGGTGGCGGGTAGCGTGTACCCGATGACGGGGTGGCGAGCCCTGCCGCACCCGTGCACCCGCTGAACGAGCAGGAGGAGGGGCCCCCGGGCCCACCGATCAATGGACATCAAGCGCGTCTTCCGAGCACCCCTCTTCTGGGTGCTCATCGTCATCGCCCTCACCCTGGCGGTGTTCTCCTTCGACAGCAGCGGCGGCTATTCCAAGATCACCACGGCCCAGGCCGTGCAGTTGATCCAGTCCGACAAGGTCGAGAAGGCCCACTTCACGAGTTCCAACCTGCTGGACCTCGACCTCAAGAAGGGTCAGTCCTTCACCGACAAGGACGCCGGCATCAGCGGCGCGGCCAAGGTGCGCACCGAGTTCATCGATGCCCGCGCACCGGAACTCGTGACCCTCGTCAACGAGCACGTCGCGGACAACTACACCGACGAGATCAAGGGCGACAGCTTCTTCTGGACCTTCCTCATCAGCATCTTCCCGGTGCTCCTGCTCGTCGGTCTCTTCTGGTTCATGATGAGCCAGGCTCAGGGCGGTGGCTCCCGGGTGATGCAGTTCGGCAAGTCCCGCGCCAAGCTGGCGAGCAAGGACACTCCGAAGGTGACGTTTGCGGACGTGGCCGGCGCCGATGAGGCCGTCGAGGAACTTCACGAGATCAAGGACTTCCTCGCCGACCCGGCCAAGTTCCTCGCGGTCGGTGCCAAGATCCCCAAGGGTGTCCTGCTCTACGGACCGCCCGGCACGGGCAAGACCCTGCTCGCCCGTGCGGTCGCCGGCGAGGCCGGAGTGCCCTTCTACTCGATTTCCGGTTCGGACTTCGTCGAGATGTTCGTCGGTGTCGGTGCCTCCCGCGTGCGTGACCTCTTCGAGCAGGCCAAGGCCAATGCCCCGGCCATCGTCTTCGTCGACGAGATCGACGCTGTGGGTCGTCACCGCGGCGCCGGCCTCGGTGGCGGGCATGACGAGCGCGAGCAGACCCTCAACCAACTCCTCGTCGAGATGGACGGCTTCGACGTCAAGACCAACGTCATCCTGATCGCTGCGACCAACCGACCCGACATCCTCGACCCGGCTCTGCTGCGCCCGGGCCGCTTCGACCGCCAGATCGCGGTCGAGGCTCCCGACATGATCGGCCGTCACCGGATCCTCGAGGTGCACGCGCAGGGCAAGCCGATGGCCGCGGGCGTCGACCTGCTGGCCGTGGCTCGCCGCACCCCCGGGTTCACCGGTGCCGACTTGGCCAACGTCCTCAACGAGGCCGCGCTCCTCACGGCCCGCACGGACAAGAAGCTCATCGACAACGAAGTCCTTGACGAGGCCATCGACCGCGTCATCGCCGGTCCGCAGAAGCGCACGCGCATCATGTCCGCCAATGAGCGCAAGATGACCGCCTACCACGAGGGCGGTCACGCCATCGTCGCCGCCGCGATGAACCACCTCGACCCCGTGACCAAGGTGACGATCCTGCCTCGGGGTCGCGCCCTGGGCTACACGATGGTCATGCCGATCGACGACAAGTACTCGACCACCCGCAACGAGATCCTCGACCAACTCGCCTACGCCCTGGGTGGCCGCGTCGCCGAGGAGATGATCTTCCACGACCCGACGACCGGCGCCTCCAACGACATCGAGAAGGCCACCGCGATGGCCCGCAAGATGGTCACGGAGTTCGGCATGAGCGAGCGCGTGGGTGCGGTCAAGCTCGGCCAGAGTCAGGGTGAGGTCTTCCTCGGCCGCGACATGGGACACCAGCGGGACTACTCCGAGCGCGTGGCCTCCGTGGTCGACGAAGAGGTGCGCCGCTTCATCGAGGCCGCCCACGACGAGGCCTGGCACGTCATCAACGACAATCGGCACATCCTCGATGCCCTCGTCCTCGAGTTGCTCGAGAAGGAGACGCTGCAGGCCGCGGACATCGCCAGGATCTTCGAGCCGCTGGTCAAGCGACCGCACCGTCCCCAGTGGCTCTCCGGCGAGCACCGTTCGGTCAGCACGCTGCCGCCGGTCCTCACTCCGGCAGAGCGCGCGGCGCTCAACGGAGGCTCCAACGGTGTTGGCCCGACACATCTGGGTGAGGAGATCGCCGAGCGAGTCATCACGAATCCCGCGGGCACCCCCGAAGGGGCCACTCCGGCGCCGGGTGACGCCGGGACTGCCGACGCCATCGACGCTGCCGCCGCGGCTGGTGCGGTCTCGCCCGAGGACAGCGACGCGGGCAAGACCCAGATCGTGGAGACGCCCGACGGTGAAGGGGTTGACCAGGATGCCCGCTGATCTGGGCCGGGTCGACCAGCCGCGTGCCGAGGCCGCCGTTCGCGAGTTGCTCATCGCGATCGGGGAGGACCCCGATCGGGAGGGTCTGCAGGAGACGCCCGGGCGCGTCGCACGGGCGTGCGCCGAGCTCTACGCGGGCCTGCACATGGACCCGGCCGACGTGCTCTCGACCACCTTCTCGATCGACCACGAAGAAATGATCATCGTGCGCGACATCGAGGTCTACAGCACCTGCGAGCACCACCTGCTGCCCTTCCACGGCGTCGCCCATGTCGGCTACATCCCGGCCGTGAGCGGAGTGGTCACCGGTCTGTCCAAACTGGCCCGACTCGTCGACATCTTCGCGCGTCGGCCCCAGGTGCAGGAGCGTCTCACGTCGCAGGTCGCTGACGCCCTCGTCGAGCATCTGGATGCGCAGGGCGTCATCGTCGTCGTCGATGCCGAGCACCTCTGCATGACCATGCGCGGCGTCCGCAAGCCGGGGGCGCGCACCATCACCTCGGCCGTGCGCGGACAGTTGCGCGACCCCGCGACCCGGGCTGAGGCGATGTCCCTGCTCCTGGGGGGCCAGCGGTGACCGATCCGGTCCCACCGGAAGATCACGATCGACCCGTCCCGGACCATCCGACGCCCGGGACCCCCACGGAGTCCTCACGGGCCAGGCGAGCCCGCATCAAGGCCCAACGCGACGCTGCGATCGCCGAGGCTCTGGCCAGCGGCTCCTCTCCCGAGGAGGCGGAGCAGCGCGCGAACCAGGTGATGCGGGAGCGCGCCAAGGCCGAAGCAATGGCGACCCCCTCACCGATGGCCAAGGAGAAGGCGGCGACCAAGGCTGCCCGGGCGGAGCACGGCATACCCTCCATCAAGGCCCCCCGCGAAAACCGCAGCCCGCAGGTGAGTGCTCCGGCAGCCAACGAATCCGGCCCCTCGGCTGATGTCCTCAGCCGATTCCTCGCACCCTCCAAGGCTCCCTCGCGCATCGGGACCCTGATCTACCTCGTCGGATTCCTCAACATCCTGTCCGCGGCTGTGCGTCCATGGCGCTCGCGGATTGACGTGATCGCCGAATACGTGCCGGGCACCGCAGAGAGCGTGGCGACGGTCTTCTCGATCCTCTCCGGGGTCTTCCTCATCATGGTGGCCCACTCGGTCAAACGCGGGAAGGTGCGCGGTTGGTGGGCCGCAATCGCACTGGTCGCGACGTCACTGGCATTGCGTCTGCTCGAGGGCCACGTCCTCCGGACCCCTGTCGCGACGATCCTCGCGGCGACCGTGCTGATCCTGCTCCTCGTCTATCGCAAGGAGTTCAACGCGCACAGTGATCCGCGGACCAGGTGGCAGGCGCTCTGGGTCTTCCTGGGGTTGCTCGTCGGGTCACTGGTCATCGGCACGCTCTTCGTCCGCCGCAACTCCGTCGGTCTGTTCGGGGAGCAGCGCCTCGGGCTCAGTGATGCCCTGTCAGTGGCGGTCAGCGGCATGCTCGGGCAGGACCTCAACGACTATGCCGTGACACCTTCGCCCCTGCTCCAGGTGATCTCGTGGGTCCTGATGGGCCTTGGGCTGGTGACCATCCTCGTCCCGCTCTATCTCTTCCTGCGCTCGCCGCGACAGTCGAGCACCATTGACGCCCAGGATGACGCGCGGATCCGCTCCCTGCTGGAGGCCCATCCGGACTCGCTGGGCTACTTCAACACCCGTCAGGACAAGGAGATCGTGTGGTCGGAGACGGGCAAGTCGGGGATCGCCTATCGCGTCGTCTCGGGCGTGGTGCTCGCCTCCGGTGACCCGCTTGGTGATCCCGAGGCCTGGCCCGGGGCGATCCGCGCCTTCCTCGACCTGGCCGATTCTCACGGCTGGACGCCAGGTGTGCTCGGGTGTTCGGAGTTGGCGGGCACGATCTGGGTCCGCGAGACCGGTTTCCAGGCCCTCGAACTGGGGGACGAGGCGATCGTCGACACCCGTGTCTTCAGCCTGGACGGGCGCACGATGCGCAATGTCCGGCAGATGGTCAACCGCATCCGCAGGCAGGGCTATGCGACCGAGATGATGCGGGTGCGTGACACGCCAGCGCCGTGGCGGGAGAAGGCCCTCAATGATGCCGAGGCGTGGCGCGTCGGCAACACCGAGCGCGGCTTCTCGATGGCGACGTCGCGGGTCTTCGACGCCGATCGGGACCCGGATGCGGTCGTCGTCGTGGCGACCAAGGACGGCATCATCGAGGGCATGCTGCAGTTCGCGCCCTGGGGCGAGGACGGCATGTCGTTGGATCTCATGCGGCGCAACCATGCGGCCGACCCGGGGATCAACGAACTCCTCATCGTCGATGCGCTCGCCAAGGCGCCGGAGCTCGGCATCAACCGGGTGTCGCTGAACTTCGCGATGTTCCGGAGCACCTTCGAGCGTGGCGAGAAACTCGGGGCCGGACCGGTCCTCAAGACATGGCGCAAGCTGCTCGTCCTGGGTAACAAATGGTTCCAACTCGAGAGTCTCTACAAGTTCAACGCGAAGTTCCAACCCGTGTGGTTCCCACGCTTTGTCATCTACCCCAGGGTGGCCGACTTCGTGCGGGTCAGCATCGCCGCGGGACAGGCCGAGGCCTTCATCGTGTTCCCGCGCCTCACGCTTCCCTTCCGCGGCGGCCGCTGATGGCCACCGGCAAGAGACCAGACGCCGGTATGCCGGGGCGTGGTGACGATCTCCCCTCGCCAACACCCGTGGCGCCGACCGTGGATCCGGGAAGCTGGCGGCGGCCGATCGTCATGGGGGTCGTCAACGTGACCCCTGATTCCTTCAGCGACGGTGGTCAGTGGTTCGAGCCGGGTGCCGCAATCCGCCACGGGCTCGCGTTGTGGCGCGAGGGTGCCCAGATCCTCGACGTCGGGGGTGAGTCGACGCGTCCGGGCGCGCAGCGACCCGACCTCAGTGAGGAACTGCGTCGGGTGCTCCCGGTCGTCGGAGCGCTCGTCGGTGAGGGATGCGTCGTGTCGGTCGACACCATGCGCGCCGCGGTCGCCGAGGCTGCCGTCGCTGCGGGGGCCACCTTCATCAATGACGTCAGTGGCGGCCTGGCCGACCCCGACATGGCCTCGTTCGCGGCGTCGACGGACCTGCCCTTCATCGCCATGCACTGGCGGGGCCACAGCGTGGACATGCAGTCGCGCGCTGTCTATGACGATGTCGTGACGGACGTGGTGACCGAGTTGGGGGAACGCCGGGATGTGTTGTTACAGGCCGGGATTCGCCCCGAGCACCTGATCCTCGACCCGGGCCTGGGGTTCGCCAAGACGGCAGAGCACAACTGGGCGCTGCTACGGCACCTCGGCGATCTCCACGCCCTGGGTCAACCACTGCTCTTGGGCACGTCCCGCAAGGCTTTCCTCGGTCGTGTCGGTCGAGCTGCCGGCGCCGAGCGCCTGCCGGAGGCCCGAGACGTCGCCACTGCGGTGACCTCCTTCCACGCAGCGCTGCACGGGGTCTGGGGACTGCGCGTCCACGAGGTCTGCGGCACGGTGGACGCCCTCGACGTCGCCGAGGCGCTGAGCGGCGCTGACTCGAACGAGGAGCATGGTGATGGCTGACGTGATCAGGTTGACGGGAGTCTCGGGCACCGGGCACCACGGCGTCTTCGACCATGAGAAGCGCGACGGACAGACCTTTGTCGTGGATGTGGCCCTTGAGCTCGCGCTGGCGTCCGCCGGTCGCTCCGATGACCTCGCTCGGACCGTGAACTATGGGGAGATCGGCGCCCAGGTCCTGGGGCGGATCGAGGGCGAGCCGTTCGACCTCATCGAGCGCCTCGCCGAGGTCATCGCCGAGGACGTTCTCGCCGTTCACCGGCTGGTCGATGAGGTGACGGTCACCGTGCACAAGCCACAGGCACCGGTCGGCGTGCCCTTCGGTGATGTGACCGTCAGCGTGACGCGCCGCCGTGCTCCCGTGCCCGTCGTGATCGCGCTCGGCGCGAACCTCGGCGACGCCGAGGCCACCTTGTTCGCGGCGGTGGCAGCCCTCGATGGCCTGGCCGGTCTGTCCGATCTCTCGGTCTCGGCCACCTTCGAAACGGAGCCGGTCGGGGGACCCGACCAACCGGCATACCTGAATTGCGTCGTGACCGGGCGGACGCGTTGGTCCGCCCCACGACTGTTGGGCGCGCTGCACGAGATCGAGGCGGACCACGGTCGAGTGCGCGAAGTCCATTGGGGTGCAAGGACGCTCGATCTCGATCTCATTCAGTGGGGCGAGCCCGGGGGTGTCACCGAGTGGCGCAGTGACTTGGACGACCTCACGTTGCCCCACCCGCGAGCGTATGAGCGCGGCTTCGTCCTGGCGCCCTGGCTCGACGTCGATCCCGAGGCGCGGCTTCGTGTCGGAGACGAGGTCGTGGCCGTCGCGGAACTCGTGGGTCGGGTGGACCTCACCGGCGTGCGGGCACGTCCTGATGACACCGGCGGGTGTTGCCAGTGACCCGTGCTGGACTCACGCAGGGACGAGTGGCTTCGGTCGCGCTGGTCGTCGGAGGGATCTCCGCGATCGGTTGGACCCTGTGGCAACGCAGTGGCCGACTGATCCCGGCCCCACCGCTCCTCGGAGCGGTCCTCTTCGCACTGCTCGTTGTCTTCGTGCTCGTGCTCGCCTGGCCGGTGCGCAACCACCTGCAGGGCAGGGCCAGGCGGGTGCTCGACCCCTTGCGCGCGGCTCGAGCCCTCGTCTTCGCGCAGGCAGCGGCGCTGACGGGTGCTGCCCTCACCGGTTGGTATGCCGCGCAACTCGCCCTTGCGGTCGCCGAGCGAGACCTCACGGTCTACCGGGAAGCCATCTGGCGCTTCGCGGCACTGACGGTGGGAGCCATGCTGTTGGCCGGTGCCGGACTCCTGGCCCAGTCCTGGTGTCGTGTCGAGCCACCTGACGACAGTGCCGATGACCGGAGCCGGCGGGGGTCAAACTCCTGATCTGTGGGCTCGGCGGGTGTCGGCTGGAGGGCGCGCGTTCACTTGTCGACGTCGCCGACGACGAAGAACATCGAGCCGAGGATGGCCACCATGTCGGAGACCAGTTGACCCGGCAGCATGTGTGAGAGGACCTGGACGTTGTTGAAGGAGGCCGATCGGAGCTTGAGCCGCCAGGGGGTCTTCTCACCACGGGACACGAGGTAGTAGCCGTTGAACCCCAACGGGTTCTCGGTCGCCACATAGATCTCGCCCTCGGGCACCTTGAGCACCTTGGGGAGTCGCTGGTTGACCGGCCCGGCCGGCAGGGTGGCGAGTCGATCGACACAGGCGTCGGCCAGGTCGAGGGAGACCCGGACCTGTTCGAGGAGCACCTCCAGGCGGGCCAGGCAGTCACCCTCCGTCCGGGTCACGACGCGCCCGGGTCCGCTGGGACCGAACAACTCGGCATACGCCAATGACGGCGCATCGCGGCGCAGGTCGATGTCCAGACCGCTGGCTCGGGCGATCGGACCGGACACCCCGTAGGTCGCGCATGTTGCCGCGTCGAGGACACCCACGCCAAGGGTTCGGGCGCGCAGGATCTCGTTGCCGACCAGCATGGACTCGAGGTCCGGGAGCCGACGTCGCACCGACGTGATGGCGGCGGACACCCGGCCGAGCCATCCCGCCGGCACGTCCTCCTTCAGGCCACCGACCCGATTGAACATGTAATGCATCCGGCCGCCGGAGGCTTCCTCCATGACGGCTTGGAGTTCTTCCCGCTCCCGGAAGGCATAGAAGATCGGCGTGATCGCGCCGAGTTCGAGCGGATAGGACCCCAAGAACATCAGGTGGTTGAGCACCCGGTTGAGCTCGGCGAGCAGCGTGCGGATCCACACGGCACGCTCGGGGACCTCCATGCCGAGCATGTCCTCGACGGCGAGGACCACGCCGAGTTCGTTGCTGAAGGCCGAGAGCCAGTCATGCCGATTGGCCAGCACCGTGATCTGGCGGTAGTCGCGGACCTCGAAGAGTTTCTCCGCGCCCCGATGCATGTAGCCGATGATCGGGTCGGCGCTGACGATGCGCTCACCGTCGAGGACGATCTTGAGTCGAAGCACGCCGTGCGTCGCTGGGTGCTGGGGTCCGATGTTGAGGACCATGTCGGCACTGGTGAACCCCGCCCCGAGGGCAACGGTGGTCTCAGCAGGCGTGGTGCTCACGGTTCCGAGTCTGCCCCATCGAGCCGGTCGACTCCCGTAGTCACCCACGCGTCGCGCCTCCCGATGCAGCCGTGCCATGTGCCCCGTCGTCGTGGGGAGGGCCAACTGCGTGCCGTATGCCGTGGGGCACCATGGTTGGCCACGTCGCGTCTCGAGGGTCCGGCGACGGCCCGAGGCCGGGATGTTCAGAAGGGTGGTTCGTCGAACTGCGGTCGGCCGGGACGGCGGACGAGTTCGCACTCGGGCAGGTCGAGGACGATGTGTCGGG